>JAFDHL010000168.1 GCA_019308785.1 Deltaproteobacteria bacterium
CAAAAAGATGGTTGTCCATGAGCTTAAAACGAGTGGCTATTCGATTGTCAAAGAACTATGTTGTTATCGATGTTGTGGCACTTCGTGCTGTTATCGATGTGCTGTCATTTGTCAGGTAGGCTTTAACAGGTAAACATAAAATAGAATTAAAGAATCCACGCCCATCTAAGATCCCGCTATGCGGGGAAGGGCATGGTTTTCAAAAATTCAATAAATGCTGTTTATTCTCTATCTAAAATTTCCAGTTTCCTTGTTACATTGTCCTGAATCCAGTGGCTATCCCACCATTCAACAGGATTAATGAACACGCCATTCACCATAATCCCGAAATGAAGATGATCCCCGCCTGCAAGCCCGGTCTGTCCGGTTAATCCGATCACCTCTCCTTTCATAACCTCCTGACCCATCGCAACTCTTATCTCACTCAGATGGGAGTAAACAGAGGCAAGACCCTGGCCATGATCCAAAACCATCGTAAGACCATATATCCCAAGGCGATCGCGAAAGATCACGCGGCCATTGTTCGATGCCTGGACTTCGGAATTTGCCAGTGAAGCCAGATCCACACCAAGGTGCACCTGCTCGTCAACCTTTTGTCCCTTATGGTAATAAAAACGCCGATCACCAAATCCGGCCATGGTTGCAGCGTTTTTAAGCCTGATCCAGGTGCCTTTCCAGAGCCGTTTGGGATCTGTTTCTGTTCTCAAATTGTAAAATACCGAATTATTCTCCTGTCTCAATTCCTGGTTGATCTTAAGAAATTTTTCGATGTCACTTAATTGCGGATCAAATGTACAAAAAGCAAAATAGGGGAGAATACGTCTTAAAAACCGATCCGTGATATTGATTCTCTCTGTTTGAAACCGTTTTCTGCGCATATGATAGTAAAAATTGGCCTTTGAAAGGTTCCCCGCCTTATCTTTTGCCCAGAGATATATTTCTGGTTGTGCTTTTGTGTCATGGGGAATGGCAAAATAGCAGACATTAAGTCCTCTCTGGGACTCTCTACCGGTCTGAAAACCAGGGAAAAACACATCATTCACGAAAAGGCCGCTCTCAACTGTGTCCGAAGATGCCTGGTAAACGACCAAACCGGTACCTCCAAGATTGACATAATGCATCCGGCTCAGGGCCCTTATTGCCGGCGGAATCGTATCAACAACCATTTTATGCTGAATCAGAGACAGGTTCCCATCTCCACCGTTCCTCCTTGAATAATCCCTAACACGAACTTCCAGGTCAACTCGGCCTTGCGCCAGATTAAGTTTACGGGGGTCAATTGAAAACCGTGTATTGTACCTGTCAATCCCTTCAGAGTTAAGTAGTCCCTTAAATGGGAACGTCTTCTCTAAAACGCTTATCTCCCGTCTCCCCTGTTTCACAGAGACCTCAAGGATCCTGAGACCCCTTTTCATATCGCTGATGGTCAGCCCGAATTCCTGACTCCCTGAAAGGAAATCCGGTAAGGGTCGAAGTGCTATCCCGGGTTTTTCCCCTTCAAATATGACGCATAAAAACCAGCCGAGAAGGACCAGGACCAATACAACCGACCCGAGTGCCAAAAAAGTGCTCGTTTTTTTTCTTTTACCCATTGGTTTATGTTTCTCTCAAAAGGAATTAGCGCTTGATATAAAAAACCGCTCTCGAAATGAAAACTTGCGGCAATGCCCCTGACACGTTATACGGTTAATCAGATTATGGCTACTGAGTCAACCAAATAGTGTCTTGTTGAAAATTACGGCGGACACTATAAAATTATTGATAAAGACAAATATTTTTAAAACATGGAGGAGATACCATGGGAAGGCCCTATCACGTCGGTATTATCGGCGCAGGTACATGTGATGATTCCACTTATCAGCTTTCCAGAAATGTGGGTTTTGAGATAGGCAAAAGGGGGTGGATACTCATTTGTGGCGGGCTTGGTGGCGTTATGGAAGGGGCTGCCAGAGGATGCTCAGAATCGACCGGCGTCACTGTGGGCATCCTTCCCGGTCTCAAAAAGGAATCGGCTAATGCCTATATCCAGGTTCCCATACCTACAGGCCTTGATGAAGGGCGAAACTTACTCATAATCCGGGCGTCTGACATCCTTATCTCCATAGCAGGAGGTTATGGCACACTCTCTGAGATTGCCCTGGCCTTGAAAACGAAAAAAAAAGTCATCGGTCTTATAACCTGGAAGGACATCCCCGGCGTGCATTATGCATCTGAATATCGTGACGCTATCCAAATGGTCGAAAGCTTCCTAAAAAATGCTTAATTACCTAACTTAATGCTGACATATACCGCTTCTATTCGGAATTCTGGCTCCTGACTTCTGACTCCTCATCAGTTACTCACAGTTTTATATTTTTACTGATATTATTAACTTTTTCCATAATTTCATTTGAATTTAACGTTGTAAATTTCCTGTTTTTCATCAAAACCTTGCCGTTCACGACGACGTCCTTTACGTCAGAGCCGTTGGCAGAATACACAATAACCGATACCGGATCGTAAACCGGGCAGAGATGAGGATTGTGAAGATCAAGGACAATAATGTCGGCCTTTTTCCCCTTTTCAAGTGTTCCAATCTCATTTTCAAGGCCCAGGACAGCCGCCCCCCAAATGGTGGCCATTTTGAGGACTGTCCTTGCATCCAGACTGGTCGGATCATTATCAAAGACCTTGCTCAGTTTAGCTGCAGTATCCATCTCGCAAAAGAGATCCATGTTATTGTTGGATGAGCAACCGTCCGTACCCAGTCCAACAGTCAAGCCCATCTTTACCATATCGGATATTCTGCCTGCTCCGGAGCACAGTTTCATATTACTCTCAGGCACATGGACGACTTTCACACTGTTTTTTCTAAGACATTCCATTTCATTGTCGTCCAAGTATACCGCATGAGAAGCTATCAGGGTTTCATCAACCAACCCGAGTTCGTCTAAATAATGGACCGGCCTCTTCCCGGTTTTATTCATGACCTCGTCAACCTCCTCACGGGTCTCAGAAAGGTGAATCTGCAGGGGCAAATCAAAACTCTGCGATATTTTCTTAGCGGCCTTCAACGTCCGGTCGGAACATGTCAGAGGGCTGTGACAAAATATGCCCGGTGTTATAAGATCCGAGTATCCCAGCCATCTTTCTATGAATTCCCTTGCCACCCTTATGTTTTCCTTTGGATCCGTTATGCCGGGCGCAGGAAAATCTATTACACCCTGAGCAATAAGCCCCCTGAGTCCTGATTCATGAACGGCCCGGACCGTATCACCCTGAAAAAAATACCCGTCAACGCAGCAGGTCGTTCCGGATGCTATCATCTCAAGGCACCCAAGAAGGGAACCCCAGTAAACCGTGTCAGGATTGAGGAACCTTGCCTCGGCAGGAAAGATCTTATCAAATAGCCATTGCTTTAGCGGCAGGTCATCGGCAAAACCCCTGAAAAGGGTCATTGCCCCGTGGGTATGGGCATTGATCAGGCCGGGCATAATAATAGCCTCTTTTGCATCAATAATCTCCACACGGCTGTCCAAAACCTGGTTCCCCTGGTAATCTGTCTTCCGAATGTCCGTGATTTTCCCGTCTGTTATGAATATACTGGTATCCGGAAGCGGCTCCTGCCCGTCTACCATCGTAATGGCCGTGCCGCCTTCTATAACGATATCCGCATCCATTTCGCGGGCTTGCAACTCTTGACGACTCTGGTTTGCAGTCATATGCTGAAACCTCCTGGCAAATAGTGCTGAATGCTGACAGCTGACAGCTTTAAACTTACTAATTTCCTTGACACCGTTATGTCCTCTGTTAAAAACTGATGGACTCATAAAAAGTCCGTCAACAGGTCCCGCAATGCGGGAGTAAGCCCCGGCCTTAAAGACTTAGTTTTTGACTTTCTCGGACATTAGGAACCAAGACATGGCTAACATAGCACCTTTTAAAGGCCTGACATATAATTATCACGTGAGAAAAGATTTCGAACTCATGGTTGCGCCACCCTACGACGTGATTTCAGAGGATGAACAGGAATTATATTACCAGGCAGATCCCTACAATGTCATCCGTTTAATCCTGGGCAAAAAAAAGACCGGGGATTCGGATTGGGACAACAGGTATACACGTGCTGCGGATTATTTCAAACGGTGGGAATCTGCCGGCATCCTTTTCAACGAGGATGAACCCTGTATCTACGTTACGTCCCTGACATACGATCCCGGAAACGATGGCCCTCCGCTTACAAGGTGGGGAGTAATTACTCTTGTGCGTATAGAAGACGAAGATTCCCGGGTTATCCTGCCCCATGAGAGGACCTTTTCGGCACATAGAGATGACCGTTTAAAGCTCATGAGGGCCTGCAGTGCTCAATTCAGCCAGGTATTCGGGCTCTATGAGGACCCGGATAACACAATAATGAATACTTGCAGGAAAAATATCGACTTCGACCCCCTAATAGCCTTCGATCTCAATGATGGTACGAAACACCAGATGTGGACTTTGCGAAATCCCCTGCTCTTTAAGGAAGTGGCGGATTCCATGTTAGAAAAAACCATCCTGATTGCAGATGGCCACCATCGTTATGAGACTGCACGTAATTTCAGAAACATCATGAGGGCCAGGTACGGTCAGCGGCCCGCAAACAGGTCCTATGAATACGTGATGATGTACCTGACCAACATGAGCGATGAAGGGTTGACTATCCTGCCCTCCCATCGGCTTATTAAAAGCGTTCCTGATTTTCAGCCCACACCTTTTCTCGAGAAGCTGGGAAAATGGTTTCGAATAACAGAAGTTCCTTTTCCGGGTACCGATATACCCAATGAATGCGCTGCTCTGAAACAGAGGCTCGAACAGGCAGGGAGTACCGATTCGGTTATTGCCTTTTACCAGCATAAGGCTGCCCAGTACTTCCTCTTCTCACTTAAGCCGGCCGCAAGAAATGAGATGGGGGATGATCTTCATCCTTCTCTTAAAAAGCTTGATGTACTCGTCCTCTCCAGATTTATTCTCCAGAAAGCCCTTGGATTCAGCAAAGAAGACCTGGATAATGAAGAGATATTTCATTATCAAAGCAGCATAAGGACGGCTGTTTCCGATGTTCGATCAGGCAACTACCAAATGGCTTTCTTGCTAAACCCCACTAAGATAGATCATGTAAAAGAGATCGCTGGCAACTCCCTGGTTATGCCAAGAAAATCGACCTATTTTTACCCCAAGGTATTAACCGGACTGGTATTCAACAAAATAGATCCCCATGAAATCATTCAGGCCCCATAAGACTAAAATCCGGGCCGATGAACGCATCGACCAATTCATGGAAGGCCGCCTGAAGCTGATTCAATCCAAGGACGGTTACAGATTTTCCATCGATGCCATCCTGCTCTCCCAATTCGTCACGGTCAGGCCCGGAGATGTTGTTGTTGATCTCGGCACGGGCTGCGGCGTGATCCTTCTGATACTGCTGCTTACAAAACAGGTTGGACATGCGTTTGGGCTTGAAATTCAAAAAGAACTGGTCTCTCAGGCTGCGCGAAATTCCCTTTTAAACGGATTTGAGGATAAGATGAACATCATCCTCGGGGATATCAGACGGCCTCCCATGGCCAGAGAATCCGCCGATGTGATCATTTGCAACCCGCCATATCGCAAGGTCAAAAGCGGACGAATCAACCCGGACCCACGCAGGGCAATTGCCAGACACGAAATTCTGGCATCTGTTGATGACATTTTGCGCGCGACAACAAGTATTCTCCGAAAAAAAGGAAGGCTGGCCCTGATTTACCCATCGGTTCGTCTGGTGGATATCCTCGCCCGTCTGAGGAAGTATAACCTGGAGCCAAAGCGGATCCAGATCAATTACCCCGGTTTAGAATCGGGTGCCAAATTAGCCCTCATAGAGGCTACATTGGGCGGGAAGCCAGGTCTGGAAATATGCCCTCCCCTCATCGGACAGGGGAATAAATTTGGGGTCACCCATTCACATTCACTGTAATACTCTGGATTGCAGGCTCTCCTCCCGGACCTTCGGCAGTGATGGTGTAGGTGGTGGTCTCTATTGGTCCTGCATCGGTTTCATCATATGGCGGGAGACGCCTAACGCACTTACAGGTCTGGCAGAATCAGGATTTTCCACTGAGGCATTATCGTGGTGAACTCTGCTGACCGCAGGTTTGATATTCGGATGTTTGACTAATTGAGCTTTTTGAATTACTGGCCTTGGCTTTGAACGTTCCGATGAGTATGACGTTGATTCAGAATAGTCCTTTGCGGTATCTCTACCCAAAGCCATTGCAGATGGAGGCTTCCTGGGACTTAAGTGCCTGTTTTTGGCCATATCCATGCCTGTTTTTGATTTTCCCAATATCATCACACCGGCCAATCTCCCATTGGCATCAAATACAAAAACATGGTTCATGGAGGAAAGGATACGTTTCATGCCGTCTTCTAATGATAAATCCTTGAACCGGACGGATACCTTCTCATCAAGTAATGATTCATTACACTTAAACCAGACGTTACATTGCTCCTGTATCCGAATAAGCAACTCCATAAGCGGAATATCTTTAAGGTCCGCTGAAATCCTGCTGTGCTTTATCAAAACTCCATCATGAGAGCCCTTTTCAACCGGACGTGCAGGCGTTTCATTAAAACCAAAGAAAACAATGGTTAATATGAGAACAATAGCAACAAAAACATGCTTGGCCATATATTTCTCCTTCTGGTTTCTCCGCTACAGGCTCAA
>JAFDHL010000169.1 GCA_019308785.1 Deltaproteobacteria bacterium
CTTTCCCGTTCCACTCTCTCCCTGGATAAGTACCGGCCCATCGCTCTTGGAAATAGTTGATATTAATTCGAATATGGCCCTTATCGCCTTATCGTTGCCCACCATCTTTTCAAACGGGTGGTACCTTTCCAGTTCACTCCTGAGATAGGAGACTTCCCTTACGAGACTACGTTTTTCTAATGCCCGGTTGATCAGTGTTAATACCTCATCAACTAAGAAAGGCTTACTCACGTATTCATAGGCCCCCAATTTAATTGCCTTTACCGCTGTCGGGATCTCCTTGACAGCGGTTACCATGATGATTTCCGTGTTTGGATCTATTTCCTTGAGTTTCTCTAATAGATCAACGCCGTTATGTAAAAATATCAATCGCTTCAGCCCCAGTTCCGGCAAGAAGGACATAATATTCATCCTTTAAGACAATATTAAATGACTGGCGTACGCCATGCTCATCATCAACAACAAGAATAGTAGCCTTATTATTCATATTTGTTCCCGCCATTTCTGTCATCAGTTTACCCTTTTCCCCTTACATATCCTTTTCGTGACTACTCACGTAGTCAGGCTGAAGGTGTTTAGACTGAAGACTGTCCACCCTCCGTAGTCCCGCTTGAGCGGGACGGAGGACGGGAAGGGGAAAGAGAACCGAAAGAGTTCTGATCTGAGATATAATTCACAAAATAGACTGTTAGTGTCGATTTTCCATCTATATCGGCACGCAAGCTTGGGCCGGGAAAGGCTCAGGGTATTTGCAATTTACAGAAATTTTTTGAAGAATGCACAGAAAATTGTGCATGGATGCACATTTTTTTGTGCACGCCCAAAAACCCTACACAAATCCGTTCTGACCTTTCAAACAAACGGTAAAGAAACAGACCTTCGTTTCTTTGGATTTTACCACGCCAAAAGCTGATGAAACAGGGTTTTCCTAACATACTCAAAAATGCTCCCCGCCTGTTTCAGCCCCACATATTTCAAAATCAATGCTCACATGTGAGGTTTTGGCATGAATATTGACAGGATTTAATTACGTAAATTTGACGGACTCGTAAAAAGTCCGTCAATCCCGCACAGCGGGAGGGCGAGGGTGGTCCCGCGCTACGCGGGATTGAATTCACTTCAAATGGCGGGGGAGGGGAAGCCCTTCCCCGCCGAGTAAAAAGGCGCAAACCGACTTTTTACGAGGTTATCAAATCTAGGTTATCGACAAACACACACCATTATGGATTCACTGGGGATGTTTCCGTGAAAATAAACCTCAGCTCCTTTCTACAGTGGCGGATTAATGTCTTTTTGTATAAAAGGCTCAGTTGGAAAATCGCCTTTTTTTACATATACATTTTGGGAAATTTATATTTTTTTCTTAACAGAAAAGAGAAGTGGAAAGTTGAATCCGCAATCCACACTGTTTTTGCTGATCACAAAAACTATTCTGAAATAAATACTGTTACCAGGGATGTGTTTCGGGGCATTCTGTCTCACTACTACGAAAAACTTTTTAATGCCTTTTCTTCTGTTGAAATACTGAAGACATTCCTGGAAATGCACATAAAAAGCCAGGGTATCACTTCAATAAACCAAGCGCTTTCAAACGGTAAAGGAGTTCTTTTGATTACTGGACATTTTGGAGGGGTTGAGTATATTCCGGCTTATCTCGCTGCCAGCAATTACCCTGTAACAATTATTGCGAGATTTTCATCAGACCATTTACGTGACATATCAATTCAAAAGGCGGGAAAATTTGCAACCAGGATTATTGATGCAGACAACACCCCCAATATCATGAAGGCTATTTTTGACAACCTGAGAGAAAATCGAATTGTAATTACACAATGTGATGAAATTGGTGAATGGAGACCTTCCCGTCAGGACACCCTGTTTTTTTTGGGTAAACAGATTAACTCGGACAGAACCATAAATATATTACTGAAAAGGTGCTGCGCTTCCATTGTTTTTTGTATAATGCATAGAGATAATAACCATGGATATCAATTTATTGCACATTCATTAGAAGAAGTGGCAGGGCAGATCTTAAGCCTTGGGGATCTGTCAATTGCAGCCAAGATGCTCAAATTCCTGGAGAAGTACATATACAAATTTCCTGAACAGTGGTATCAGTGGAGCAAATACTCAGATATGAAAACACTCCCATCCAGCGACATTATGACGGAAAGGCCGTCACCTCTCTCATTATTGAGACCCTCTCTGGGCAAGGTTTCATGATCAAGTTTCATTTCAAATAAGGAGAATGCCTTGATTCTATTCGTCGAACCCATTTCGAGAAATATAGGGATTTATGTCCCGGCATACCCATTACCTATCATGGAGTTGGCAAGCTTTGTCAAACACAACCTTCCCGAGGCGGAAACGGCCATTATTTCCATGCCTGTGGATTACGGTGTGCCTGTTACACTGGAAGGAAGAGAACAAATATACCGGGAATTTATCAGGGATTTGTCTAAAATAAAACCCAGGGGTGTGGGAATCTCATGTACCGCCATTGCCCAGGCAGAAGAAGCCGTCCATTTGTCTGAACTCATCAAGAAATTCGATCCCGATATTTTCGTTTTCTGGGGCGGCTATTTTCCAACCCTTTATTATGAGGAAGTATTTTCCAGAACCCCGGCTGTGGACCTGATCGTGATTGGTGAAGGCGAAGTGCCTGCCCTTGAGATAGTCAAACTCCTGGAAGAAGGCAAAGATCCTAAAAGCGAAAGTATCCCCAGCCTGGCCTGGAAAAAGGATGGCCACATCCATCTGACCAGGAAAGGCATGCGATTTGATCTTGAAAAAAAGGCCCTTCTGAATCTGGAATTATTAAAATACCCCAAGGCATATGATGTTCTGCCTTACGCATTCAGCCGTGGATGTCCCTATCATTGCAATTTCTGCATGGAAGAATTTATTCGGCCCATCAGGAAAGAGGTCCCTCCCAAAATCATTCGTAGTGATTTGAGCAACCTGTCACAACAGAGCGACGCACACACCCTGATGGTCAGCGATGCACTTTTCAAGTCTTTCAATTTATTTCCCTATCTTCGATCATTGGGTATGAAAGTCAATTTTGAAACCCGCTGTGATGTTATGGATCCATCCATAATTCCCCACATTGCGGATGTCTGTGGTGTGTTGGCTCTTGGATTTGAATCGGCAAGTTATGACACATTAAGGCGGATGAATAAGGTCAGAGATAGATCACATTATGAGAAATACATCTCCAATACCATTGCCATTTTCAATGAAGCCGTAAGAAATGAAATCCCCATAATGGTATTTTTTATTGCCGGATATCCGGGCGATACAAAGAAAAACCTTGAAGAAAGCCTTGTTTTTGCTGAGGAGTTATCAAAAAACAGCGGGCCAGGCGGGCACGTTTTTAAGATTGGGGAATGCAGGGTATATCCAAAAACCAAGATTCACGGCCTTGCCCTGTCCTCGCCGGATGTTGTATTTGATGATGATGGCGTTTTTGGACAGAACGTTGTCAGGAAGCCTTCAAAAGATCTGGACTTTAAAACTATTCTCGCTAATATGAGTGACATCTTTAACCTTTCCAATATCACACCAAAATTGCAGACAACCCTTTTGAATATGATGCCTTTTTTTCGACTCCCGGCCCACGCTTTGAATGATGACATAATTCCTGATGTATGCTTTACGGACAGTGACAGGGGGATATTCAATGTGCAGGGGAAAAGCCTTTCGGCTTTCAGGGAGTTGATGCCCGCGCTGACACAAAAATACAAAGAGGGGATGTCGGGACAAAGAAGCACACGGACTTTGCCATTCTAATCATTAATGATGCTGAGAGGTCTTATATGGAAAAGGAAGTAAGCTGCATAAACTCCAGGGCTATCATTGATTACATAGAGAAACACAATAATGGTGACTGCTCTTTTCTTCTGGATGACCTTGATCCTGAAATTGATACCCTCCCTGATCCCGAAATCTTTTTGAGAGATCCCAATAACTGGATCTCCTGCACTGTTGTTTCCAAATTGCTTAAAAGGGCCAGACAGATTCTCAATGATGAAACAGTCGCCTATAAGATATCCAGGTATGCTGTAGAAAAAACTACTCTGGGCTACGCCCAAGGCATCATAGTAAAGGCATTCTGGTCATCAAAAATGGCCCTGAAACACGCCCAGAAAATAAATGATAAATGGAACAGAAATAAGAAAGTCGAAATAGTGGAAGCCAAGAGGAACCAGGGTATTGTCCGCCTGCATTGGAACACCAGGATGGATGTATCAAAAGATATATGCCTGCTGAATAAGGGCGCCTATACTTTTATGCCGCTTGTCTGGGGAGGGAAACCCCTTACTTTAGAAGAGAGATGTTGTTACTTTGAAGGCGCACCTTATTGTGAATACCATCTGAAATGGTCTCCTAAGAACAGATTCCATGAAATTTTTTCACGATTTTTCACATCAAAATCTGTCCTAAAGGAAACAATTAGGGAAATGGAGGCGGACAAAAGGATCATTAAGCAGAAATATGAAGAGGTCAACCAGCTGAATGAGGAACTTAGTTATAAAATCAAACAGCTTTTGGCCATACAGAACACGGGAAAGGCAATCCTTTCCGTCTTAGACCTTAAACAGCTGTTGACTGTTATTATGAATATTTTATCCAACGTTTGCCGGATTAACCGTGCCATCATCATGCTGGTGAACGAGGAAACAAAGCATCTTGAATATATACACGGCGTGGGTTTTAACGGTCCAATCCCTGAGGATATCAGGCATTACAGGGTTCCCCTTGATCGAGTAAGTAACATCCTTGCAAGGGTCACAAACACCGGACGACCGGAGTACGTTCCTGAGGTGAAAGATTCGAGATTGAGAAAAGAAAACATTGTCTTGAGCCATAGCAAACCGATCTCGGTATTTGTCGTTCCATTGATAACCAGATCCAAGGTGATTGGCGTCATTGCCACTGATGCTGCTTATGAAGGAGGCGTCCCAAAAGAAACCCGTGAAACCCTTGAAATCTTTGCCCCACAGATCGCCATAGCTATAGAAAACGCAAGGCTTTACAGCACGCTGCAGGAACGAATGACCGAGCTAAAACGATCCCATGCCCTTTTGAGCAGGGCCGAAAAGTTCTCTTTTCTGGGCAATCTGGCTGCCAGACTGGCCCACGAAATCAAGAATCCCATGACAGCCATAGGGACTTTTATCCAGATGCTGCCACAGAAATACAATGATGAAGAATTCCGGAAGGACTTCTACAATATTGCAATGGAAGAGACAACACGGGTGAACAATCTGATTTCAGAACTTCTGGATCTCGTCAAGAAGAGAGAATCGCGCTTTGAATTAGACGATCTTCATGACCTGATTGATAAGATGGCCCTACTTCTCTCGCCACAGAGCAATGCCAAGAATATTGAAATTATCCGTGAGTTTGATCCCGGTATAGCCCAGGTGAAAATGGATTCCGAAAAAATGAAACAGGTCTTTTTAAACATCCTCTCCAATGCTGTAGATTTCACACCTAAGGGAGGAAAAATTGAGATAATAACAAAAGACTGCACCGAAAATGGCAAACCAGACAATGTCCTCATTGAGATTAAAGATAACGGGAAGGGGATATCCGAATCCATAATTGATAAAATATTCGATCCCTATTTTACAACCAAGCATAAAAGCAGTATGCACAACGGTACCGGTCTAGGGCTCTTCATTGCCTATCAAAACATGCGGGACCATGGCGGGAGCATCGAAGTAAAAAGCGAAGTCAACAAAGGCACTACATTCATTCTCACCCTGCCTACAGAGCCTTCTCCGGAACTGACAAGTCATGAAAACAAAGCCGGCCATGCAACTCCAGAAAGTTAATATATACAAAATCTCACTTCCTTTTACGGCCGATTTTTCTCACTCCCACAGAAAGGGGGCTTATGCCGAAAACGTTATTGTGGAGGTCATTACCGATAATGGGGAAATTATGGGATACGGTGAAGCCGCTCCCAGACCATACGTTACAGGGGAATCACAAGAAAGTGCGGCAAGGAGTGTAAGCCATTTCATACACAAAGATACTTTTCCCTGGGAGCTTAATGATGTTTCCCAGATTTGGGACTTCATTGACTGCCTTCCCAGTGAAAAAGAATATAACTCGGCCATTTGCGCCCTTGAGATCTCTCTCTTGGATACGTTAGCTAAGAATGAGGATAAATCAATAACAGAATATTTTCCCAAAGATTACTATACCAACAGAGTTTATTACGGGGCAGGTGTCCCTTTCGCAAACAGTCACAGGATTATTGAGATATGTCGATTTATCAAAAAGATGAAAATCAACAAAGTAAAAGTGAAAATGGGTAAAGATTTTTCAGCAAATCAAGAAGCAATTGAAGCAGTCAACTCCGTGTTTGGAGATTCCTGCGATCTAAAGATAGATATCAACATGGACTGGAATCACGAACTTGCCCTGCTGCACATACCGCTTATTAAGAAGTACAAAGTCAAAGTCGTGGAACAGCCCATGGTGCCGGGCGATGCAGGTATTGCACATTTCGCCAAGGTATTGGAAGACAACGGTGTAATTCTGATGGCCGATGAATCGGCCTGCGCCTTAGAAGACGTTGAGAGGATTATCAAGGATGGTTATTATAAGATGGTAAACGTACGATTATCAAAGTGCGGCGGATTTCAAAGATCACTCAGAATAGTTGAACATTTGCGCGCTAACGGACTTTACTTCCAAATCGCAAGTCATCTGGGCGAATCAGGCATACTGTCTGCCGCTGGGAGGGTGCTCAGCCTCCTTTGCAAAGATGCCTTATACTATGATGGTTCTTATGACGAATTCCTGTTAAAAGAAAATATCACATTTGAGAATGTCACTTTTGGACCGGGCGGTGAGGCAGGGCCACTAAATGGTCAGGGACTGGGCGTTGAAATAAACAGCAGAAATCTGGATAGATTAAGCGGTAATTCCAAAAGAGTAACGGTATTCAGACCATGATCATCCGGATACCTGTTTACCCTGTGTGTTCCGTCTTAAAGAATCCCCACCCAAAGGGCAGCTTTGTTTCCCAGTAAAACATTTTATGCCCAGCCGCATACATAGTGGATGGGCCATGTGGCTCTCTTTTCAAAAATCGCATTCAAACTTCTGCCGAAAGAGTCGAACGCCCCCATTCCCGCACCGAAAGAGTCGAACGCCCCCATTCCCGCAAATAGACGGCCCGGAGCAGATATTGAAGCCTAACGCCACGACAAAGAGTCCCTTCTGGGGCTGTCCAAGGATAAAATTTCAGGCCTCACTAACGTTCCGTAAAAGGTCACCCTATGCGCCTTTTGAAAAGAGACCCCCATGCCCCTGCTTTTACTGTATAATGGAGACACAAGGCCCAAGCATCAAGGCGAAGG
>JAFDHL010000008.1 GCA_019308785.1 Deltaproteobacteria bacterium
TTCTCCGCCGCCTTGAGCCCGTAATGGCTGGCATTCCTTGATCCCACAACGGCTATGAACGTTCGGTTGACCGGAATGTCTTCTCCCTTGACATATAGAAGCATCGGGGGATCATGAATCTCCTTTAGAATACCCGGGTAAGAGGGATCTGTATAAATCATAATCCGCGCATTGAATTTTTCCGCGTTCCTTAGTTCTTCTTCCGGCTCTGTGGTAAACTCCCTGTTTATAATCTTCCAGGCGGTTTCTTTGCGTACCCCCTCAACCTCAACTAATTCTGAGATGCCTGCCTCAAAAACGGCTTCCGGGTTGCTAAACTTTGCCAGCAGATTCTTGAAGGCAATATTGCCCAAGCCCGGAATCATATAAAGGGCCATCCAGTGGTATGTTTCATCCTGGCTTGTTTTCATGGAAAGAAAATCGGAACATATTACAGTGCCCCGGACAAACTGCAGGGCAACTGCAAAAGCGAGGGTTTTCCGGCTATTTCACGCACTCACAAAGCATCTTCATTATAGGTTTGAATATTTCAATCGTTCTAGGAGGCTGTCGGAAAACCCCCATCTACTGCGTTATCCTCATCCCTCGTCACTGCGGCGTACTAGTATGTATGCCTCATTCCTCGGGATTTCGGATGCCTTGTATCTGGAGATTTTCCATCAGCCTCCAATAGAACCGGTTCTCCGACAGGCTCCTAGGACCGGGTTGGCGGGAATTTAAAACAGAGTGACTTTAGTTAGTCAAGTTTTTTCTTTGCTGGATGAAATATACATTGTTGATGGAAATACTTTTGAATGATACCAAAAATTTTAAATAGAGTGCTTGATCTTTCTAATCAGTTATCCTAAAAAGAGCCAACTCGGAACCTTTACAAAATGGATTTTTTATTAGATTATTTCAGTATCGCAGCATTCCTGGATTCCCAACCGACCCTGTCCCCGCGAAGGAGGGAGTAAGCCCCGGCCTGGGGTGAGGGTGGTCCCGCGGTACGCGGGATTGAATTTACTTCAAATGGCGGGGGAGGGGAAGCCCTTCCCCGCCGAGTAAAAAGGCGCAAAGTGACTTTTACGAGGTTATCAGGTATTGGCAATGCCCATTTATGAATATGAATCCATTGAACCGGGAAAGGGGTGCAAAAAATGCGCAACCCGCTTCGAGATTATCCAGGCTATTAATGAAGCGCCGCTTTCGGACTGCCCAAACTGCGGGCGCAAGGTTAAGAAAGTCATATCCAGGTGCCGGGCGGCAATAATTGAGACGTCTGATGAATATGTCAGAACCGAAAAGAAAATCACCGAATATGAAAAAAAGGGCATGTGGAGCCATGCGGCCGAACTGGCGGACAAACATTCAGAAAAGTCTAAAGACAGGGGCACAAAAATAAGGGCACTTGAGAATTATAAAAAGGCAGGATATGATTTAAATCTCCTGGAAAAACATGAGAAAACAAATGACAATTAATTTTGAATACTTCCCTGGCTTTTGTTGTTGGAATAAAGTTTGTCGGTCTAACATTAATGGTCTCGGAAAAAGTCGGAAAATGCTCTTTTCCGTCATACCGGCGAAAGCCGGAATCCAGTAATTTCAATGCGTTCTGGATGCCGGTCGCAGATCCCGTGTTCAGCGGGGATCAAGTCCGGCAT
Organism: Deltaproteobacteria bacterium; assembly: GCA_019308785.1. Classification (GTDB taxonomy): domain Bacteria; phylum Desulfobacterota; class DSM-4660; order Desulfatiglandales; family Desulfatiglandaceae; genus JAFDHL01. The sequence goes on from JAFDHL010000008.1 coordinate 1,644, forward strand.
GACGATTTCGAGACTTTTTACAGGATTGTCAACATTATATAATACGAACCACAAGTTCCCACCGGAAATTCGCGGTGGAAATTAAGGAGGCTAAGTTTCATGATGAGAATTAAAAGGGACGGTTTTTGTTTATTTGCGTTCACAGTCTTTGTGGCGGTCAGCGTATTTTTGATCTTCTCAGGTACTTCGGCATCTGAAGAAACAAAGAAAATAAAGCTGCCCGAGCGAGGTATCTCCGTCGCGCCCGAATACACGGGCGTAATTGTTTCACAAGACGAAGATGTCAGTATCGACCTGATCGTAACTAATCGCGGACGACGGGACGAGAATATCGATCTAACGGTCACGTCTATTCCAAAAGGGTGGAAGGCCTGGGTTAAGACCTATAGCTTCGGCATTACCGGCGTCCATGTGGAAAGCGATAAATCCAAAAATCTGACACTTCGGGCTGAGCCGGATGAGGATCTGGCACCCGGTAAGTACAAGTTTGGCATTGAGGCAAAAACCGCTGACGGAAAGCTGACCTCAAAAAGCCAGTTGATCATTACTGTCAAGGAGAAAAAGAAGGAGAAAAAAGCCAAAGGAATCAATATTATTACCTCTTATCCGGTTCTGAGGGGTCCCACGGACGCCAAATTCGAGTTTTCCTTGGAAGTTGAAAACAAGTTGGACAAGGACAGCATCTTTAACCTCACTTTCCAGGGGCCTGAGAACTGGGATATCAATTTCAAACCCGCCTACGAAGACAAATACATCTCCAGCCTGAGGTTGAAGTCGGGCCAGAGCCAGACCGTGGCTGTTGAAGTAAAACCCTATCCCTTTGAAAAACCGGACGAGTACCCTATCCTGGTAAAAGTAAGTTCGCCGGAGGCCGTAGGAGAGGTCAAGCTGACGGTGGCACTGACCGGAACCTATAAGCTGGACGCCGGTACTGCAAACGGCCTTCTTTCATTGAACGCCATCAGAGGCAAAAAGGCCAACCTTTCCGTTTATGTCAAAAACAGCGGTTCCGGCACACTGACCAATTTGCAATTCCTTTCATTTAAACCGGAAAACTGGAAGACGGAATTCATCCCTGAAAAAATTGACACCTTACCTCCAGGAGAATTAAAACAGGTCGAGGTCTCCATCACCCCAAGGGACGAAGCATTGGTGGGTGATTACTCCGTTGGACTCACCGCAGAGGCAGGCAAGGTTTCCAAAACCCTTGAATTGAGGGTCACTGTCAAAGCCTCCACTGCCTGGGGTTGGATAGGCATAGGGATTATTGTCCTTGTCATGGCAGGTCTTGTGTTCCTGTTCATCAGATTCGGAAGGCGTTGATATGGATGCCGACACAATTATCGAAACAGTAAATCTCACCAAGAAATACAACCAGTATGAAGCTGTAAGCAACCTGAATCTTAAGGTGAAAGAGGGTGAAATTTTCGGCTTTCTGGGTCCAAACGGTGCAGGCAAGACCACAACCCTGCTCATGCTGCTGGGACTGAGTCAACCTTCAGGTGGCTCTGTAAAAATCTGTGGACTGGACCCTTTAAGAAAGGCTAAGGAGGTAAAACGCATTGTCGGTTATCTCCCTGAAAATGTCGGTTTTTACGAGGATCTGGATGCGGTGCAAAGCCTGGAATATGTGGCGAGTCTGAACGGGATTCAGAAAAACAAGACTGAGGAGAAAATCAATGAACTGCTGGAACTGGTAGGCCTCGTACAGGATGCGCACAAGAAAGTGGGGGCATTTTCCAGGGGAATGAAGCAACGTCTCGGCATCGCGGAGGTTCTTATTAAAGAACCCAGCATACTCTTTCTTGATGAACTCACCCTTGGATTGGATCCCGAAGGCGCACTTCGATTGATAGACCTCATCCATTCATTAAACCAGGACAAAAAAATCACTGTACTGCTCTGTTCCCACAATCTTCACCAGGTGCAAAGGATATCCAATCGTGTGGGTATTATGATAAACGGCAAAATGGTTGCCGAAGGAACCATCACATCCCTGGCAAAGGAAAAATTCGGGGTGGGTGAAAAGGAGTATTCCTTGGAAGAAATCTACATGGAATATTTCCAGGAGGTATAAACATGTCAGGCCTTTTTGCTGTTTTTAAAAAGGAGCTTTGCGATCACTTCAGCAGCTACCGGTTTGTAATCCTTTTTGCCCTGATAGCCATGGTCAGTTTCATCACCAGTTACATGGCCGGGATCCACATGAAAGAGAATCTTGAGGCGCTCGCCAAGACCAGATTTCCTTTTCTCATGCTCTTCAGTTCACCGGGTGCACTCTTCTCCATGATCCAGTTCGTGGCCTTCTTTGGTCCCCTTATTGGGCTAATCCTTGGCTTTGATTCAATAAACCGAGAGAGAGCCCAGGGCACCCTTGTTAAACTGGTTTCACAACCCATTTACCGCGACGCGGTCATCAATGGGAAATTTTTGGCCGGCGTAGCCACAATCAGCGTCCTGTTGACATCGATAGTTCTGGTCATCTCCGGTTTTGGACTGGCCCTTGTGGGCGTTGTTCCCGGAATAGAGGAAATCTGGCGGCTTTTAGTCTATCTCCTTATCAGCATCTTCTACATCTCCTTTTGGCTCGGGATTTCAATCCTTTTTTCCATCTTTTTCAAAGGCATAGCCACATCTGCGCTGGCCTCAGTGGCCCTCTGGATATTCCTGTCGTTTTTCATATCCCTGGGTGCTGAGGTGGCGGCCAATGCAGTGGCCCCTGCGGACAGTCAAAACCAGACCAAGCCTGAAATTATTGTAAAAAATATGCGGATCAAGGAAACGGTTTCGCTCATATCCCCAATGGTCCTCTATTCCAAGGCTACGGAAATCATTATTGATCCCATGCGCAAGACAACGGGATCCATTATAATGATGGGCCCTATGGAGGAACTCCTGTCGTCGCGGTTTCAGAACCCTCTTACCCTGGGCCAGAGCATGATCGTTGTCTTTCCGCATATGACGGCCCTTATTGCCATCACACTGATCTGTTTTGCAATTTCGTACCTTGTATTTTTAAAACAGGAAATCAGGACTTAATCGGAACGTATGTAACTGTTCACGGGGGTCAGGGATCGGGGATCGGGGGGTATACTTATTACCACGAAGGACACGAAGGGCACGAAGAGACAGAGTACAAAAAAATATCCAATATCCAACAACAAAAACTTTAGACTTGGACATTCGACATTGGACATTCGACATTCGACCTGCCCATCGGACGGCAGGCGGGCATTGGATATTTTCAAACATTCGTATCCACTTTAGGCATTTTAGCTCACTTTAGGCACTTCACTTTAACCAAGGAGGTTTCTGCTTATGAAGATTGAGGACATGGTTTCCGGAAAGAATGATAATGAAGAAATAGGTATTGAAGGGCTTAAGATACCGGTCTCTGCCTTAAAAAACTTCATGAAAGACGGTTATGAGCACCTGTTACCTTACGGGGAGGAAAAAACCCTTTCCATGTGGGGAAAAACCTGTACAGGCTGTTTCACTGAGCAGGAGATTCGTGAAAGGGCATAATCCGGATAAACCTTGTGAACCTGCCGTCCGGGTCAATCGTTGTAATCCATTCATGCTCCTCTCTAAATTCCTGCCAGATGAGGGATAAAGCATCTTTGAGGGTCACGGCAGTCTCCGGCTCAAAATCGGAAGCATATTCCATATAATCCGTGATAAAGGCCTCTTCAAACCCGGCCATCCGGTACGGGGGGGTTTTTTCGTTCACCCTGAGCAGGCTAAAGAATTCCTTTACCTGCGTGTGGAAAATACCCGAAAAACATGGCTCCAGTTTCAACAAGTGCCTGGCCCACAGATTGAAAAGGAACTGGCGGAATGTCAGCGGGGAATCCTGAATCGTGTCCTTGTTAAATGGATAAAGTCCTGCCAGACGCTCAAGCAGCCTATCCAGAACAATCAGGCGCCGCAAAAGTTTGCGGCAGTCATCTAATTCGGAAAGCTTTTCAAAATCCCTGTATTCTTCTCCCTTCTCAAGTCCGACATAAAGCAGGGGTTTATTTTCCACGACACCTGCCAGGGTTTCCCCCCACCAATCGCCCCAAAAACCGAAGTCCAGGCCCTGCCCGTTGAACCAGCTCTTCTTTATCCAGCCCTCAGCTTCCCACTTCAGTTCCAGCGCCAGTCCGAAACCAACTCGAAAAACGGACATTAAGGAATTGGTCCTCAAAAGTTTCTCAGCCAAAGAAACATCAGCGCCACATAGCCTCTCAAAGGCTATATTCAGATACCCCGACGCCTTCCGGCAGGTCTTGATTAAAATATCAAAATCATTGACCAAGAGTCCATCAGCGGAAAGGATCTGGTTGCAAAGCCCGGTAAACTCAAGGGCAATCCTGTCCAGCAAAACGCTGTCTGTAACCCTTGAAACAGTTGCTGCCAACAGATTCTCGCCCATAGCGTGATAAAGAGGCGAAACAGGGACCAGTCCTCGGTCTGCTTCGTCAAGTACTATGCCCCTCATAGTCTCAGGTGGTTCCCCAACGCTTATAGCTTCAGGATATAATGGGGAGTAGACAGATATTGCCTCCTCAAAGGGAAGAAAACCATGTTCGGCCAGGCGTACATTCTTCAACCGGTACATCTCTTCTTCCATTTCCGCTGGAAGTACGCCTGCAAGTCCTAAAAGCAGGGCATGGTAACGATTAAGGTCTTCACTGGCCATTGTTCGCAAAAGATTCCCTATTGAATCTCTCTGCTTATCATCCAGCACTCTGATATAAAAAAGACCATCAAGGGTGAAAAACCCCTGATCAAGATCATAAATCTCATCCTCCTTTTTGACCTCTACATGGATGCTTTTAAAAAGGAAGTAATAGGCAAGGTCCTGGCCTTCAGTGAAAAACCATTTAACAAGCCTTTCGGGATCGGCTAACTGAAGCCTTTCGATCCACCGGAAGGCCTGCACCAGATGCAGGCTGTCTTTGCTCCATATTTCCAGGTCCAGGAGATACTGCCACTGCTCTTCGGAGGCCAATTCCAGGATTGGCAGGCAATCATTATCACCCACCTTCTTTACCAGCCAGAAAAAATCTTCACTTGGCAACTCCTGGACCAATTGCCGAGGATGGTCATGTTCCAGGATTCGATTTAAAACCTCTTTGCTGGAAAGTGGGTAAAGTTCCGTTAGAACAGTCCTCTGTGAGGCAAAAAGAGATTTTTCATCCACGCTATCTAAAGGTTTTTCTTTTCCCGATGTCTTTTTCAATAGTGATTACCTCGATTCACGTCACCACACAAAAAATTGGCATCTCAGTTTCCTGCCCGGTTGAATCTGCAGAGAAAAACTCTTTGATATTATTTGTAAAACCCGGCTGAGTGTCAAGGATAAGATGTACTAAAGCAATATTGCGTTCAAATTCCACATCATCTATCAAATCCCACACCTAGGCTACGCTTCAACTTCAGTCCCGCATTTGCGTAACGATTGCATCGCTTCCTGCCAATTTTTAACTTCCTTATAGGTCTAAAGATATGCTATTAGAAAGATTAAAAAACCAATTTTTTCGGGGGGACCATGGTTGATCTTATTATAAAGGGTGGCATCTTCATGTACCCTATCATCTTCTGCTCCATTGTGGCGCTGGCCGTTTTCTTGGAGCGCCTGTGGGTCTTGAAGCGGAACCATATAATTCCCAAGGAATTTATCCATCAGGTGGAAGAACTACTGATAAAACGCAAACTTTCAGAAGCCATCTCTCTGTGTCAGAATGATATGTCTTCAATTGCCAAGATATTTATGGCCGGTTTAAGGAACACGCAAAAAGGAATGTGGCTTGTCAAGGAGGCCATCGAAGAAAGGGGGAGCAGGGAGGCAACAATTCTTGAGAAAAACGTGGATATCCTGTCAACTATTGCTAATCTGACCCCTCTTCTGGGGCTTCTTGGCACGGTTTCCGGGATGATCAAAACCTTTAACGCTATTTCGGTCCAGGGTATTGGTAACCCAGCCCCTCTGGCAGGAGGCATTGCCGAGGCTCTGATTACAACGGCGACCGGCCTTTGCATCGCCATACCTACCCTGGTCTGCTACCGGGTTTTGAAGGATAAGGCCAGTACCCTCATTTTCGAGATGGAAGAAAACTCCATCAGGCTTCTGGAACTTATGGAACAGGACAGCAGGATAGAGTGGGGTGGCCTATGAAATTCAGGAAACCCAGAGGGGAAGAAACGAGGCTGGGAATTACCCCCCTGATAGACATCGTCTTTCTGCTCTTGATCTTTTTCATGTTGACCTCTCACTTCCACATTGCCTCGGGGGTCCCTATCAGGCTGCCCAAAATAACCCAAAAAGATTACGACAGCAAGGGGCACAAAATCACGCTGGTGATTGACAAATTGGGAAGGATCTATCTTAAGGGGAAAAAAATCGACCTTAAGCAACTGGAGCAGGAGCTGGAAGGTCTTGTAAAACAAGACGACAGGGTTCATTTGCTTTTGGAGGCTGATAAAGATGTGAGCCACGGCAGGGTAGTCAATGTCATGGACCTTGCCAAAAGGGCCGGGGTTTCTTCCATTATTATTGCAGCCAATTGGGAGCCAAAAAAGGTATTTTAAATTGAGTTCTAAAAAGGGGAAATTCTGGAAACTCCCATTAATTATCCTCTGCTTTTTAGGAGCCATTGTGGCCTGGCTGGCCTTTGGCGAGCGCGGTTTTTTACACCTTTACAACGCTGAAATGACACGCCAGGCCCATATTGATAGAATACGTCGACTGGCTGCAGAAAACCGGGCCCTGCTGGAAGAGATAAACCGTCTTCGTACCGATATAGAATACGTAGAATCAGTGGCCAGAAGGGAACTCAACCTGATCAAGGAAAACGAGGTTATTTACAGATTTAAAAAGAAAAAACCCGGCGACAGAACTGTCGGGACGATACCGCCAAGATCGAAACACGTTGGAGAGAACCGGAAATCCCGAAAGGAGGAATGGAACGATGGGGGAATCAAATGAGCTTTTTACCCGAATATTAGGCAGTGGACCTTCTCAGAGCACCTTGTTCTTGCTCCTCACTGAAATGAAAAAACAGGGGCGAACCAGTGAAGTGATCCGGGAATGCGTCAATGCACTAAATATTTATCCTGACGATTATCGACTACGACGTCTATTGGCCGAGTGCTACCTGGAGGCTGGCTCTATTGATCAGGCAGAGAAAGAACTGGACAGGGTTGCCTCTCATATCGAGCATTTGATTTCTACCTACAAAATTCAGGCAGATAACTATGCCCGGCAGGGCAGAGTTAAAGAGGCCGCTGACGTCCTGAAACGATACCTGGCACACTGCCCGGATGATGAGGAAGCCCTTGACCTCCAGGACAGGATAAAACCCGAACAAGAAAAACCCCTGCCAAAGCCCCAGGATTCCTTGGAGGATATGGCGCAGGAGGATGAAGGTACAGACTTTTTTGCTGAACTGGCAACGCCTACACTTGCGGAAATCTATTATAACCAGGGGTTGATCCAGGAAGCCATAAACATATATAAAAACATTCTCTCAGCCAACCCTGATGATAAAGACGCCGCAAAACGCCTAAACGAGTTAAAAGCACTCGCTACAGGGGAAACAGATATCCGGGTTACCGATGAAGACATCATAAGAAAAAGAAAGCAGAAGATGATCGGAATTCTGGAAGGATGGCTGGCCAGAATCCAGGAATCAAGCCATGCCTGATGAAAGACCGCCCTTTAACTTTATGGCCACCGGTGTGGGAAGTGTCCCGTTTCAAGACGTTGAAACCACATGTCGTGACATTTTGGAACACCTTCCCTTCCTACCCTTCTGGCCTCAATTTGTAAAACGCACTCACCTCGAAGACATGAACATTCAGTATAGTGAAGGCCTCCCTCTCTTGGAAACAATCGAGGAAAAAAGGTCTCTCGCCATCTCACAAACAAAGAATGCCGAATCGGAACTTGTCACCTTTTACGAACATTTTCTGGCTCAGGACGTTGACTACTTTTCCATAAGCAAAAGCTATGCTATTGGTCTTTTTTCCCTGTTGGATCTCATTAACCGGAGCGGATTTGAGGGTCCTTATATTAAGGGGCAATCAGTAGGCCCTATTACATTTGCGGCAGGTATCACTGACACAAACGGCAATTCCGTGCTTCACAACCCGGAAATCCTGGAGGCCATGGTAAGGGGCATCGCAATAAAAGCACTCTGGCAGGTCCGGGAAATTGAAAAGTCCGGGAATAAGACGATCATCTTCTTAGACGAACCCTACCTTTCAGGATTCGGATCGGCCTTTACTCCAATAGGACGCCATGAGGTCATTGAAAATCTGCGCACCGTTATTGATTACCTGAGGGAGAACTCCGAAACCCTCATTGGCATTCACTGTTGCGGGAACACGGACTGGTCAATGATCATAGATGCCGGGCCTGACATCATCAACTTCGATGCATTTGAGTATATGGATTATTTCCTGCTTTATCCCGATGATATTGTGCGGTTTCTCAAGGAGGGCGGAATAATAGCCTGGGGAATTATTCCCACGGCCAACTTCACCGGGGAAGAAACGGTGGAAGGCCTCTTTTCAAAACTTCAAGAAGGTCTAAGCCGCATTCATCAATGGGGCATAGACCCGGACATACTCGCCGAAAGGTCCATTCTCACACCCGCGTGCGGCATGGGCACCATGGAACCTGAACATGCAAGAAACGGCATGGAACTCCTCTCCCAGTTATCCCAAAAATGTAGAGGATAGCAGGGTTCGACCCCCGTCTCCTCTTCGCCTCTAAAACCTTCCCATTTTATGGAGGTAATGATATGCCACGATACCAACTGTTGTGGAGAGATTCAGGCTGCGCACCTTTCCCCAGATGGGTACGGAATAACATGGATAGGACGATCTGATGTGGGACGGCAGCCCCAGGGTCTCCTGGCCGAACAGCAGATAGTCGCCGTGGTTTATCTCTGCTTCCGTGTATTTCCGGGACGCATGCCGGCTGAAGACTAAAAGATTCCTCTTTCCCTCTATGTTTTCCAGAAATGATTCAAAATCGGAATGGTGGCGAACATCAACCTCATCCCAGTAATCCAAACCTGCCCTTCTCAGATGTTTGTCATCTACTTCAAAACCCAGGGGATGAATCAGGTGCAGTGGGATTTCGGCAGCCCCGCACAGTCGTGCAATATTTCCTGTGTTGGCTGGAATCTCCGGCCGGTAAAGAACAACATTGAGGTAGGGATTTTCAATTATGCGGTGTTTGATCTTGGTGATATCACGGGGCATGGTTATATAGTCGACCGGATAACATTCTTGACATGATTCTTGACGTCTGAAGCGGAACCTTTAATCCATTGGTAATGTTCAAAACTGTTCGCATGGGATATGAATTCATCTGATTCCCGTGCATGGATTCTTAAGTATGGTGTCCAAATACTGACCGATCTTGTCAAAATGAAGGGCATGGGACTCTTTTTTCAGAATCGACTCGGCCAGAGCGCTGGACTTGGCAATCCTGCAAACCAAGGCGGGCGGCGGGCTGCCCGGGTTTAGGCCATATCCTGTGTCCTGGGCGTAAAAGAGACCCATGACCTTCAAGATACGAAGAGTTTTGAACGTTACTTATCTATTTTTGTTACCGCGACTTTTCATAATAAGGAAGTGCTTCGGGAATAAGTTCCCTGATCTGGGCTATCCTCGCTTCAGTAGCGGGATGTGTGGACAAAAATTCAGGGGGTCGAGCCCCTCCCTGCTTCATCATTCTCTCCCAAAATGGGACAGCCGCTCTCGGATCATAACCTGCCCTGGCCATGAGTGTTAAACCAATCCGGTCCGCCTCGTATTCATGGACACGGCTATATGGCAGTAGAATACCCACGCTGGCCCCCATGCCGAACGCTGCCATAAATAACTTCTGAGTGCTGGAAGGCTTTTCTCTCAAAGCAACTGCTAAGGCTATTCCTCCCATGCTCACAAGAAGGCCTTGACTCATTCGCTCATTTCCATGCCTGGCTATGGCATGGGCAACTTCATGGCCCACCACAACGGCGAGGCCGGTTTCGTCCCGGGTGTATGGGAGTATCCCCGTGTAAACCGCAACCTTCCCTCCCGGCATGCACCAGGCATTGACCATCTTGTCATCTTCAATCAGGTTAAACTCCCACTGGTAATTCCTGATCTGATGCTCAAGTCCTGAATCCCTGAGAAATCCCTCTGCAGCCCCGGCAATCCGTTTTCCAACTCTTCGCACCATGTTCACTTTTTTCTGATCTTTTGAAAGCTTGGATTCCTTAAGGACTTTGTCATATTGCTGGAGGCTCAGGGTTTGTAGTTGCGATTGAGGCACAAGGTGAAGGCTCTTCCTCTGGGTAAGAGGGACCTCTGCGCATCCTATAAAAAACGATAAGATAGTTACGATTAATATAAATACTTTCCCAGGCTTTGTCATAATACAATCACCCCCGTTAGAAAGGTCTCATGGCACCGCAATCGGGGCACTGCCAGCTAATACTGCTGCAGGTCAATCCCCAAAGATTTTCCTCCATACAGGCATTGCAAATCTGAAACCCGCAGGGGCAGGTCCAGCAAAAAAGCTGTTTATTCCCACAGCAGCTGCACACATATTCCCTTTTAACGCGTTTTCTTTTGTTTACCTTCTCCTTTTCCATTTAAGAAATTGCTCGAAAAAAGCTTGTTTCAACAATAAAGAATCCCCACCCAAAGGACGGGGTTCCACTACTGCATACTTGCGGGAGGCGAAGGCATAGGACTCTTCGAAAGGACGCATCTTTCGGATAAAAACTGCTCTGTCCTGTGCCGCGGCCCGAGTCGCGGTCTGCACTGCAACGGCCCAATGGAGTTTTGATCCTTCCGTTCCAGCAGACCGTAGGAAGGGCCGCTTGCAGCGTAGGAGTAGATGCGTACTGGAGAAGAGTGCTATGCCGAGGCGTTTGACCGGCATAGCCAACCAACATAACCCCACCATAAGGGTTGGGCTTTGTTACCCAGTGATTAATCACACCCAACGGACATGGATTAATCGGTTCTACAATTCAACCATCGGCCCAGTTTTATCCTGTTTGCTGATCAGAAGCCTGGTATTATCAAGACCGCATTTTGCTAAGGCTTTTTCCGCTTCTTGGCAGGCCTTGTCCGGTTCATTATTGGTTTCACTCAAGTGGGCAAGAACCACAACTCTTAGATCATCGTGGGCAACAGCACGAAGAAGATCTCCTGCCTGCTCATTTGACAGGTGGCCGTCCTGTCCCTTTATCCTCCTTTGAAGATCCAGTGGGTAAGGTCCATTATCCAGCATCTCCTGATCATAGTTGAATTCTATAATCAGGGCATGACACCCTTTCAAGCGATCTTCCACAAGTCTTGTGCTCCGCCCAAGATCGGTAACCAGACCTATTCTTGTGCCATTAGAGTTTGAAGACCCACCGAGGGCAGTAAAAACAAGGCCGAATGGATCGGATGCATCGTGGCACTTGGTGAAGGTCTCCACACCAAGGTCCCTGATGGCCAGGCTTTGTCCGGTTTGAAAGATTACCGGTCTGGCCAGGTTGCCCAGCATCTTAAGCCCTTTTTTAAAAGTCTTGCGGTTAATATAAACGGGCAGATCATAGCGGCGAGATAAAGGCCCTGCCCCTCTAATATGATCCCCGTGCTCATGTGTTATAATGAGAGCATCAAGACTTTCCGGCTGAACCCCGATCAACTCGAGACGTCGCTCGATCTCACTGCAACTCAGGCCGGCATCAACTATGATTCTTGTATTTTCAGTCTCGACGTAACAGGCATTTCCGCCACTGCCTGAAGCCAAAACAGAAAATCGTATTGCATTTTTCATGTAACCCCAGTGTGCCCGAAGCCCCCTTTTCCCCTGGGTGTTGCGTCAAGATCATCCACCTCTTCAAGATCAACGCGATACACTCTTGATATGATCATCTGAGCGATACGATCCCCTCTTTTGACAAGGAACGATTCAGAACCCCAGTTGATCATAACAATACCTATTTCACCCCTGTAATCCGAATCAATGGTTCCCGGGGAATTTACCATGCCAATACCATAACTAAGAGCCAGCCCGCTTCGCGGTCGAATCTGAGCCTCGTATCCAGGGGGTACAGACACAGCCAACCCTGTAGGAATAAGCCTTATATCACCTGGCATGAGAGGAACAGGCTCTTTAACAGCCGCCCTGATATCCATACCGGAAGAGCCTTCCGATTCGTAGTCAGGCAGGGGAATGTCTTCGCTGTCTTTAAAACGCCTTATTTTGATGTGTATTCTATCCAAAACCTAATTCTTAACACTTCACAGGGTTCAGGGACCACTTATACCCTAACTCCATGGGAAAAAATGTCTTAAGTTGCTAAAATACAATATTAATTTTATCAAGATCCTCTTCTCTAATTGGGCCGAGTGCTGCAAGAGAAACTTTACCGTCCTCAAATACTCGGCCGGCAATCTCAACTACCTCGTCAACGGTAACGCGTTCCAGATTAGAGATCAGCTCATCATAGTCCACATATCTACCGAAGATGATCTCGTTTTTCGCAACACGCATCATACGGTTATCAGCGCTCTCGGACGCCAGATAGATCCCACCGATCAGATGATCTTTGGCTGCGGTCAGATCCGATTTGGTGAGTTCTCCTCTGTTTATCTTCTTGATCTCGGCCTGAATCGTCTCTAGGACAGGGTTCACATTCTGAAAATCAGTCGCCGCATAAACCCCCAAAAAGCCGGTATCCACATACGCTGAAAGAAAGGAGTATACGGAGTAGGCAAGTCCGCGGTTTTCCCTTATCTCCTGAAACAGGCGGGAACTCATGTTGCCCCCGAGGATTGTACTAAAAATGGCGCAGGCAAATCGCCTGTCACTTGTTTGGGAAGGCGATTCCCCTCCTAAGCAGATATGTACCTGTTCCAACTCTTTAAAGTTAACGGAAAGGCCCCCGTTGGTGCGAGGAATGCTTCTTTCGGAACTTGTTTTCCCTCCCCCATAAGCGGACTCGAATAGGGGTTCGAAGAAGGAAACCATTGAGTTGTGATTCACATTCCCGGCCGCCACCAATAGTATTTTCTCCGGCACATAATATTCATTAATGTATTTGAGAATTGTTTCCTTACCTATCGCAGATACCGTTTCTAAAGTCCCCAGAATGGACATTCCGATAGGGTGCCCGCCCCAGAAAAGCCGGTTGAAGAGCACATGGATATTATCATCCGGTGCATCTTCCACCATGCTGATTTCCTGAAGGATCACCTGCCTCTCCCGTTCCATATCATTAACATCAAAGGACGAATTCAGGAAAATATCAGAAAGAATATCAGATAAGGTTGTGAAGTGCTTGCCGAGAACCCTGGCATGAAAGCAGGTAGTCTCTTTTCCCGTGAATGCATTGGACAGGCCTCCTATGGCATCCAGTTCCTTGGCGATCTGAAGACTGCTGCGATTCCGAGTTCCCTTAAAAATCATATGTTCGATAAAATGGCATATTCCGTTCTCTTCCTTCAGCTCGTCACGGGAACCGGTATCCACCCAGATACCGAGGGAAACGGACTGCAGGTGTTCCAATTGCTCGGAAATAATCCTGACACCGTTTTTTAAAACTGTTTTATTAAACATTATCCAAGCTTTCGCCTAAGGCAGCCTTGCGGGAGAGACGGATCTTTCCGTCATTATTCACTTCCAGAACCTTCACAAGGACTTCGTCCCCTTCATTGAGGATGTCCGTAACCTTGTTGACCCTTTCCCGGTCCAACTGTGATATGTGTACAAGACCGTCTGTGCCGGGGAAGATCTCAACAAAAGCGCCGAAATCCATGATTTTTACCACTTTCCCCATAAAAAGCTTGCCAACCTCCGCCTCCTGAAGGATTTCTTTAATCATGTTGATAGCAGTATCAACGCTTTCTTTGTCAGCAGAGGCAATGTTGACCTTTCCTTCATCATCCACATCAATTCTGGCCCCGGATGTATTAGTGATTTCCCTGATGGTCTTACCCCCAGGGCCGATAAGCACCCTGACCTTTTCGGGTTTGATCTGAATTGTAGTAATAGTAGGAGCATACTCGGAAATTTCACTTCTCGGCTTGGAAATGGTCTCGTTCATCTTGTCCAGGATAAAAAGCCTTCCATCTTTTGCCTGTTCCAACGCCTTTTGCAATATCTCTCTTGTAATTCCGTCTATCTTAATATCCATCTGTAAAGCGGTTATGCCGTCTCGTGTACCGGTTACCTTGAAATCCATATCACCGTAATGGTCTTCATCTCCGATAATATCTGTCAGCACAGCCACCCTGTTTCCATCTGATACAAGCCCCATTGCGACGCCCGCCACCGAATCCTTAATTGGAACACCTGCATCCATAAGGGAAAGGCACCCCCCGCAAACAGTGGCCATGGAGGAAGATCCGTTTGACTCGAGGATTTCAGAGACGACCCTGATGCAGTATCCAAATTCCTCCTTGTCAGGCATCACGGGTAAAAGGGCACGTCGAGCAAGCGCCCCATGACCTATGTCCCTCCGGCCAGGGCCACTGAGCCTTTTGGCTTCTCCCACACTGTACGGTGGAAAATTATAATGCAGAATAAACGACCTGAAAAGATTTCCATAAAGGGTCTCAATCCTCTGTTCATCCTGTTCCGTCCCCAGGGTGGTCAACGCCATTGCCTGGGTCTCTCCCCGCGTAAACAGGGCAGAGCCATGAATCCGCGGCAACAAACCAACTACACATTCTATTGGCCTGATCTCGTCAAATGAGCGACCGTCGATCCTTTTTCCGTCCTCTAAAATCATCTGACGGACCATTTTCTTTTCCAGGTCATGCGCGGCCTCCATGATATCTGATTTTCTTCCCTCATATTCCTCTGACAGATTCTCTAATATAGAATCCCGCGCCTCCCTGCTTTTTTGCTGTCGCTCCATCTTATCAGCCGTGGTAATAACTTCACTCAACAATGGCCTGCCTATTTCTGCGACCTTTTCCTGAAGATCCTCGTCAACAGGGTCCGGCGGGATGATCCGTTTTGGCTTTCCTACCTCGGATTTAAGCTGCTCCTGCACATCGAGCATGGGCTGCATGGCCTCATAACCGTAGAAAATTGCTTCGATCATATCTAACTCGGAAACAAAAAGCCCTCCGGCTTCTACCATGACTACACCTGAACGATTCCCTGCCACGATCAGGTCAATGTCACTTTCCGCCTGCTGGCTGAAAGTAGGGTTGGCAATAAACTTCCCATCCAATCTGCCTACGCGAATCCCGGCTACAGGTCCAAAAAAAGGGATATCCGATATCTCAAGGGCGAGCGAAGCACCCAAAAGGGCTAATATATCCGCATCATTTTCCTTGTCTGTCGACAGGACGCTGGCAATCACCTGTGTTTCGTAACGATAGTTTTCCGGGAAAAGGGGTCTCAAAGGCCTGTCTATCAAGCGGGAAGTCAAAGTCTCTTTCTCACCTGGCCTACCCATATCCCTCCGAAAAAAATTTCCGGGAATTCGCCCCCCCGCATAAGACATCTCCTGATATTCAACAGTAAGTGGAATGAAGTCGATTCCTTCTCGAACCTCGTCTGTAGATACAGCAGTCACTAAAACGACGGTCTCACCAAGAGTTACAACAGCAGATCCGCTTGCCTGCTTGGCTATACGGCCAGTCTCAACATGTATGGTCTTACCGTCAATATCTATTTCATAGCTTTTCATCATTCTTTTATCCATCCTTTCACTGTCTTCGATTCTCGATCGACAATTAACTGCTTCCTGTTATGAATTCACAATCTTCCAGTTTACAACCGACTATCACTAATTTCCTTTCTACTTTCTAATACCAAGCTCCTTGATGACAGTTCGATATTTTTCCACATCTCTCTTCTTCAAGTAATTAAGGAGCCTTCTCCTGTGTCCAACCAGTTTTAACAATCCCCGGCGTGAATGGTGATCTTTCTTGTGTACCTTGAAATGGTCGGTAAGATATTTGATTCGATTGCTGAGCAAGGCAATCTGAACCTCAGGCGAACCGGTATCGTTTTCATGGAGTTTGAACTCATCAATAATTTCCTTTTTAACTTCCGGCGTTAAAACCACTTGCTTTACCTCCTATAAATATATGTTTAAACCAGCATCGAACTTCCCGTTGACACATCGCGGCCGCAAAGCCACGACCTCTTCCTGGAACCATTACATTCAGGAAAAAACTCTCTCAATTCTTACTTCACCATGACCAACCCCCTCGCTGTTTTTTACTTTCATAATGGCCACAAGCCCACCCTCTCCGACGAGTTTTACATATTCATCCCTGCAATCAGCCAGGCTTGAATCCTTGGCAATCTCTTCCCAGGCCGGCTGGTACCCATTTCTTATCTTTCTTGCAAAAATACTGTTTACTTCGATCTCTCCCATGCCGGGCAGTGCAGCCCTCAGGGGAATAATTTCATTTTGCAAGGACGAATCATGACATTTTCTTAAAATTTCTCTGGAACTCAGGGCATGGTGTGCCTCAAAAGAACCGGAGGCCTGCCTTCTTAAGGATTTAAGATGTGCGCCTGTTCCAAGTTTTCTGCCCAGGTCGGATGCAAGACTCCTGATATAAGTCCCTCCGGAACAGATAACCTCAATTGTAATATCCGGCAGATCAATGGAAATAATCCCGAGAGAGAATACGGTCACATTTCTTTTCTTAAGATCCATTTTCACGCCTTTTCGCGCCAGCTTGTACGCACGCGTGCCCTTATATCTGACTGCTGAGAAGATAGGTGGTGTCTGCTCGATTTCCCCCACAAACTTCCGGGCCTTCTTTCGAATATATGCCGGCCTTATATCAGGCACTGTACTTTTCTTGACCACTTGGCCTGTAGGATCCAGCGTATCTGTTTCTACTCCCAGCGTTATAGTTGCCTTATACACCTTCTTTTCAGACATGATAAAACTAGACAGTTTGGTTCCCTGGCCAACAAGAATTATCAGCAAGCCGCTGGCAAATGGATCCAGAGTGCCGGCATGGCCGACCTTTGGAGCCTTTGAATCTCCGAAGGCGGACTTGACTTTTCTGACCACTCCGTAAGAAGTTTCACCCTCATGTTTGTCAATCAAAAGTATCCCGTCAATTGGGTATCCCATCTAAAACCTGGTAAATATTCAGCCATCAGCAGTAAGCTTTCGGTTTCTTGTTTAACGATGCTAATAGCTGACTGCAAAATGCTTAAAAAAACCGAATAGCTTCCGCTAAAAAATCCTGCTTCAATGCCCCGATCGCTCCGTGACACTCATACCCGGCAGCCCTTGCATGTCCCCCGCCTCCAAAGCAGGATGCCAACGTGGCCACATTCACTTTTTTGTTAGACCGCAGGCTGAACTTGTAGTCATTTTCATCTATCTGACGAATCAAAACTGCTATTTCAACGCCCCATGTGAACCTGGGATAATCTATGAACCCTTCACAATCCTCCCGATGTGCCTGGGCCTTTTCAAACATCTCCAGGGAAATTGTCATCATCGCGATCTTGCCCTCATGGTGAAATTCGATAGTACCGAGGGACATTTCCAACAATCTTAACCTGGATAGGCTATATCCATCCATGACTCTCCGGGATACCTCCCAGGGTTTGACACCATACTCCATCATCTCTGCTGATATTCTCAGCGATGTGGAGGTTGTGTTCTCATACCTGAATGAACCTGTGTCGTTCTGAATAGCGATAAAGATGTTCTCCGCGACATGATGTCCCATGGGAAGTCCTGCCACCTTTATCAATTCAAACACCAGTTCACCTGTAGAGGAGCTGTTTATATCAACAAGATTCAAATCCCCGAAAAAATCATTTGTTTCGTGGTGGTCAATGTTTATCAGCGGCTTGCGTCCTTCAAGAAAGATCCGATGTTCCCCCAGCCTGGCCATTCCAGCACAATCCAGGACCACAACAGCGTCGAAATCCATTTCATAATCAAATTTCTGCACAATCCTGTTCGCATCTTTTAAAAGGTTGAAAGGGGCAAACACAGGCTTCTGTGTCAAGAGAATTACATTCTTTTCTGCTTCGAGCAGCGCTTTGCCGAGGGCAAGCATGGAACCAATGCCGTCGGCATCAGGGTCACTGTGCGTTGTGAGTAGAAAACAGTTCCCCTCATTCAGAACGCTGGCTATCTTGTCCAACGGCACTTATTCCTCACGCCTCACGCCTTCATCCTTCTGTATTTCTTCAAAAATCCTGTCCAGGTGACTGCCGCTTTCCAGGGATGCGTCGTGCAGAAACTTGATTTCTGGTACATATCTCAATTGCATGCGGAGCCCAATCTCTCTCTTGATAAAACCCTTCGCACTGTTCAGGCCAGCCAGAGCCCTTTCAATCTCACTTTTGTCCCCCATGACGCTAAAGTAAACCCTTGCAAGTTTCAGGTCATTACTGAGATCGATTCCGGTCATTGTAACACCTTGAACCCTGGGATCTTTGACCCTGTTAAGAAGGAGGATGGCAATTTCTTTGAGGATCTGATCCCCCACTCTTACCGCTCGCTTACCAGCTAACATTTCCCAATCCGGAATCCGGAATTCGGAATTCGGAATCTGGAGACTTTATATTCCGCTTTCCGCATTCCCACTTCCGCTTTCCTCCTCTGGCTGAATGTTTACTTACAGATTAAGGATCTCCATCTCGGAATTCACCATTGGTGCGAGGTAAAGTGAGTCAAGGAATTCAAGGATATGATTTAAGGAAGAATCAATGTGGCGCCTGTCGTTTCCGATTGCACTGATGCCCAACTCGATCTTCTGCCATTTGTCATTAGAACCGACTTCTGCAACAGACACGTTAAACCTGGACTTTACCTTATCAATCATGCTCCTGACAACTTTCCGTTTCCCTTTAAGAGATCGGTTTTCAGGTAAACAGAATTCTATTTTGAGGGTACCTACGACCATAATACGATTTGAAAGACGTAACTACTCAGGTTATTTAGGCCGAAGGCTGAAGACTGTTAATAAAGGGCTGAACATGGTACACATGGGGATCCTATGATTGTATTACTGTAACTGCTTTATCCCTGAAAAGAACTCTTTCGGTTCTCTTTCCCCTTCAGTCTTCAGTCTAAACACCTTCAGCCTGACTACGTGAGTAGTCACGAAGAAATAAGGTTAAAGTTCCGCCTGTACCTCATCCATCTGATAGACCTCAAAGATATCACCCGGCTTTATATCCTGAAAATTCTCCAGTCCTATGCCGCATTCATACCCGCTCTGGACTTCTTTCGTATCTTCTTTGAAACGCCTGAGCGAGGCGATTTTTCCATCAAAGACGACCACATCGTCACGCAAAAGCCTTACATTCGCATTTCTTTCAATCTGTCCATCTGTAACCTGACAACCGGCAATAGCACCCACTTTGGGAATGCGAAATATTTCCTTGATGTCGGCACGTCCAATGATGCGCTCCTCATAAACCGGCTCCAGTAGTCCGGTCATAGCCAACCGGATGTCCTTGACCACATTGTAAATGACATCGTAATATCGAATATCCACATTCTCTTTCTCCGCGATCTCGCGAACGCGCGGATTTGCTCTTACATTAAAACCGATAATAATGGCACCTGAGGCAGATGCGAGCATGACGTCCGACTCGGTAACAGCACCTGTGGCCGAATGGATAATTTTGAGCTTAACCTCTTCCGTGCTTTGCTTACCCAGCGAATCCGAAAGCGCCTCCAGAGAACCCTGCACATCAGTCTTGAGAACAATGTTGAGTTCCTTCACCTCTCCTTCTTTTATCCTCTCAAAAAGGTCATCAAGACTGACCAAACCTCTCTTGACTGTTGCTAATTTCCTACTCTCGGACTTGCGGTGTGCAATCACCTGTTTTGCTGTTTTTTCATCCGGAACAGTGATGAATTCATCACCGGCCATTGGAACACCTGATATACCATACAGTTCAACCGGTACAGATGGCCCGGCAGACTTCATCTGCTTCCCCCGGTAATCAAGCATGGCCCTTACTCGACCGTAATAGTCTCCGCATATGAAGTAGTTACCTTGATGCAGGGTCCCATTCTTAATAAGGACCGTGGCCACAGGTCCTTTGGTCCTATCCAGCGCCGCCTCGATAATAGTGCCCCGGGCTTCCTTGTTGGGATTTCCTTTTGTCTCAAGAATCTCCGACTGAAGCAGAATAAGGCTTAAGAATTCATCGATACCCTCGCCCGTCTTTGCCGAAATATTTCCAAAGATGGTCTCGCCTCCCCAATCTTCGGGAGCAAGGTCAAGCTCTGCCAATTCCCTATTGACCTTTTCAGGATTTGCTTCCGGTTTATCTATCTTATTAACGGCCACAACAATTGGAATACCAGCCGCTCTGGCGTGATTGATTGCTTCCTTTGTCTGCGGCATCACTCCATCGTCTGCAGCCACAACCAACACAATGATATCCGTAACCTTTGCACCCCTTGCGCGCATGGATGTAAATGCCTCATGCCCGGGGGTATCAAGAAAAACAATATCTCCCCCTTCGGTTTTCACATAATAGGCCCCAATATGCTGTGTAATGCCACCGGATTCACCACCTATGATATTGGACTTTCTAATATAGTCGAGAAAAGATGTCTTCCCATGATCCACATGCCCCATAATTGTCACAACCGGTGGCCTTGGTTTCAGATCTTCAGGTCGGTCCTCTGTCTCGGCAAGGAAACCGGCCTCCTCAAAAACATCCAATTCCAGTTCGTAGTCAAACTCGTCCGCCAAAACAGATGCTGTATCAAAATCCATGGCTTCGTTAATGGTGGCCCTGTATCCAAGATTCATCAATCTCTTGATTAGCTCCGCTGCTTTTGCCCCCATGGCTTTTGCCAATTCAGCTACCGTCACAGATTCTTGAACCTTTATCCTTCTCTTAATAGCCTTTGGAACTGTAATCTCGGTCTGTTTTGCTTTTTTGACATCTTCCTTGGCCTTTGCGCCTTTCCTTCCCATGCGCTTCCTGGGGCGGCCCTCATAAAGATCGGCCCTTTCGTAAACCTCTTTCTTTCGGAGTCGAAAAGCCCCTTTTGCCAAGGCTTCTTCCTGTTCAAAACCTTTTTCTTTTCTCTTTTTCTTCTTTCTGGTTGGCTTTATGCCTTTGTCCTTTTCAGCGACTTCCCGCACCAAATCCCTGGGTTTAGGTGTCACTGGCGCTTGTGGAACAACATCAACAACCTTCTTTTTGCCTTTCCTTGCCAAGATAGCCCCTAAAGGGCCCTCCTCCGCGCGTTTTATTATCTTGGCAGGCTTATCAACCTTCTTCTTTTTCGCCTTTTTGGGCTTAACCGCCTTTCTGGGGCTGACCGACGGCTCTGCCTTTTCTGCCGGAATCACTGCTTCGGGAATTTTCTCAGGAACAGCGGGCTTTTCTTCTGCAGGTAATTCTATTTTTTGAGCGGTTTTACCTTCGGCAACCATTTCTATTTTAGGCTCCTTTTCAGCGTCCTTTGGTGCCACCGGGATTTCAGTTACCGCTTCCTGAATCTCGCCTTTTTCAGATGGCTTTTCCGGTCTCAGAACATCAGCTCTTTCCTTTTGCTCTTCTTCAACTACCTTTAACTCCGTGACTTTCAACTTCTTGCGCCGGCGAATAACAGTAGCTTTTATCCGTTTTTCCTCAATGATTTCTGTTACCTCACCGGACACAATTTCCCTCGCTCTTACAGTCGTAGCTTCATCCAGGGTACTCATGTAGTTTTTTATATTTACACCGCCGGCTAACAACTTCTCTACAAGATCTTTGCTCTCCAAGTTAAGTTCTTTAGCCAGTTCATAGACTCTGACCTTAGCCATACATTCCCCCAAAATTAAGTTTTTCGCCCGCCTCGAGCCCAATTCCCAGAATAAGGGAACAGCAGGAAACCATCAAAAGAAGGCAGTATTCAAATCATGGAACAAAAAGTTCCGGACGGATGACTATGGGACCCTCTTTCATGAAGGCCTTCATAATGCGGTTGCCCCTTTCCAAGTTTTCCCAGCACGATTTCCGTGGACATACATAGGCACCCCTACCCTTTCCATAATCATCCTGGACTACCAACCCCTGGGCGTCCAATACAAGTCGAATCAACTCATTTTTGTTTCGCTTTGCCCCACACGATATGCACGTCCTTATGGGTATATGACCCTTATTCCTCCCCGTCAGACGATTTTTCTCTACCCTCTTCATTATCTTCCTGCCGCGGCTGATGTCCGTTTTGAGATTCTTCTGTCTCGTCTATTGTCTCATCCATCTCAACCGCTTTTTCTCTTGTATATTTAATGGCATTCTCAATGAGGCTCTTGGCCCTCTTCTCGTTCATTCCTTTAACTTCAATCAAGTCTTCAACCAAAGCCCCAGCTATATCCTCTGCGGATCTGAAGCCCTCATCATAGAGATCAGAGGCTCGTTTCTCTCCCACCCCCTGCAAAGCGAGCAAAGACTTGTATCCATCTTTAAGTGCCTGATTGTAATTGGTTTCGCTGGTCACGTCTAACTTCCATCCGGTTAATCTGGATGCTAACCGGACATTCTGTCCCTTCTTGCCAATAGCCAGGGACAACTGGTCATCGGGGACCACTATTTCCATAGAGTGGTTCGCCTCGTCAACGATCACCCTTACGATTTCAGCGGGTGAAAGACCATTACATATGAACCTGGCCGGATCAGGATCCCACGTTATTATATCAATTTTTTCCCCACGCAGTTCCTGAACAACCGCCTGAACCCTTCTTCCCTTCATGCCCACACACGCGCCCACAGGATCCACATCAGCGTCCTTTGATGTAACAGCTATTTTAGACCTACTCCCCGGCTCTCTTGCAACCTGTATTATCTGAACAATACCCTCAGAGATCTCTGGAACTTCGTTCTCGAAAAGGGTTGACACAAAATTGGGATGAGTCCTGGAAAGAACGATCTGTGGCCCTCGGCTGAACTGTCTGACGTCCAGGATATATGCCCTGATACGGTCTCCCTGTTTGTAAGATTCCTTTGGCACCTGCTCTTTAGCAGGCAATTCCGCCTCTGTTCGGCCAAGGTTGACTACAATGGAACCCCTGTCGAATCGTTGCACAATCCCATTGATAATCTCACCACGCCTGTCCTTGAAATCATCGTAGACTATATGCCTCTCAGCCTCCTTTAAGCGCTGCATGATAACCTGTTTGGCCGATTGGGCAGCAATCCTTCCAAAAGTGTCCGTATCCATCTTAACGCCGAGGCTGTCCCCAACTTCAGATTCAGAATCAATTTTGTGAGCATCTTCAAGGGATATCTGAACATGCTCGCTGGCTACATTTTCAACAACTTCCTTGAATTCAAAGACCTCAATCTCACCCAGTTCATCATTATGACTGACTTCCAGGTCGTAATCCGGCCCATATTTTTTTCGAGCCGCTGCTCGTACCGCCTCCTCAAGAGCGTTAATCAACACCGCCCGTTCGACACCCTTTTCACGGCACACTTGGTCAATCATCCTTGTCAAATCTGAAATCATGTCGTTTTACCCCGCCAAATATTAGGATTTCTTAATTCTCGAACTCATACACCAGATTGGCCTTTTCCACATCCCGCCAGGACAAAGAAACCAGGTTATTTTCCACTTCAAGATACAAGGTGCCGTTCCGGAAGCTCCTCAAATATCCGGTAAAATGCTTGCGACCCTTCAGGGGAACAAGCATTTTGGCCTTGACCTTCTTCCCGATGGCCCGCTGAAAATCCTTTTCTCTTTTAAGAGGCCTGTTAAGGCCGGGGGACGAAACCTCCAAAACATATGCATGGTGAATAATGTCTTTGACATCGATCAATTCGCCGATTTCTCTGCTCACCCTTGCACAATCATCAAGCGTAATACCGCCCTCCTTATCTACGTAAATCCTGACAATCCATCTGCCATGGCCAGAAAGATATTCTATATCAACAAGCTCAACCTCCATTTCATCAAGGATGGGTTCTATGAGTTGAGATATTTCTCTTGTTACGACACCGCCGGTATTTGTCACACGCATACCTCGCGAATCGGAATATTTAAGTAACTTCCTATCTCCGATTTTGACAACCAATGAAGCTCTCCAAAGCAAGCTGCCGGTTATCAAAACGGAATTGGGCCGAAGCCAACCCGTTTTCGCCCTGGCGGGCTTCGACGCGGTTCGCCCCGCCATTCATTCCTGCTCCAAGACTCGTCGACGAGGAGTTCGGCTGAGGCTCCCTCGAAGGCCTCAAGTCGAGTCGCTGCAGAGTATTCTGGCGAAGGCGAATAAAAAAGCGGGCTTAGAGGCCCGCTTCTCCCTGCAGACTATAATGTTAAACGATTTATTACATAAACCCCCTAAAGGAATATGAAAAACCAACACAAAGTCCGCAATTCGAAGAATACCAACCACGACTTAGATTCGATTGGTAACCTCAAAAAGGGTAGCAGGCCTGATCTAAACTCAAAAATCCCAGTGGAGCGGGCAACGGGGATCGAACCCGCGACACCAAGCTTGGGAAGCTTGTACTCTACCAACTGAGCTATGCCCGCTAATAATTACCACTTGAATTTTTCTTATATTTCACTCATCTGCAACAGTCAAGAGATATTTGAGCTCTTGATATCCCCATATTTCAAAAATCTTGACATTGAATGCCGATAAAAATAGAATTTATGAAAATATTTTTCTTCTGGTGGCAGCTTACAAAAACATTTTAGCCACTATAACTCAATTAAACTAAATTAGGAGTAAGAAATATCCTTGGAAGATGATTCGGAACAAGGCCTATTTGCTCTCTTCAAATCCCTGATCAGAAAAAAATTCCACCCGGTCAACAGCAACGACCTTGCGGAAGAAATCCATGACCTTGTTGATGAAGGACAGGCCAAAGGCCTTATCAGCAATGAAGAATCCCACATGGTTTATGGCGTGCTGGACTTGAAAGAGATCAGGGCCCACTCCATTATGATTCCGCGCACAGAGATTTCTGCAGCGCCAATAAATTCCACGCTGGGTGAGGTAATCAAGCTGGTCAGCGACTGCGGTCATACAAGAATTCCCATCCATAATGATAATATCGACGAGATCACGGGCATCCTTCATGCAAAGGATATTTTAAAGCTATGGGGCAAAGACCCTGATTCCATATTACCACTTGAAATTCTTAGAAAACCCTGCTTCGTGCCTGGGACACAAAAAATCAACGAACTGTTGCGAGATTTAAAAGAAAGAAAGACCCATCTGGCCATTGTCACCGATGAGTACGGGGGTACGGCCGGTATTATTACTGTAGAAGATATTATTGAAGAAATCGTTGGTGAGATCATGGACGAGCATGACGACGAAAAATCCCTCGTAACGATCATAGATGATGAAACACTCCTCGTAGATGCCCGTTTGGAGGTTGAAAAACTGGAGGAACATCTCGGCTTGGAACTGCCAAAAGGAGAATTCGAGTCCGTAGGAGGATTTGTTATCCACCTTCTGGGAAGGATTCCGCAAGTAAATGAAATAGTCTCATTTGAGGGACTTGAAATCACCATTAAAAAAGCTGATCAACGTAAAATTGACAAAGTCCTCATCACACACAAGGCCCCTCCCGGTTTCTCCGAAGAAGAAAGAAGCCCCCGGCACTGACTCAACCCTGACGTTGCAAAAGTCGAGGGTGCTGTCCCGCTTAGGCGGGACTTTCCCGAAGGGTAAACAACACGGCGATTTTGAGGGCCTTGCTCGAACTCACAAATAGTGATGTCCTTAAATGCCTGTGAAAACGTGCGGAAACCTTGAAGGATTAAGCTTTTTAATAGTATTAAGACGTGTTGTTTATGCAACTATAGGGTCAATTCAATCACCGCAAATATCATAAGGAGGGGAAATTACCAGATCATGCGTGCGGCAAGTGAATACAGTTCTTTTAGTTTAGCAGGCAAGCGGTCAAACCTTACCCGTAAGGTAATATTGGCCATCCTTTCCGGTGCTATGCTAACGGCTTCCTTTCCGCCCTCAAGGCTTTCCTTCCTGGCATGGTTTGCATTGGTGCCGCTTCTTATAAGCATCAACAACGAATCTTTTTCCAGGGCCTTCAAGTTAGGTTTCATTGCCGGTACAACCCATTATCTGACCCTGATATATTGGATCGTTGTAGTCCTTGGCCGTTACGGTAATCTGAGCGTTCTTGCAAGCCTTGGACCGTTTGTTCTGTTGTGCCTCTATCTGGCCCTGTACCCCGCCTTTTTCTCCGGTATAACCACCTGGCTCAGAGGTTCCCGTTTTGTCCTGCTGTTTATTGCAAGCATTTGGGTTGGCCTCGAATACGTGAGGGCAAAACTCCTGACAGGTTTTCCCTGGTGCCTTTTGGGGTACACACAATACGAGAATTTACATCTCATACAGATCGCTGATCTATGTGGAGTCTACGGTATTTCTTTCCTGATCATTCTCTCAAACGGGCTCCTTTACCATCTCTTTTTCAGGCGTCATGATAAAGGCAACGGCATTCTCAGGTGGGAAATTCTCATTATCCTGCTCGTAGGGGGCGGGGCATTGGCGTATGGGCATTACAGTCTAACAGCGGGCCATATGGAAAAAGGCCCTCACCGTATGGTCAATACCGTAATAATCCAGGCCAATATTGACCAATCGCTCAAATGGGAGCCCGCCCACCAGACCGAGACCATGGCAACCTATCAGAGGCTAACCCGTGCAGCATATGATTTCAAACCTGATCTGATTGTATGGCCTGAAACATCCGCACCCTTTTTCTTCCAGGATGATGTTGTATTTACCCCAAAAATACTTTCACTTGCACGGGAATCGAATTCGGTCCTTGTGTTCGGTAGCCCGGCCTATAAGCAGATTCATGGAAAGACAAAATACTACAACCGCGCCTATTTAATTACATCTGACGACCAACCCCCCCAGTACTATGACAAGGTGAAGCTCGTACCCTTTGGTGAATATGTCCCCCTCAAGAGATATCTGTTTTTTATCAATAGACTGGTTCCCGCGGCCGGAGATTTTGAGCCGGGGAATAGAATAGCTCCCCTAAAGGGCAGGCACGTTTTACCGGGCATTCTGATATGCTTTGAGGCCATTTTTCCTGAACTTGCAAGTACACAGACAAGGGAAGGTGCCAATATTCTAATTAATCTCACAAACGATGCCTGGTTCGGCAGGACGAGCGCACCATATCAGCATCTGAGTATGGCTGTATTCCGCACTGTAGAAAACAGGAGGCCGATGATACGTGCCGCAAATACCGGGTTTAGCGCATTCATCGGACCCGATGGCAGGATAATTGCGTTGAGTTCTCTCTTCGAGGAAGAGACTTTAAAGGCGTCTATTGGCATATCCAATTCTCCTCTGACATTCTATGCCCGTTTCGGAGATCTGTTCGCCTTCTCCCTTCTCGCTATCTCTTTAATCAAGATTCTGTCCCTTCTGTGGCATGAATGGCTTGTGCGCAGGTGACAGTCGCCTTTTAAAATTTAATATTATTGGTGATTACTCACGTAGTCAGGATTAAGGTGTTTAGACTGAAGACTGTCCACCCTCCGTAGTCCCGCTTGAGCGGGACGGAGGACGGGAAGGGGAAAGAGAACCGAAAGAGTTCTTTTCAGAGATAAAACAGTTACAATAACACAATAATAGGAGCCCCATTTGTACCACGTTCAGCCCTTTACTAATCCCGCGTTTCGCGGGACCTTCAACCTAAATAACCTGAGCAGTTAATATTATTGTTATTATTGATGACTAAACAAATTAGTATCGACAAGGGTATAATCTTTTACACAAGTAAACCAAATAGCACAGGAGAATCAAAATGAACCAGGATCTCATGGAAAGAATTGACCATATCGTTAATCAACTCGATGACCTGCGAGGTCATCTTTGACCTGGATAAACGACAGGAAGAGCTTGAAAAAATTGAAAAAATAATGTCAAGAGCCGACTTCTGGAAGAAAGATCAGGAAGAAATTACCCGGTTAAGCCAGCAACGTGCATCACTGGAGGAAAAAGTAGACCAGTGGCAGAATCTTCGCAAGGATACCGAGGACGCCAGAATCCTTGCTGAAATGGCCGTTGAAGAGGACGACAAGGCTACTCTGGACGAAGTGGAAAATGACATAAATCGCCTTCAAAAAGAGATCAAAGGGCTCGAATTTCGCTCACTGCTTGGAGACCCCGATGACATGCGAAATGCAATTGTGGCTATTAATGCCGGGGCCGGGGGCACGGAGGCCCAGGACTGGGTGGAGATGCTCTTCAGGATGTACACCCGCTGGAGCGAAGATAAGGGCATGCAGATCAAGGTGATAGAGTATCTCCCCGGAGATGAAGCAGGCATTAAGAATGTGACATTCACAGTAGTCGGTGCGTACGTTTACGGGTACCTGAAGTCAGAACACGGTATTCATCGTATGGTCAGAATCTCTCCCTTTGATGCAACCGGAAGAAGACACACCTCTTTTGCATCGGTCTCTGTCCTTCCGGAAGTGGATACGGACATAAAGATCGAAATTGATGACAAAGACCTTCGTATTGACACATACAGAGCCAGCGGCCCCGGAGGCCAGCATGTGAATAAGACCAGCTCCGCTGTCAGGATCACACATCTCCCGACCGGAATTGTTGCGCAGTGTCAAAATGAAAAATCACAGCATCGCAATAAGGAGATGGCTATGAAGGTTTTAAAGGCCAAGCTTTATGAAGCTGAGAAGGGAAAACTGGAACAGAAGAAACAACAGGATCATCAGTCCCAAAAAGACATAGCATGGGGTAGCCAGATAAGGTCTTACGTGTTTAACCCTTATAGGATGGCCAAAGACCACCGGACCAATGTGGAGATAGGTGACGTTGAAAGGGTCATGAATGGAGCTATTGATCTGTTTATTGATGCCTACTTAAGGCTTAAGGTTAAAGGCTAATTATCCCCCCTTATAGGCCTGATCAATACTCTTGATATATGCGCTTATGCCCGTGGCGATCCCTTCTGCCACCCTTTCCTGGTATCCTTTGCTGACTAATCTCTTCCGTTCCGTAGTGTTGGTCAGAAAGCCTATCTCAACAAGGATTGCAGGCATCTGGGCACCAATCAGCACATAGAAAGGGGCCTGTTTTACACCCAGGTCCTTCACATTACTATATTTCCTGCTGGTCTGGGATATCATCCCTTTTTGTACCTCATGAGCCAGCCGGCTCGATTCATGTAACTTGGTATTCAGCATAAGGTCGTTGAGAATCGTCTGGAGATCGCTGATATTCTTTTCAGACGTGGCATTTTCCCTTGCCGCCACCATCACGGCCCTCTTGTCGGTTGCCATATTCAGGAAATAGGTTTCAAGCCCGCGGATTTTTCTGCTCCTGTGGGCATTGATATGCAGAGAGATAAATAGATCCGCCTTTTTCATATTTGCAACGGCCGTTCTCCGCTCAAGGGGTATAAAAACGTCACCGGTTCTTGTGAGCAGAACTTCGCATCCGATTTCTTTTTCTATTTTCTTTGAGAGAATCTTGGCTAAACTCAAAACAATGTCTTTTTCTTTGATGCCTCCCCTTGCAAAGCAGCCCGGATCTTTGCCTCCGTGACCGGGATCAATCACGATTCTTTTAACATTTAAGCCCAGCTGCCTGGCGAGGGATACCGTGCGGTCCGGGTCTTTGGCCTTTCTAATCCCCTTCCTTGCAGGCCGCTTCTTCAGAGCCGGTTTGGTTTTGGCTTCGGTATCATCCTTTACCTGCCTCCCCACATCCACCACGATACGGAAAGGATCATGAAGATGAAAAACCTTATATCCTCCGATACTTTCGATATCCAGAACCACCCGCACCGTATCTTTAGTGTACTGACCCGCCCTTGCCATTTGGAGCAGCCCATCCTTGATTGCAATGGGTCTGTCAATCTGCGAAGTCACATGGGATTTCCTGAGGTCCAGATAAATCCTGCGCGGTTTTTTGTGATCAGGATCCGCTTTAAGCAGGTGATGCTCATATTTCACTGGTCCTGTCAGGTCAACCACTACCCGCGTATAGGTGGGGGTTGACCAATACCGGATATCCTTTACAGGAGTTAAACCGGATTCCAAAGCAACGCTGGTCTTCTTGGCTTTAGCCTCCTCTCTCTTGCTCAGGGTTACGGCCAGTTCGTCCAGCATTTTCCTGGCCCTGGGTTGCATATCACCAGATGGGAACTTTATGTCCACCTTTAAAAATTCAACATATGCCTGGGTAAAATCTTTCTTATATAACTTATAGATCTCACCAATTCGATATTGGGCGTCATCCGCCAGGCGATGGTCTTTGTATCCCTCCACCAATCGCCTATATATGCTGATCGCTTCATCCAGATCTTTGGATCTCCAGGAGTATTTATAAAGGCCGGTGTAAAGCCCACCCGAACGATAGAGTGCCCAAGGGGCTTGATCACTCCCGGGATAACGTGAGTAAACGTTTTTGTAAGCACGGAGACATCTATCCCAGTAGCGTCGATATTTTTTCTTCTTCGCAGACTTGGATAGGTTCATACGGCACCGGTCTGCCTCTTTCAGGAGTTCTGCCGGCTTTTTGGATTTATTGCTCAGGGCCTCATGTTTTTTAACTGTACCGGACAGCTTGGCAAGCATCTTCCTGGCCCTTGGCAGCATGTCACCCGAAGAGAATTCTCTCTCTACCTTTAAAAACTCCTCATAAGCCCTGGTGGTATCCTTTTTTTGTTCATAGAATATCTTACCGATCAGATATTGGGCGTCGTCTGCCAGGCGATGGTCCTTGTAATCGTCCACCAATTGCCTAAATATACTGATCGCTTCATCCAGATCTTTGGATCTCCCGGAGTATTTATAAAGCTCCGTATAGAGCCTGCCGGAATGATATAGTGCCCAAGGGGCCTGACCACTTTCGGGATAACGGGAGTATATATCTTCATAAGTGCCAAGACATCTATCCCAATTGCGTCGATATTTTTTCTTCTTCGCCGATTTGGACAGGGCCTCTCGGCACTGGTCTGCCTCCTTGAGCAGCACAACCGTTTTCGCTGAAGCCGTACAACTGGTTTCAGATGCACACATGAAAAATGGTGCAAGAAAAATTACCGTTAAAATATATCCCAGCTTCCTTCTCATTCTTGTAGCACTAATTACCTTTCTCTGTTCGTGACTACTCACGTAGTCAGCCTAAATAACCTGAGTTACCTCTGTTCTTTCTTTCCGCAATCCACAATCCGCATTCCGCATTCCGCAATTACATATCGGCGTCCAAATGTTCCTTTAATCTGTTAAGCTCTATCAAGGCCTCCAGAGGGGTCATAGAGGAAATATCCAGGCCCTTGATCCATTCTATCAGTTTCTGATCGTAAGACCCGAAGAGACCGAGCTGGACAATATCCCCTTCATCCTTTTCAGGGGAAGTATGCGCCAGACGAGGCCTTCCCACCTCATCCAGTTCAGCTCTTTCCAGATTATTCAGGATCTCTTTGGCCCTCATGATAACTCTCTCGGGCAAACCCGCAATTTGAGCTACCTGTATGCCATAACTTCTGCTTGTGCTCCCCGGGACGATCTTCCTCAAAAAGATAATCTGATCATTCCACTCCCGGACTGCTATATTGAAATTTTTTACCCTCTGTTTAGTGGCCACCAGTTCTGTGAGTTCATGATAATGCGTCGCAAAAAGAGTGCGTATACCCTTTCCTTCCCTGTCATGTAAGGACTCAGCAACGGCCCATGCAATGCTCAAACCATCATAAGTGCTTGTGCCACGCCCGATTTCATCCAGAATAACCAGGCTCCTGGGTGTCGCATGTCTCAGGATATTAGCAGTTTCGTTCATTTCCACCATAAACGTACTCTGTCCCCTGGTTAAATCATCTGAAGCACCAACCCGGGTAAATATGCGATCCACAATACCTATTGTCGCCTTTGAAGCGGGAACGAAGCTCCCCATTTGCGCCATCAGCACTGTAAGGGCACTCTGCCTGAGGATGGTGGATTTGCCTGCCATATTGGGCCCGGTAATAATCAACATCTGCTGCTCTTCGGAATCAAGGCGAATATCGTTGGGCACAAAATCCTCATCCTTGACTGTCTGTTCGATAACGGGATGCCGGCCATCTACAATGTCTATACCCATACCATCGTTGACTTCCGGACAGATGTAATTATTTGTTTCGGCAGTCTCGGCCAGCCCGGAAATAACATCGATCTTTGCTATAAGTTCCGCGGTTTCTTTAATACGTTGGTTCTCCAAAGCTATCTTCTTGCGCAACCCATCAAAAATTTCAAACTCCATTTCTACGCGCTTCTCTTCAGCTCCCAGCACCTGCTCTTCCATAGTCTTTAATGATTCCGTGATGTAACGCTCCCCGTTAACCAGCGTCTGCTTTCTGATGTAGTCGGCAGGGACAAGATGCAGGTTCGCCTTCGAGACCTCAATATAATATCCGAAGACCTTATTGAATCCCACCTTCAGTCTCGATATCCCACTCCTTTCCTGTTCTGAAGCTGCAAAATCAGCCATCCAGCTCTTCCCATCGCGACTGAGAGAGATAAAACCGTCCAGTTCTTTATTATATCCCTCTCTAATAATGCCGCCATCTTTGACAGATACCGGTGGATCTTCACGGATGCACTCATCTATCCAAGTGCCTATGTCCTGGAGGGTATCAAGCTTTGTCGCAATCTCCGACAGAAGTTCGCTTGTTGAACCTGTTAACCTCTTTTTAATGATCGGAAGCCTTAAAATGGAGGTTTTAAGAGCTACGAGATCTCTTGCATTGGCCCTTTGTAAGGCAATGCGCCCGTTCAACCGTTCAATATCATAGATCTCTTCCAGTTCCTTTCTGATCTCCTCCTTGAAAACGGGATCGTCCTTGAAACAGGCAACAGCTGCCAGCCGTTTTCGTATCGGATCAAGGTTAATGAGGGGATATGTGATCCATTTCTTCAGAAACCTGCTGCCCATGGGGGTCA
This sequence comes from Deltaproteobacteria bacterium, assembly GCA_019308785.1. Classification (GTDB taxonomy): domain Bacteria; phylum Desulfobacterota; class DSM-4660; order Desulfatiglandales; family Desulfatiglandaceae; genus JAFDHL01. The sequence continues at coordinate 34,556 of JAFDHL010000008.1, forward strand.
CGGTTCTATCAAGGATTTGAAACAGCGACCCCTTCAAAGATTGCCGGCGCATGGTTTTCAAGAGTTCCAGGTGGGAACAGGTAGATTCATCAAGAAACATGAAATCGCCGATATGGTAGCTTATGATCTCCCTGATGTGCGCAGGACATCCTTTCTGGGTATCCTTGAGATAATGAACAAGCGCTCCTGCGGCAATTATTCCCTGCGCCATATCCTGGCATCCAAACGCGTCTAAAGACCTGACCCCTAATTGTTCTTTAAGCACCCTTTCTGCGGTCCGGGGTTCAAAAAAATCTTTTCTCAACACCTCCAGTCGGTATTTGGAAAGCCCCTGCTGCCCTGACAAATGCCCATCTTCAAAGATCAAAAGTTCGGCCGGATCTATCCTCCCCAGTTCATCCAAAACCTCGCCAAAAGTCCGAACCTCCGTGACCTTGAATTCACCGGTCGACAGATCCACATAGGCCAACCCGTATTTCTCATTCCCGCCTGCTATATGTTGCAAAGCATTGCGGGTAAATCCTCCGGATATTGCGGCCATGTAAAGGTTGCTTCTATCATCGATATCTCGTTCATCAACGATCGAGCCCGGTGTCACAACCCTTATTATCTCTCTTTTTACAATTCCTTTACTCGATTTTGGGTCTTCAACCTGTTCACAAATGGCAACCTTCCTTCCACTGTCCACAAGCCTGGCAACATAAGACTTGGAAGAATGATGAGGAACACCACACATTGGAACCTTCTCCCCGTTGTATGTCCCACGGCTTGTAAGGGTAATGCCTAAAATTCTGGCCGCAATGCGCGCGTCATCAAAAAACATCTCGTAGAAATCACCCATGCGGAAAAATAAAATGGCATCAGGGTATTCGCCCTTGATGCCCATATACTGTCTGAGCATGGGTGTCAATGATGTCATGCTATTCCCCTTCTGTGCCTCCTGTGAATCGGGGCAACGGGTCTTCAGATCCAGGAGCAGAAGCTGATGGAGTTCCGGCGGAATCAATCAAATGGATTGTATCCCAACTCCTGCATTGCGGGCACTGCCACTGCAGTTCGTTTGCCTTAAACCCACACTGGGAGCACTGGAATTCTAAATAGGGCACGTCTAAATGCTCCATTAATTCCCTGTAATCCGCCAACGCTTCTTTCTCTCTGCCATGACTGAGCAGTATCTCCCCTTTGAGTTTCCTGGCCTTCAAAAAATAAGGGGCAAATTCCAGGGCACTGGCTACCTCTCTGAGTGCGCCTTCGATATCATTTTCATTATAAAGATAGCGGGCCAGTGCCACGTGAGTGAAGGCATCAGCATTTGACTGGGCACATTCCTTTAAAAAGTCCTCAACAGGCTTCAGATCCTCCATTATTGAATAGGCCCCTTCAAGGCGACGATAGGCAAGAAAAGTGAACTGCGGGGCCACTTGAGCGACCCTTTTCCATGTCGAAATCGCCTTTTTGTATTCCTTTTTACTGAAGTAAAGATCTCCTAAGTGGAGGTAGGCATCAATACATCCCTTGTGAGTTGAAATTGCTTTGGTAAAACAGGAGTTGGCCTTCAGCGAGTTCCCCTCCTGCTGGTATACCTTTCCCATCTCAACAAGATGATGTGCCAGAATGTGCTTGTTATCCCCCCCGGCCAACTGCGCAATCTTTTGCCGTGTCCGATAGGCATTCTCCCAATCCTTCGACTCCTCATAAATCCTTTCAATCTCTCTATAAGTCTGCACATTTCCGGAATCACGTTGTGCAACTTTCAAGAATGTGTCCAATGCCCGATTAAGAAATCCGCCTTTGCGGTAATCCAGGCCTAGATCGAAAAGGGCCCTGAGCTTTATTTGCTCATCAATGTTTGGTCTCAGTATAATATTCTGGCGGATCCTGATAGCTCTGTCTATATCACCTTTGGAACGGTATAGATTTCCAAGAGCCACATAGGTCTCTATTGTATCTGAGTTAATCTGTACTGACTTGGTAAATTCTTCGATAGCCTGGTCGTGATCATTGGAAAGAATATAATGGATCCCCTTGAAAAAGGCTGTGTCTCCTTCACTGGCGATTGATTTGGCACTTTCCTCTCTGCTGTGCCGTATCCACACCCCGATAATCAACCCAAGCCCAAACGCAATAACAGCGCATAGAAGAAGCTGCAGGTTTCCTGGTTCAAGGAACCATTGCCAAAGAGATGCCCACACGGAATGTCTCCTCTATTCGAATTTGCTACAGACTTCCAGGAGAATAATTTTGGGGTTGCACCAAGTCCTCTGAAGAGTAGGAGATCTCATCGTGTGTCGGTAGTCTGATCTGAGTCTATGTTTTCGGTCGTTACGGGTAGATTCCTCAGAGAACTGAGCTCCTTGTCCTTCTCCCTGGCCTCTTTTATAAGGGATCTTATCTGTTTCTTGAGACGGAAACGCTCGGCCATTCCGTAAGACCCGGAAAAGACAATACCGATAAGAAAAGTGATAATGGCCACGAGAGACAAGGGGATCCCAAGGGTTTCGCCCTCCCAAAACATGAAATTTGCCCTAAAACTCACTTTTGTTGCCAAGGCTTCATAGTTCTGAACAACTATAATAACGACAAGCAATAAAACCAAAAGCACAAGTATCCATCTTAGATGTTTCATTAATCACCTCCGGGGTTTAATCTCTTGAAAATGGGGCAGGAGTTTGTGATAGGTCTCCTCGATGTGTTCGGGAATAACTCTCACTTCCCCAAAGACGGTCATGTAATTTGTGTCGCCATTCCATCGGGGAACAATGTGAAAATGCACGTGCTCCTCCACGCCCGCCCCTGCAACTCTGCCAAGGTTCAATCCCACGTTAAAACCTTCAGGACTTATTTCTTTCTTCAAAATCGCAATGGACCTGCGAACCATAACCAAAAGATCCAGCGTCTCCTCACCTGAGAGAAACTCCAAATCCGGCCCGTGTCTGACAGGTGCCACCAGCAGGTGTCCGTTGATATAGGGGAATCGGTTCATCACGACCATGCTCTGAGACCCTACATACAAAATCAACCTTGCCTCATCCTGGCTTCGATCGTCTCCTGGACAGAAAATACATTCGCCCTTTTCCTGGTCGGTGAGAATGTATTCCATCCTCCATGGTGCCCAAAGTACCTTCATAGCTCTTCCTTACACCCTGATTATATCACCATGAATCGTATCACCCAGTTCTAAAATCCCTATGGTATGTGTCCCATCGGAACTGAAACCGGTCGCCGTGCCCGGATTGAAGAGCAGCACGCCCTCTTTTACATGATTGACTGGGTGGTGCGAATGACCATAGACAATGACATCCACATTCTGAAACTCAGGCCTGATGCGACCCTCAAGCCCCACGGATGATCCCCATCCATGCGTTATTCCCAGGCGATAAGGCCCCAATTCTATGATCTTTTTACCGGGAAGTAACTCCTTCACCTCAACGGGGTCCATATTTCCATACACCCCATGGAAATCCTTTCCGCTTAAAAAATCTACAATGTCTGTAGAGACAAGGTCACCCGCATGTAAAATAATATCCTTATCGGACAAATACTTATCATAAATTTCCCTGAATTCCCTTGTTACCCCGTGCAGGTGTGTATCCGAAAGGACTCCAATCTTTATTTTCATGCCGGGATAACCGCCCCCTTAAATAACTGGATT
>JAFDHL010000170.1 GCA_019308785.1 Deltaproteobacteria bacterium
GCACAGCAATCTACCCGCCCGCCTCAGGTAGCAGGGTCATGTACAATCCAGCAACCAATTTTTCGATTCCTGAAAAAAGAGTCCCATGCCCTTCAAGATGCATACACTTTTGAATGTTACTGATATTTTAGGCGTTAAAAAATCAATGCAGGCGTTAGGAGTCCATGTTCCCGTGAAAAACAGAAAGTCAGAAAAGGCTGCAAAGTCATTGTCAGAAAATCCTTCAAAAACTCCTGAACAAAAAACCGATTCCATGAGCGAAAGTATATTGAGTGCCCGTGATACCCTGTCCAGCGAGCGCTATCAGGCCTTTGTCGAGAATATTGAAGAAGGTGTCTACGAAGTGGATATTGATGGGAACTTCCTGTATTTCAACGATTCTCTGTGCAGGATTTTCGGATATCCGAGAGAGGAGGTACAGTTCCAGAGTTTCGCTAAATTCATGGATGAAAGTCAGGCTGAGGAGGTTGTTGGTTTTTTCAGGCGGATGTATGAGACCGGACAGGGGGTTTTCGATCTTTTCTGGCGGATTGTTACTGAAAAAGGTGATCACAAGGTCGTCGAACTTTCAGCCAATCTGATTACCAACAAGGAGGGCGAACGGGTAGGTTTTCGCGGCATAGTCCGCGATATTACGGACAAATTCAGGTCCCAGGAGGCCCTTGAAAAATCGGAAAGGCGTCTAAGGACTCTCTTTAGATTCGTCCCATACCCTATCGTGGTATTTACACTGGATGGACGTGTCTCTTTCGTAAATCCCGCGTTTACAGAAACCTTCGGTTGGACCTTTGAGGAACTGGACGGAAAAACGATCCCTTATGTTCCACCGGGTCTGGAGCAAGAAACCAGAGAAAATATTCAAGAACTTTTTAAGGAGAGGATTATACGGCAGTATGAAACTCAAAGACTGACCAAAGACGGCCGGATCCTGGATGTGGCCTTAAGGGCCTCCGTTTTTTCGGAGAGAGAGGACGAGCCGTCCGGGGAACTGGTGATTCTCAGGGATATAACACACGAAAAAAGGATTGCGCGCAACAATGAGGCACTGCTGCGGACCAGCATGGCTCTGCCTGAATATCCATCCCTGGAGGACCTTTTGGATTATGTCAGCGGCGAGGTCAAAAGCCTTTTAGGTGTTGAGGGTTCCCTGGTCATACTCCTGGATGAGGAGAAAAACGAATTGTTTTTCAAGTCAGCTGCCATTGACGATTCAGCCGCTGAAAAACGGGTAAAGGAGATCCGTTTCCCTGCAGACAAAGGCGTTGCCGGTAAGGTCGTTCGCACTGGTGAGCCCATCATTGTTCCCGATACATCAAAAGACCCTAATTTCTATTCCGGAGTGGATATCCAGGCAGGGTTCAGGACACAGAGCATGTTAGACGTCCCGTTGAGAAGCAAGGACAGGATCATCGGGGTCCTGTGTGCCATGAACAAAAAGACGGGGACCTTTGACAACACCGACGTTGAATTTTTGAATATGATCGCGGGGACCGTGGCCCTTTCAATTGAGAATGCCAGGTTCTCGGATGAGCTAAAGGAAGCATATAACGAGGTTTCAAGTCTAAACCGGGCCAAGGACAAGGTCATTAACCATCTTTCCCATGAACTGAGGACCCCACTCTCGGTCCTGGGTGCCTCTCTTAACATCCTGGGGAAAAGGCTTTCTTCTCTGCCGGATGAGACCTGGCAGGCAACCATTGAGAGGGCCCGGCGTAACCTGAAGCGCATATTGGACATGCAGTATCAGGTGGAAGACATTATGCGGGAGAGGCATTATGACGTCCATTATCTCATTTCGTGGCTGTTGGATGAATGTGCTGATGAACTGGAATCCCTTGTTGCTGAGGAGGGGGGAGAGGGTCGTCTGGTCGAAAGTATCAGAAGGCGCATTGATGAAATATTCGGCCCCAAAGACAGTGTTCCGAAGGCTATTGCCTTAGATGGATATATGAAGGAAAGAATTAAAGCGCTTGAGCCGTCATTTTCCCATCGGAAGGTGGAAATCATAACAAGATTTAAACAAACACCACCTATATATATGCCCCTGGACCCTTTACAGAAGGTGATTGAAGGTCTTATAAAGAATGCCATAGAAAATACTCCTGATATGGGGAAGATAGAAGTGATTATAAATGAAAAAGGGGATGGCACAGAACTGATTGTGCATGATTATGGCGTTGGGATTACACAAGAAAATCAACGGCGCATTTTTGAGGGATTCTTTACCACACAGGACACCATGGCCTATTCCTCAAAAAGACCATTTGATTTCAATGCAGGGGGTAAGGGAGCGGATCTGTTGCGTATGAAGATTTTTTCGGAGCGGTACAACTTTAAGATAGATATGGTGTCTTCAAGGTGCGGGTTTATACCGAAAGAAACCGATATCTGTCCCGGAAATATAAGTGATTGCTCTTTTTGCACGGACAAGGAAGACTGCTATCGGTCAGGGGAGACTATGTTTACCCTCTTTTTTCCTAAAGCACCGGCAGATCCCGGCCAATGACCCCTCACACCCGAAGAAATAACCTCTATGTCGCTCCAGCTTAAAAGACTAAAATCATTTTCAGGAAGAAAGGGTCCCCTGCTTCTCATCATTATGGATGGCGTGGGTATAGGAGAAGAATATGCGGGCAATGCAGTATATGTGGCCAGGACTCCCAACCTTGACAGCCTCCGATCGTCCAGGTTTTACTGCCAGCTTCAGGCCCACGGGACTGCTGTAGGATTGCCCACGGACAAAGACATGGGCAACAGTGAGGTTGGGCATAACGCCTTCGGGGCCGGCCGGGTATTTGACCAGGGCGCGCTTCTTGTTAACCAGGCCATTGAGACAGGCCGGATTTTTGAGACGGAAGTCTGGTCTAATATCGTCCGGCGAGTAAAAAACGGTGGGACTTTACATTTCATTGGTTTGCTGTCCGACGGAAATGTACATTCCCACATACAGCATCTTTACAGGTTGATGGATAAATGTGTTGAACTGGGATTAGAACGGGTTCGCCTGCATTCCCTGCTTGACGGGAGGGATGTGGGCGAGAGATCGGCACTTGAATATGTGGTGCCCATGGAGCAAAGATTAGGGAAAATATCAGGGGAAAAGGGTCTTGACTATTGTTTTGCCTCGGGCGGCGGTCGTATGAAAGTGACCATGGATCGTTACAATGCGGATTGGAGCATCGTGAAACGGGGATGGGAAGCCCACGTACTTGGGAAGGGGAGGTCTTTCCGTTCGGCAGAAGAAGCGGTCAGGACATTTTACAATGAGGACCCGGAAATAACCGATCAGTATATGGGTGCCTTTGTGATTGTGGATCAAAAGGGCCGTCCAGTCGGGTCCATTGCAGACGGCGATGCAGTTATAAATTTCAATTTCAGGGGAGACCGCGCCATTGAGATCTCCCGGGCATTTACAGAAAAGGATTTCCGGGAATTCGACCGTGGCCCTTTACCTGATGTCCTCTATGCCGGCATGATGCAGTATGACGGGGATACCCATATGCCGCCCGATTTTCTGGTACAGCCACCTGCTATTGATCGTACTGTTGGTGAATATCTTTGTGCTGAGAAAATCGGGAGCTTTGCCATCTCCGAAACGCAGAAGTTTGGTCACGTGACGTATTTCTGGAACGGTAATCGCTCGGGATATATTGATGAATCTTTAGAGACCTATGTTGAGATCCCTTCCGACAGGGTTGAATTTGACAAGGCCCCTAAAATGAAGGCCCTGGAAATCAAGGACAGGACGATTGAGATGTTGAAAACCGGAAAGTACCGGTTTGGCCGTCTGAATTTTGCTAACGGTGATATGGTGGGGCATACCGGCAATTTGGAGGCTACTGTCACGGCCGTGGAAACTGTTGACCGGTGTGTCGGTGAACTCTTGGAGGTGATCGAAGCGCTTGAGGGTATTGCAATTGTAACATCGGATCATGGCAATTCCGATGAGATGTTCACTATTGATGAAAACGGCCAAAAAAAGGTCCTGACAGCACATACACTCAATCCGGTCCCGTTTGCTATTTACGATCCGGGATACAACGGGGAATACGAGATGGCATTCCTAAAAAAAGCGGGCCTTTCCAGCGTGGCAGCCACTCTTTTAAATCTCTTAGGCTATGAGAAGGTGAATGACTATGATCCGTCTTTAATCAGGATGATCACAAACTGAGGTCCGGATTGCTGAGTGTAGGATTATTTTTTAAAATATAATTTTTAAGCTCTTCACTCGAATCCTTGGATCCTTGGCTCCTTGAATCCCGATATAATCACCAACTAATTTGGAGATGATCCTAAAATATATTTCTTTACTTGCTAATGCCGATGCCCGCCCATTCCGCGATGACCGGGACCTATTCCCATTCCTGGCCCCGGCAATTCCCCCCATTTCCTGATCCCGTCCGGTTCTTTTTCATCGGCCACATGAGGTGATTTTTTTGGCTCCATACCGGATATTATACTTTCCAGAAATGACTTGGTTTTTGCCGGATCAAATTTTACCTCCCCAAGGCCCCTTTGGTCTGCTTCCAGTATCTCATTTTTGTGCAAGGGCTGCAGTCTCCCATCAATGATCGAGGTCACATCAACCTCCCCCTCAAATACGTATGCCCTGGTAAGCAAATCATCTTTTGTATTTTTCTTTTTTTTCTTCTCAATTTCTGCTCCGAACTTAGTTCCCCGCACGCCTATCATTGCATGCGGCGTCTTGAGCCTGAGTTTTATATCTCGATAACCAAAAAGGCGGAGGGCATAAATGACGGCCTTGCCTTTGGTCATACCAAAGAGGGATTCCTTTTTTCCCGCAAAAAAACTGGTGCTTACCTCGTCAATATCTAAGTGTGTTTCAGGTGCCATGATGATAACATTCATATCCTCAAACTCGATCCGGCACCTGCAATCCAGGGTATACAGGGAGTCGTTTTCGTAGACTGGGTTTCCCTCCCGGGCATGGTAGGCATCCTGTTTGGCCCTGTGGACAACAATGAGTTTCCCGTTGCCCTTGATTATACGAATAAGCCCAACCTCCTTAGATTGAGAAGCGACAAATCCATCCTTTATCTGAAGATTTTCCAATTCAGCCGGCAGTTCACCGGCTTTTGCTTTTTCGAGGAGCGGAGAAAAAAAAGCAGCAAAAACAGTAAATACAATAAGGGCGGAAAAAACCTTGAGTCTTGTTGGTTTTGTCATCAACAATAACCTCCCATAATACCTTCATAGAGCCAAAAGAGCGACCAGGCAAATACACCGGCAATGCCGAAGACGACTGCCAGGAAGTCAATGACAAGAGCGGCCGACCATTTGTTATTGATAGAATCCTTGTATTTCACCAATATCACATAATACAGGATGTCTCGCGAAACCTTCCATATACCGAGGCCGATCAAGAACGCTGTGGGATATATCAGGGCCTGTATCATATTCATGTCTCTTCTGTATTTTCCTGGTTATTCTGAAATTCCGGCCCCTTGTTAGTTTTTTCGCAGTGTTGCTTGATAAAGTTCTTTTGCATGATAAGAACTTCGCACAAATGGACCACTGGCAACCCCGGAAAAGCCCATTTTAAGTGCAGTCTCCCTCCAATTATCAAATTCTTCGGGATGAATAAAGCGCTCAACCTGTAAATGGTCTCTTGTGGGCTGAAGATATTGTCCCAATGTCAGAATGTTACAGCCAGCGTCGAGAAGGTCCCACAGGGTTTTTTCGATTTCTGCGTGAGTTTCTCCCAGCCCCAGCATAAGGCCGGACTTCACGGGAATTGTGGGCTCATGCTGTTTTGCTCGCCTCAGCAATTCAAGTGAACGTCGGTAAACGGCTTCCGGCCGGGCCGAAGGATAAAGACGCGGTACGGTTTCAAGATTATGGTTAATAACAGCGGGATGGGTGTCTACGACCGTACGAAGTGCATCCCTGTTCCCGCTAAAATCGGGAATCAAAACCTCTGGATATGCATCTGGTATCCTTTTGTGGATTTCCATAACCGTTTTTGCAAAGAGCCCTGCGCCGCCGTCAGGGACATCGTCCCGGGTCACCGAAGTGATAACCACATATTTCAAACCCATTTTTTGTGCGGCTTCAGCCACTCTGACAGGTTCCCCGGGATCAGGCGGGCCTGACGGACCACGGGCAATAGCGCAAAAATGACAGTTGCGTGTACAACGATCCCCCATAATCAAAAAGGTTGCGGTCTTCTGAGAAAAGCATTCCCAGATGTTTGGGCATTTGGCTTCCTGGCACACAGTGTGCAATTTGCTACGGTTCAGCAGTGCCCGCAAGTTTTCATAATCGGGGCCTGCTGGAAGGCGCCGCCTAAGCCAGCGGGGTTTTCTGATGTGCACTTTGTGTTGGCTGTGACTGTTCATTTTCAAATCCATAGACTGATGGCCACCCGTATATTAAATTTTCGAAAACAATACCCTTCCCCGCATAGCGGGATCTTCGATGGGCGTGTCGAAGATCCCGCTATGCGGGAGTCAGAATCCTTTGGCTATGCCTGGATAAACTACTAAGAGTGCCTAAAATGAGCTAAAGCCCGCCCTGGTGCGACTTGTTCATATATTGATGTAAACTATGCATTATTACAAACCCGACTTTTTGAGTATAGAGAATTGGTGATCGGTCTGGGCCAGGGTTTGAAGTG
>JAFDHL010000171.1 GCA_019308785.1 Deltaproteobacteria bacterium
AAAAGGCCCCATATGCACCACCCTGGACCCGGACCTGTTCCCATAGCCATGAGTTGCGCAAATATCGGGTGATAACCAGAGAAGAGCCATGGAATCGATAGCCCAACTCAAAAATATTGGCGCCTTTGCCCACATAGTTGACCTTGGAGGGAATCGTCATCCCTTCGAAAGGATCCGGACAGTCGGGCGACCATTTGGCTTCAACGACTGGTGTTTCGGGCAAGGCATTCATTAGGTTGTTAATAAGGTTCTCAATATCGGACCAATTATCCTCATCTAAAGTGATATTAAAAACCATGGCCTTGCGGTTGACCAGGATGCGACATATTTCCTCAAGAGTGGCGAGCACCTCAGCCCAGTTTTTTTCAACAACACGGATGAGTTTTCTTAAGAAAAAGAGATAGCTTATCCCGCCCATCTGTTAAGAAAAAGAGATAGCTTATCCCGCCCATCTGTTCGGCGGCCCAGTGGGACTCGCCGAAGTGGGCCCGGAGGCGCAGATTGACAAACTGATGACCACTTGGGATCAGCCTTTGTTCTGCCCTGGCCTTTTCTTCCAACACCATCTGCCGAAACCGTTCCTGGTTGTCCAATCGAACCGTAAGGAGAACCTCTTTAAGAATACGGGTCAACTCTTCTGTCTGGTTTAGCATTGCCTTGCCGCGCAGGAAGAGCCAGGCGGCACTTCGCTTGGTATGTTTCACGGTTGAGGTGAAGATTTGTGAACGGATCCCGCCGGTTTTTCGGCTTATGCGTTGTGTCAGGGCGACAAAACCTTCTTTTTCCGTTCCTATTTCAACAAGGGCCCGGCCGAGGAGCGGCACATATTGCAGGTACTTGTGCGGCAGGTTATGGAGGTCAAGCCCGATGTCCAGGTAGGCAATACCATTGGTGAAAAGGTCGTGAAACAATATAGTTGATCCCTTTCGGTGGAGGCGGGTCAGGGGAATGGTTTTGTTTTTTCTGTCCAGGTCCGCGAGTTTCAGGACAGGGATTGTCTCAAGGACTTCGGGAGGGTCGGGCGTTTTCTGTAACCGCTTTAACTCGCGGGTATTTGCCATAACACTTTCAACTTTACTCGAACTCATGTCCGAGCGAGCCGTGGATAAACGTTCTTTTTCAGCAGCCTCTTCCCTTTCCCGAAGAGCAGGTTTAGAATCAGAGTAGTACAATGGTAATTCTTCAGAAAGAGATCTTCTATTATTTCTTCAAAAAAGGAATTATTGGATTTGGCCTGGGCCTTTATGGAGTCAAGTGGTGCTTCAAATTTGAGCAGGGCCAAAGGATCGCTGTCATAAAGCCAGGTAGTCAGTGATCGCAGCATCAGGGAAAGACCCCGCGGAAAGGGCCCAGTATTGTTTTCGCGTAAACGGAATTCGATGGTGTTCAGCGCAGCTTCTATGGTTCGAGGATCGATCCCTTTCCGGGCCAGGGTTTCCAAGGTTTCCATAACGAGGCTCTTCCATTTCAATGCCCTTAAGGCCTGTGGAGAAATAAATCTGACGTAATTCCGTCCCCAGGCCTTCACCTGCAACATCCTCCCCCAATCCTGAGTCGATCAATGCCTTCCGAAGGGGAGATGCCGGCATGCCTAACAGGATATACTCGATAATATGCAGAGTAAAATTTGTTTGAACATCCTCGGACTCAGCAAGCACCCAGTTGAGAGTGAACATGCCCTTTTTTGGTTTGTCCCTGTCCTCATCTCCTACTATAAATGAGCGGATAATGCGTCTTGGGCGATCAAAAGGAGATTGCAGCGGGATCGTTGAATTCACTTCCATGGGATCGAAATCTTTCAGAGATTCGTTCAAGAACTTCAGGCGCTCCTCCGGATCATCGTCCCCATAAAAATAAATCCTTGCGTTAGAGGGATGGTAATAAGCTCTATGAAAGGCTTCAAATTGTTCAAAGGTGAGATTGGGTATCTGTTTGGGGTCACCGCCGGAATCAAAACCATAAGGATTATCCGGGAAAAGGGATTGAAGAGAGTATTCGGCAAGGACATTCTCAGGCGATGAATAGGCCCCTTTCATCTCGTTGAAGACAACACCTTTGTAAATCAGCGGGCTGGCTTTTTTTTCCAATTCAAAATGCCAGCCCTCCTGCTGAAAGATGAAGGGGGTAATGCGGGGGTAAAAGACTGCATCCAGATACACGTCAATAAGATTATAAAAATCCTGAAGACTCTGGCTGGCCACGGGGTAGCAGGTTTTATCAGGGTAGGTAAAGGCATTTAAAAAGGTATTAAGGGATCCTTTTAAGAGCTCCACAAAGGGTTCCTTAACCGGATACTTTCGAGAGCCGCATAGTACAGAGTGCTCTAAGATGTGGGCCACTCCAGTGGAATTAGTGGGGGGAGTTCGGAAAGTGATGCCGAAGACCTTGTTGTCGTCGTCGTTGGAAAGGGACAAAAGCTCTGCCCTGGTTTTTTTATGGCGATAGAACCTGGCCAGGGTTTTATATTCCGTTATGGTCTGTTCGCTTATCAGCTCGAAGCCGTGGCTAACTGTCATTTTCTGCTCCAGGGATTGGATATCTTGATTATTTGTTTCATACTTGATTTGTTAAAATATTTCCACAGGCTTTTGGAGTTTTCCTTATCTACCAATGTTCCAAGACCTGACCCCGAGTTATATGAAAAACTTTACTCCACACAGGTCAACCGTCTGTACTGATCTTGTTTCCCTACAACAAATCAAAACTCTTCTAACAATTTCTTTTTTCTCATTTTGACAGTTGAAAAATGGCCTTTTATGCCAAAAAGGCCAGATTGCTTGAATTTGGTTCTTGACATGTTTATATCTTTTGAATATATATCTATAAGATATGTATCTAAAGGAGTGTGCCATGAAAGAGAACAAGAGCAAATACGCCATTATGGGAATCCTGAGCATGGGCCCCATGTCAGGCTATGACATCAAAAAAAGGTTTGAAAAAAGTCTCGCTTATTTTTGGAGCGAAAGCTACGGCCAGATATATCCCATTCTAAAAAACTTGGCCAAACAAGGGCTTGCCACCAGATCAATCAAGAAGCAGGAGGGCAAACCAGACCGTCACATCTACGCGTTGACGGACAAAGGTCGAAAAGCGTTACAGGAATGGATGATTCAGCCTGTCGGGCGCCTGATAGGACGTCATGAAATTCTGTTGAAGCTGTTTTTTGGGCAGCAGGTTTCCCTGGCTGATAACATCCGTCAGGTAGAACATTTCCGAAAACTTCAGTCTCAAAAGCTGAAAGAAATAAAAGCCACTGAAGAGGTGCTGAAAGCTGATCACAAAGATAACCCAAACCTAACCTACTGGCTGATGACTGTAAGATGCGGGCAGTATGTAAACAGGGCGTATCTTCGGTGGTCTGATGAGACCCTGGCTGTGCTCAGGGGGATGGAGCAGGAAGGGGTGATAAAAAATGGGAATTGATATTCATCCGATCCCTTTACGTCTCAGCCCGGGGCTGCCCATATTTGCCAAAGACCTGCAGGAAGTAAAAGACAGTTGGAAGTTGCTGTTGGATAAGGGTGCAAGGATGGTTTACCCTGCACATGGGTGTTTTTTCTCTGCGGAAATAATTCGAAAGATTATGATAAAGAAGGAGAATAAATATGGAAAATACGATTAATTTTGAAACTTGTGATAGATGTTCTTTGTGTATCGCTGTTTGTCCTTATGAAATATTTGAAAAAGACGAATCAGGTCAAATATTTTTAAATCCCGAAAAAATTGAATTTTGCGTGAAATGCGGTCATTGTATGGCAATTTGCAAATCAAAATCGATTACTATCGAAGGGTTGTCATACGATAATAATTTTTATGACCTTCTGGAAACCAATATCGATTCGGACAGTTTTATAAATTTCCTGGCAAATCGCAGGTCAATAAGAAATTTCAAAGATAAGGAAATCCCAAAAGAAATATTAAATAAAATAATAGATGCTACCTCGTTTGCGCCATATGGCGTATCACCAAAGGATCCGATGATTACAGTTGTTCAAAATAAAGAAATAATAGAGAAAGCATTACTATTAATGTCTAATTTCTATGAGGATTTGGTTAAGTGGATAAAAAATCCTATTTCCCGTTATATGATCAAACGGGGAATAAATCAAGAAACCTTTAATACCATAACACATCATATAGTTCCTGCCGCAAAAACAGGACATTATAATACAAAGTCCGGGAACGACAATATCTCGAGAAGTGCTCCGGTGATAATGATTTTTCATGCAAACAAAGGCGCTGAAGAACATACTAATAATGCAATTATCTGTGTTACCTATGCAATGTTGGCTACCCATTCATTTGGACTTGGAACAACAATAATCGGGCTTATTCCGCCGGCAATAAACAAGGTAAAAGAACTAAAAGAACTATTTCAAATCCCCGAAGAAAATGAAGCTGTCATGTCTCTTATTCTTGGATACCCAAAATATAAATATAAAAGAACAATAAAAAGGGAAAAAAGAGAAATCAACTGGATTTGATTTTGTATTATCAATCAATAGGTTTTTGCCATCGTTTGTAGAAAAGGCAGCAAGAAAAAGATAGAGCATCTTTTTTGATAATACGATGTAAAGGAGATTGCTCCCAATTCAATTCCTATACTATCAAGCTAATGACTAAGCCGTTAGATCTTACCACAGGGTCCATCCCAAAGTTATTGCTCAAGCTCGCCGGCCCCATCGTCTTTTCCATGCTCATGTTCACCCTCTATCTCATGGTAGACCTCTATTTTGTGGGTCGTCTGGGGCCGGACGCCGTGGCCGCGGTCTCCATTTCCGGCAATGCCTTCTTTGTGATATTGGGCCTCTCTTTTATCCTCGGGATCGGTGGCATGTCCCTCATTGCCCAGGCATTTGGTAAAAGAGACTATGAAGAAGCCGCAACTATATACAAGCAGAGTCTCATCCTCTCTACAGTGGTCGGTATTGTAGCCACTCTTGTGGGGTTGTTCATTGCCCATCCTTACATCGCCTTTTTTGGGGGAACAGGACTGTCTTTGGTGTGGGGAGTAGAATATTTCCGAATCTTTTCCATCTCCTTTTTCTTTGTACTCCTGCTTCATGTAATAGGCTCCTGCTATCGAGGCATGGGAGATACCAGGACGCCCATGATCATAATGGTTCTATCCACGGTACTCAACATTATCCTGGATCCTCTCCTGATCTTTGGCCTGTTGGGTTTCCCTCGTCTCGGGGTGCGGGGGGCAGCCATTGCTTCACTTTCGTCCCAGCTCGTCAGTGTTGGAATATATGTATATCTGATCTTTATACGAGGACAACATCTGAAGATAAAAGGGCCATGGCGACTGGATCTGAGCATCATCAAAAAGAGCCTTGCTATCGGGCTTCCCTCAGGTCTGACCTATTTTTTGCTTGCCCTCAACATGTTAATTACTTACCGGGTTATAAGTGTATTCGGGACACCGGCCTTGGCCTCCATAGGGATCGGGTTCCGTATCCTCCAGGCAATATATATGCCAGTGATCGCTGCTACTTCTGCCATGGCAGCAATCGTCGGTCAAAACTTCGGGGCAGGGAAACAGTCAAGAATAACCAGGACCCTCTGGACCGGGTGGGCGATTTCTTCCGGAGTTATGATTTTAGGTACTATCTTATGCTGGATGTTCCCGACTTTTTTAATCGGAATATTCAGCAATGATAAGGAAGTCATTCATTACGGTTTTATTTATCTCACGATCATGTCATTAGGGAACGTGATCGTGGGAACGATCATGACCGTTTCTGCTGTTTTTCAGGGTTTTGGTAAAACCTATCCCAGCTTTATTGCCGCAGTCTTTGACAATGCCCTTTTTGCATCATTGGTTTTTACATTGCCCGGCTACTTTGGCTGGGGAATACAGGCTGTCTGGTGGATTAAACTGGCAACTGCCGCCATTGAAATGTTACTTGTCGCGGCATGGCTTGGACATGACCTCCGGCGGGTTTGTTCATATTGGGAAGGAACACCTGAAGAAATCAGGCGAGCCTAAAAAGGAAGTGCGGTTTACTGGTTTTTCGATACAGGACCTATTGTTACAAACACGAATTTCTCAGGCATAATTATTTTTTTTGCTGCCCGTTTTATATCATTGAGGGTGACCGCCTCAATATCCCTGATATACTGTTTTAAATAGCCATAGCCCAGACCGTAAAGCTCATCAAGTGCCATACGCATGGCCTGATTTCCATTGGTCTGGAGTTCGATCTTCAGATTCCCCAACAGATACCTTTTTGCTGCTTCCAGTTCTTTTTCTGACAAGCCTTCTTTTCTTACCTTTTCAAGTTCTTTGAAAATACCCTCTTTGGCGGCGGTTAGTTTGGACGGATCACACGCCATATAAACGCCAAACATGCCTGTTTCCAGGCCGGGCCTGCGAAAAGCGGTTACCGAATATGCCAGGCTCCGTTTATCCCTGAGCTCAAAAAATAGCCTGCCCCCTTGGCCCGAAAGGGCTGTTTCAAGCAATGCCATGGGTGCATTGCTCTTGCTCTCAAGGCTGGTGCCCAGATATCCTATGACAAGATGGGTCTGGGCCCCCGGTCTTTCCAGATGGGCTTCCCGGATTGCCGTTAATGGGGGTTCAGGTCGTATTTCAGGCGTTTTCTCGAAAGAGGCACCAAACTTGCCAAACAGGGTTTTGATGTGCGGGATCAGCTGATCCTTATTCACGTCACCCACTACTGCCAACACGAAGTTAGACGGTATGGAATGAGATCTATACCATTGTATCAGCTCCGATCGTTTGATAGACCTGATGCTGTTTTCGGTCCCTGTCCGGGGATGGCCGTAAGGGTGGTTTTGGAAAAGTGTTTTATTGAAAAGGTCGAAAAGCTGAGCTGTGGGACGATCTTTTTTGGCCTTTATATTAGCCAGGATATCCTTCCTGACCTTTTCTATTTCAGATTCCGGGAAAGCGGGATTGAGCACAACATCGGAAAGCAATTCGAGCCCGGGATAGAGATCCTTGCTCAAGAACTTGGCCGAAATGCCGAAGCTGTTTTTTCCTGAAAAGCCTGAAAGACTCCCCGCCCAGGATTCAACTGTTGATGCGATTTGAGCAGCAGTCCTCTTACTTGTGCCCCGTGTAAGCATCTTGGATAAAAAGCCGGAGATGCCCCAGGGCTGGGGCTGCTCAAGACGGACCCCTCCGAGAAAGGCAGCCCGGATAGATACCACGGGCAGGCAGGGGTTCTCCTTAACGAGGAGTCTTAGGCCGTTTCCGAGAGTCACTTTCAAGGGCTTTTTATCTAATTCTCGGTGGTCTGCTCTTTTCAGGACTGCCTTGCTGCGGGCCTTTGAAAAAATGGTAGTGATCTGCTGCTCGGACAGGGCAATATCTGCCCCCTTGGGTGCCAGGAGGCCAATGGAAAGATTTTCCGGCCTGAAATAGGTGCTGGCCACATGCCGGATTTCACTTGCGGTAACCTGCTTCAACCGGGCCAGGTGCTTATCAGCATAATGCATGTCACCGGCCATGGTTTCAAAGAAGGCCAAAATCCTGGCCTGTCCTGACATGCTCTCCATGGCGAAGATAAAATCGGCTTCAGCTATGGCCTTGGCCTTTTTCAGCTCGGAGTCAGACACCGGTTCCAGGGTAATCCTTGCAATTTCCCCTTCAATGGCATCAAGGGCATGGTTAAGATTTTCGGGACTCAAGGCGGCATCAATGGAAAAAAACCCGGGATCTGCTAAGGCGTAAGCCCCTGCATCTATATCGTGGACCAGGTTTTCTTGCATTTTTAGGCGGCTGTATAGCCTGGAGCTCTTCCCATGTCCCAAGGTGATTTCAAGAAGATCCAGGGCGGGCATATGATCGTGAGTTAAAGCCGGTATGTGCCAGGATATATCCAGATAGACCTGTTCGACCACTTCTTTCAGGATCTGTTTTCTAAGAGAGGTCTGTTCCGGTTCCATTGGTCTTGCCGGTTTTTTCCCTGTCCTTTTGGGATGGGTGTATACCATTTGTCCATGTACCTGAGAATTGCCTGCCGGTCAAAGGCGCGGATTGTTTCTTCATAGCCGATGATAGGTCTTCTGTAGGGATGTTTTTTGTAGCAAAGCCGCATCATGGCCTTTGCCAGTCGCCTGTCGGGCATGTCCAATGCCCGTCGGTATTCCTCCAGGACAACCTCCTTTTCTCTTTCAAGTTCTAATGGATCGAAAAGCGAGTGTTGTACCGCATCAAGCAGGACATCCAGGCCGGTATGAAAATGAGAACTGGCAATTTCCACGTAATAAACTGTTTGGTCAAGGGAAGTATAGGCATTGATGTGCCCCCCGGATGCCTCAATTGTTCTGGCGATCTCTCCGGTCTTTTTGGTGGGTGTCCCTTTAAAGATCATGTGTTCAATTAGGTGGGTGATACCGGCCTCTTTCTCTGTCTCATTGGCGCTTCCGGTTTTGACCCACACCTGGATGGACACAACGGGTGAGG
>JAFDHL010000172.1 GCA_019308785.1 Deltaproteobacteria bacterium
GCAGTACAGCATCTGCCCGTTGCGGAAGATTTCTTCCAGAAAAAAAAGGACCGCTGATGCTCAGCCAGCAGTCCTTTTCCATTTTTCTTCAACACGTTAAGCGATCGGCTCGTCGTTTCGGCCCTGCTTTTTTCGTATTGCCATTTTTCTATTAGCCTTCCCATGTGCCGATAGAGGAGCGCGGAGATTTTCAGGATAGGCCTTTACCGCTTGTGACAGTCAGCACCATTGATTTGGATGCTATTCCGGGCCACCATCCCTTTTCCCTTGCAAAATCCCGGCTGAAAACCGTATTATTTTCAGCATATCTTACAATAAATACCAGCCACACCTTAGGAATTCACAGACTGAGGAGGTCGTCATGAGACGCGTTTTACCCTTTATGATGCTCCTTATTGTCGGCGGGGCATCCGTATTGAGCCTTTCAACATCCGAGGCGGCACGACACCCCGACGCCCTGAGGGCCAGGCTCGCCTATCTCAAAGACCTGCCGGGCGTCTCCTGGGTTGATTTTGTGACAAATAATGTGTATATCGGGCTCAAAGATAAACCGGAAAATCTCAAATACATTGTAGAAGACGCGGCGATCGCCGGAAGCAAGGTTTACGGTTTTACGGTCCACGTCTTCGCGGTTGAAGAAAAATATCGCAGCCGAAAGCCGAGGAAACGGCCCACTATCTGCTCGGCCACGGCCCGGCGCGGGGAGATAAGAGAAAATACCTGCAAGTAAAGCATCTGCGCAACCCCGTGTACACGGGCGGCAATGTAGGTTACGGGTTCCTTACGGTTCAGATGGAGTATAAATGTCAGTAAAGATAAACAAGACTGTCGCCCTGCATAAGGGAAGGGTTTTTACCTTGTTGAGAGAGAATATCACCCTGGACAACGGCGTCACCGTGGATCTGGACGTTATCCGGCATCCCGGAGCTTCCGCGGTCGTTCCGGTATCCGACGACAACAAGCTCATATTGATCAAACAGTTTCGGCACGCCATAGGGGATTATATCTGGGAATCCTGACGAAACGTATTTGGAATGCGCAAAACGGGAGTTGGTCGAAGAAACAGGGTTTTCCGCGAATAACTGGAAAAAGCTGGGCGAGATCATCCCTTTGCCCGGCTACTCGGATGAACGTATCCAGATTTTTCTTGCCACAAAGCTTGAACCTGCCAAACAAAACCTTGACAAAGATGAGGTGCTCGCTGTTCATGAGATCAAAGTGGACGATGCCATTGACATGATCCATAAGGGTGCCATCCTGGATGGTAAAACCATTATCGGGCTTTTTATGGCAACCCAGTGGTTGGACCGTTAAATGAGAATAGATAATATGCCTGAATCACTCAAACGTCTCTTGTCAAAACACCCGGTGGAGGCATCCGCCCCCTGCCGCGTTGATTCCGGTGGAACCTGGGACATCAAGGCGATGGCACTCCCATTAGAAGGGATAGAGCCGACAACCATCAACATCGCCTTGACCCTGAGGACCTCCGTAGCGCTATCTCCATATGAAGAGGGCATGGTGAAAATCTCGTCAGAAGGTTTTTCTCGCAGTGAGATCTTTTCCAAAGACATGCTTCCCTATAACGGTCCATTCGGCCTCTTTTTCTCCGCTGTTTCCTACTTTAGTTTCCATGGACTGGAGGTGCGCATCAGCTCCCAGTCTCCCGTTAAATCCGCCCTGGGCGGGTCCAGTACGGCCCTGGTGGCACTGATCAAGGCCCTTGTGCAGGTATCCCGGAATCTCGGAGGCAAAAGGCTGTCCGCAAGAGAGATTCTCCATCTGGGGTATCACCTTGAAGACGGCATAAGCGGGGGGAACTGCGGTCTTCAGGACCAGGGGGCTGCTGTATATGGAGGTGTAAATCAGTGGAAATGGCGTTATGGGCACCGAACGACACCCTTTGAAAGGACCCAGCTTCTTGACCGGAAAGGACAGAAAGCGATTTCAAGCCGCCTTTTGGTAGCCTACTGCGGAAAAGGTCATGTTTCCCTGCATACCAACCGCAACTGGATCAAAGACTTCCTTTCAGGTAGCACCAGGGCAGGATGGGTCAAGGCCAACAAAATCGTTCAGCGGCTTGCGCTGGCCATTAAAGAACAGGACTGGAACCTGGCGGCCGGCCATTTACAGGAAGAGATGGCCTTGCGAAAAGAGATCACACCCGAAGCCCTGATACCGATTACCTCGAAACTGGTGGAGCAGGCAGAGCAAGCGGGTTGCGGGGCCAGGTTTGCAGGCGCCGGCGCGGGTGGCTCCCTGTGGGCACTTGGAGAAATAGAAAAAATTAAGCGATTGAGAAAAAAATGGAAAGACACCTTAGCGCCCATAAGAGGGGCCGGGATTCTTGACTGCGCGGTGGATCCGGTGGGGGTGAGAAGTATTAGAAATCCAAACAGTTAGGTCCGATCGTAAAGGTTTCTTGCGGGAAATCAATTCTTCCCCTCATCATAAACAGGGCCAATCTTCCCGGCTTCGAAGATCTCTCTGAACTCTCCCAGCAGGGCGTTGGTTGCCCGTTCCACCATAAGGATATCCCCCTCACATACGACGCTCATGTCCAGATTCCCGATGGCCTGATTCAACTGTTCGAACTGAGCAATGAATTCCCGGGTTTCGTACCCGGCACTGATGGTCTTATGCACATCAATGATGGTCCCGATGCAATTCTCAACCCTGAGTCGATTTTTATGCTTCAAATCCATTTTTTTAGTCAATCAAGCCTTACCTACTTCAACAAGCGTATCCATGAAAACCTTATAGAATTTCTCGTGATCCAATATTGCCTTCTTTAACACGGCTGCCAGTATACCCAGATCTTTTTCATTCACTACCAGGTTGGCGCTCATTGCAAAGGCCATCATGTTATCCATTGTATTAAAACTCTCACTGATCAAGGCAAGAAAAACGCGCCTTCTAAGAGACATTGAGAGATGATTCAGGAACTGAAGCAGAGGGCTGTCCTTAAACCCGACACCATCCAATCCATCGCACAAGATTACCAGATCAAAGTGGTGAAGCCGCATTTTTCCTATTGCTTCTCTTGTATTCTTGGCCCAAATAAATCTGTAACCCAATTCCTCAACAGCCTGTTTCGGCTTTTCAACCTGCTCCACCTCGTTCCCCGCCACAAGGGCCAGTTTCACCCCCTCTTCATAAAAGTCCAGGGCCGCACCCTCATCCCCGTAACCGTAGTCCGTATCCGGCTGTTTCACCCCGGGGTCGGTCTTTCCAACAGCCACGCCACCCGCTTTTACCTGTTTCAGACCATGGCTGTCCACCGTCAGCTTGTTTTTGCACTTGGGACAACTGACAATTACCAGTTTGCCTTTTGGTATTTTCTCATCCGGGACATTGAATTTTGCCCCGCACTTATTGCAATTGATTTCCATAGGCACAGTTCCTCTAATAAATCATCTATATTCATCACTTTTTCCATAATCCGAATCAAGGCTCAGGTCTTCAATGGATGTGGTTTTTTCTCCCCTTGCGGCCTTTATGGAATCCAGATATCTTCCTATTATTGCCTTTCGGGTTGCGTAACTTGCAGCTGTTTCTTCGGTAATGAGACCATTCTGAAAAAGTTCGGATATGCTCTGTTCAAAGGTCATCATCCCAAAGGGACGACTGCTATCAATGATGCCATAAAAGGTTTTTCCTTCCGACTCGCCGTTTATGATTACATCCTTGACCCTGAGATTTGCCCCCATGATCTCAAAGGCCGCCACACGGTCTCCTCCCACCTTGGGCATCAGACGCTGACAGGCAACCCACCTCAACGTATCGGCGAGCCTTGTCCTGATCTGCTTTTCCTCATCCTGCTCAAACATACCTATGATCCTGTTGATGGTCTGCCCGGCGTCAACAGTATGGACAGTGGCCAACACCAGATGACCCGTTTCTGCCGCGGCAAGACCAATCTCAACGGTCTCCCTGTCTCTCATCTCACCCACCAGGATCACTTTCGGGGCCTGTCTCATAGCAGCCCTCAGGCCAGAGGCAAAAGCGTCAAAGTCAAGGCCCAGCTCCCGCTGGTTAAAGGTTGCCTTCTTCTGAGAGTGCAAATATTCCACCGGGTCCTCAAGTGTTATCACATGCACGGAATGTTTCTCATTTATCTCATCCAGGACCGCGGCCAGGGACGTGGTTTTTCCGGTTCCAGTTGCGCCCGTCACCAGGATGATCCCGTTTCTCTCCTCGGACATCTTGGAAAACGCTTCCGGAAGGTTCAGTTCTTCAATTGTGGGAATCCGGGTGGCCAGCTGTCGCATAACAGTAGAATAGTATCCCTTCTGGGAAAACACATTGACCCTGAAGCGAGCCTTGCCGGCCAACTGGTAGGAGGAATCACACGACCCCTGCGAAAGAAGGATTTTGGTCAAACGCCGATCCCCGTCAATCAGGTTGAGGGCAAAAATCTCGGCTTGAAAAGGCGTCAACACCGGAATGGGAGGGTTGACCGATACCGGCATCAACTGCCCGCCGGACTCCACCTGAAAAGGTTTATCTACCGTAATATTGAGGTCCGACACATTTTCGTGGGACTCCAACATGGCTGTCAAAAAATAATCTATCTGTTGCTTCCGCATGGGATCATCTCCCTGGTAAGGTTAAAAGAGTATCTGATTTCCTAAACTAAACTTCTGTAAAATCGGCCGGCGGATTTTTCATAAACGGCAAAAATCTGGCCTTATCGTTGGCCTTGGTATAGGCGTCATCAGCGCTGATTATTTTTTTGGTCAGAAGCCCCATAATGGAGTCGTCTAAGGTCTGCATTCCATATTTCTTTCCTGTCTGGAGCATTGAGGGAATCTGAAAAGTCTTTCCCTCGCGAATGAGGTTCCTCACGGCAGGGTTGGCGATCATGATCTCAAGTGCGACTATCCGGCCCTTCTTATCGATACGTTTAAAAAGGGTTTGCGAAAGTACGGCCCGGATACCGTCGGAGAGCGTATTCCTTACCTGCTCCTGCTGGCTCATGGGGAAGACCTCTATCACCCTGTCCACGGTCTTTGCCGCGCTGGAGGTGTGGAGCGTGCCGAAAACAAGATGCCCTGTGGACGATGCCTCAATGGCCAGCGCAATAGTCTCCAGGTCTCTCATCTCACCCACGAGTATGATGTCAGGATCCTCCCGCAGTGCCCCCCTAAGGGCCGCTGAAAAGGACTTGGTATGAATCCCCACTTCCCTGTGATTCACGACTGCTTTCTCACTTTTATGAACAAATTCGATGGGGTCCTCAATAGTAAGAATATGCTCTTTCCGGGTCCTGTTGGCCTCATCAACAATGGCGGCTAGGGTTGTGGACTTCCCGCTCCCCGTGGGCCCGGTTACCAGGACCAGGCCCCTGGGCAGTGTGGCCAGTCTCTTTACAACCGGAGGCAGGCCCAGTTGCTCACACGTCGAAATGGTTGAAGGGATTTCCCTGAACACAGCGCCAACACCATATTTCTGCTGGAAAAAATTGGCCCGATATCGTGCCAGTCCCGGGATCTCATACGCGAAATCCACGTCTCCCGTCTCCTCGAACACCTTGACCTTATCTTCGGTAGCAATTTCATACAGCATTTTCTTCAGGCCGTCATTATCAAGGGTCTTGTATTTCACCCTCTCCAGATCACCCTGAATGCGCAGTATGGGCTGCTGGCCCGATACCAGGTGCAGGTCAGACGCTCCCTGTTCGTTCATTAGTTTAAAAAAGGCGTCTATCTGTGCCATAATTCCCCCCTGAAGCTTTAAAGTCACCTGCGATCCCGCGTTCGCGGGACAGGGATTCTCCAACTAAAGTCTCTCTTAACTCAAAATCCCTTTTTATATCCTTATATATTATACACAGGATTGAACCTTGTTCAACCTTAAAATTAAGCCGCAATCCTGAACACAACCCCCAACTGTCCTTACAGAAAGGGGCCGGCTTAAGATCTGAATACGGGCGACCGTCAACTCAGGCTTTTTGTTGACAAGCAGTGTGCCATTAACTATTAACTGTATTAATCTTACAGCAATGCCTAAAGGCAGGGTGATCCATCTGATAAAGGACACCAAGCCATGGCCGCTCTTTCAAATACAGCAAAAACACGATTTCTTTTCAGGTGGCGCCGCCTGGATCGCCAGCCACAGCGACCGGGACGGTCACAAGGTTCAGAAGACCCTTGACGGGAAAAGCCGGCCTCGCACAGGCTTTTATGCATAAATGACTTCACAAACCCATTAACCAAGGTCCTTTGGTCCCACCGGAGGGCCTTTTTATTTTACCAGAATCGTGTCTATTATAAATTAAGGAGGATCAGATGGAACAAAAAAAAGTTACTATTGCACATTTGCAGGAAAAAAAGAAAAACGGAGACAAAATTACAATGATGACGGCCTATGATTACCCAACGGCCGGCCTGGTGGATCAGGCAGGGATCGATACCATACTCGTGGGGGATTCCCTGGGTATGGTGATGTTAGGGTATGAATCCACGGTCCCGGTAACCATGGATGATATGATCCATCACTGCAAGGCGGTGTGCCGGGGGGCCAAATCCGGCTTCATCATCGGCGATATGCCTTTCATGTCTTATCAGGTCAGCATTGAGAAGGCCATAGAAAATGCAGGCCGTTTCATAAAGGAGGCCGGCTGCGACTGCGTAAAGCTTGAGGGAGGAAGCGAAATGGCCCCGGTAACCAGGGCAATTGTTGACGCAGGCATACCGGTCTGCGCCCATATCGGCCTTACACCTCAGACCGCTACAAAGCTGAGCGGATTCAAGGTCCAGGGAAAAGATGCGGAAAGCGCCAGGGAACTGGTACAATCCGCAAAAGATCTGGAGAAGGCCGGGGCCTTTCTGATTGTAATGGAGTGTATACCTGACCTGGTAGCCGCCAGGATCACGGAGGAATTGAACATCCCGACCATCGGAATCGGTGCGGGCAAAGATTGCGACGGCCAGGTCCTTGTCTATCATGACCTGGTGGGGCTTTTCGAACGCTTCACACCAAAGTTTGTAAAGCAGTATGTTAACCTGGCTCCCAAGATAAGAGAGGCCCTCATTCAATTCAAAGAGGAAGTGGAATCAGGCGCCTTTCCCGGGCCTGAGCACGGTTTTGCCATGAAGGCGGAAGAGGCTGAAAAGATATAGAAACCCAGAACAAGCTAATCGGAGAAACGCAATGCACTTCTTAATCGTGGGCCCCGGTGCCATGGGCTGTCTCTTTGGCTCACGCCTGAAAAAAGCCGGCCATGAAGTAACACTGCTGGATTACAAACAGGAAAGGGCGGATATTATCAACGAGCAGGGGATTACCGTGGAAGGCGTAACCGGAAAATACCGGGTTCATGTACCCGCCGTGACAGGAAAGATATCCCGGACACCGGATGTGGTCCTTATATGTGTCAAGTCCAACCAGACCCGGGCGGCGGCAGAGGGTCTTAAGACCTGGCTGGGCCCTGAGGCGCGTGTTGTCACCCTGCAGAACGGTCTCGGCAACCTGGAGATAGGCGTAACCGCGGAAGGGGCTACGTTTCTGGGTCCCGGTCATGTAAGGCATGCCGGACAGGGCGAAACCATAATCGGTCCGCAAGGACCTCCCGAAGGCCCGGTGGCAGCAATCGTCTCCGCCTTTAACGCGGCCGGATTCGACACCCGGACCGTAGATAACGTGAATGATCTTATCTGGGGGAAACTGATTATCAATGTGGGTATCAACGCGCTGACAGCCATAATCCGTCTGAAAAACGGGCGACTCCCGGAAATAGAAGGCATCAAAACTATCATGGATCAGGCGGTCCACGAGGCCGTTGCCGTTGCCAACGCAAAGGACATCCGTCTCCCCTACCCCGACCCGCTTGAGCGCGTACTGGAGGTATGCCGGGCCACAGCCGGAAATATTGCTTCCATGCTCCAGGACGTGCTAAAACAGAGGCTCACCGAGGTTGCGTTCATCAACGGAGCTATTGTTCGGGAAGGTGAGGCATTGGGGATCCCTACCCCCATCAACCGCGCCCTGACCTGCCTTGTCCAGGCCATCGAGCAGACATATAAGGAACGACTGAATACCTGATGGATACCCTCTAACAAAACGCACAAATAATTGTGCACCAGCGCACATTTTTATGTGCATTTCTATGTCTTTTCCTCCATCAAACCCACGTCCCTACGTAAATGCCTAATATTGATGCCCCACATCCTTACCC
>JAFDHL010000173.1 GCA_019308785.1 Deltaproteobacteria bacterium
TACACACCACTTAGAAAACTCGTCCTGGACGGCACCATCAGGGTAGGAAACCTCAAGGCAAACCAGGCAAAAATCCAGGACGTTTATCTGAAGGTGGTCGGAAAAAACGGGCATTTCCGTTTGGATCCCTTGAACCTCAAGCTGTATCAGGGTGAAGTGTCTGCCAAAGGCGCCCTGGATGTGCGGGGGAATACTCCTAAAAGCAACCTGGATCTTAATGCCAAAGGCATACAGGTGGGACCTCTTCTTAAGGATGTTATGAAAAAGGAGTTTTTGGAGGGGGCTTTCAAGGCCAATGTGTCTGTAAATATGCAAGGTGATGATCCGGACAGGATCAAGAGGACCCTAAACGGCAGGGGAGACCTGGTTTTTACGGATGGGGCCATTGTGGGGATCGACCTGGCGGGAATGGTCCGGAACATAAAAGCCAAATTTGGCATGGGAAAGGCGGGAGGACCAAAGCCTCGCACCGATTTCTCCGAGCTTCACTCGCCCTTTACCATTACCAATGGTGTGGTTAATACCCCCAATACGAGCATGAGTTCACCACTATTGCGGGTGCTGGCCAAAGGGAATGCCGATCTGGTCAAAGAAACCCTGGACTTCCGGGTGGAGCCCAAGGCCGTATTTACGCTTAAGGGACAGGCAGATACCAAGGAACGTTCCGGAATCATGGTCCCTGTATTGGTAACCGGGACCTTTGCGTCCCCGAAATTCCGTCCCGATCTCAAAGGTATGCTCAAGGGACTTACTGAAGGAATTTCAAAGCCATCAGATCTGAAGAAACTCCTGCCTGGTCAGGGTGTGGAAGAGACCGGATCAAAACCCTTGGAGGAGAAGGTCAAAGGTCTGCTCAAGAGTCTGCCTTTTGGTAAATGAGTTTCGAGGACCAAAGAATCCTGACCCTAAAATGTTTTGAAAGCAAATTATTACATGGGCAAATTAAAAGAAGTTTTTGATAACGTCGCTGAATTTTTTGATGATACTGTCTGGCACGATCCCGTGGATGCGGGTCCTTATCGTATCTTTCTGCTCCAGGGCCTAAGGGTTTGCCTGTTGACCATCAGCGGGTTTAAGAATCAACTGATCTTCCTGCGTGCTTCCGCACTGGTTTACACTACAATGCTGGCAATCGTCCCATTGCTGGCCCTGGCATTTTCTGTTTTAAAGGGGTTCGGCTTTCATGGGCGTATTGAGAGCATGCTCATTAGTTTCCTGACAGCCGAGCAACAAGAAGTCACAAACCACATTGTTGAGTACATCTCAAATACCAACTTTAAGGCACTTGGTGCCTTTGGATTAGGCTTGCTTATCTATACCGTGATCAAGATGATGAATACCGTTGAGAAAACCTTTAATAATTTATGGGGGGTTACCCGGGCCCGAAGTGTGATGCGCAAGATTTCCGACTATATCAGCGTTCTGGTTATCAGCCCCCTTCTCCTGGTTATTTCACTGACCCTGATTGCGTCTCTTTCTTCCAATACAATTGTCACGAAGATGAGCAAGTATTTGTTCTTCGAACACTTTTTTGTACTTTTTGAAACGGTAATACCACTGCTTGGAATTTGGATCGCATTTACTGCAATCTATATCTTCATGCCCAACACACGGGTCAAATTATTACCCGGCCTGGTAGCAGGTGTTTTCAGCGGCACGTTGTGGGGAATCGCCTTCCAGATGTATACCCAGTTGAATATCGGTGTCGCAAGATATAATACAATCTACGGTACATTCGCCGCGCTTCCTATCTTCCTGATCTGGCTTTATATAAGCTGGCTTATTCTGCTGATCGGTGCCCAGTTGTCTTATGCCATCCAGAATGTAAAGTCTTACCAGCAGGAGATGAGCGAATATGAGTTCAGTAATGCACAGCAGGAATACATGGCACTGAACATGATGTTTCAAACAGCAAAACGTTTCTATCAGGGACAGCCACCGATGACCGCGGAAGAATTGTCATACGCCATGTCCGTACCTATACGTGTTGTGAGAAGAATTGCAAATATTCTCGGCAGCCAGGGTTTGTTAAAGGAACTTCTATCAGACGAACATACATTTCAACCTGCAAAGGATTTGCATCTGATCAGTGTCGGAAAAGTGTATGAAGCCATGCGAGATGCAGGGAAGGTTGATTGGCGTTTCCCTGAAGAAAAAAAGGATCCCGGTCTGGAGGAATTGCTGGAAGCCAAAAGACGGGCTGACCAGGAGCAGTTAGGCCGGATTACGATGCTGGACCTGTTACAGGAGGGCAAGAAAGCCTCTTAATTGTTGGATTGTTGACTTGACAGGAGTGTTTATCTATATTGAATGCAACTACGCAGCTATTTAGGTTGAAGACTGAAGGCTGAAGACTGTTAGTAAAGGGCTGAACGTGGTACACATGAGGCTCTTTTTATTGTATTATTGTAACTGCTTTATCCCTTGAAAGAACTCTTTCGGTTCTCTTTCCCCTTCAGTCTTCAGTCTAAACACCTTCAGGCTGACTACGTGAGTTACTTGAGTGCAAAACAGGATTCCGATGTTAGAAGAAATCATAAAAAACCCGAAATTGAATAAATATCTCACCTCTTTCAATATAGGCCAGACCCTTTTTCTTGAAGGGGATGATTCCCAGGATCTGTTCATTTTAATCTCCGGACAGCTGGACATCCTCAAGGGGACCACGAAAATAGCAGAGATCACCGAAAAGGGGGCTCTGTTTGGGGAGATGTCTTTTTTCTTAGGTGCCAGGAGAACGGCGACTGTAAAGGCGAAAGATGACGTAAAGGCAATCCGGGTCCCCAAGGAGGAGATCACCTCCTTTCTTCAGGAATTTCCCCCTGTGGGTAGTAAGATAGCAACGCTTCTGGCGCAACGGCTTGAGGAGACGAGTCAGATTGTCTACGGCCTGAGGGAATTTTCCGATCAACTCCCGGATGCTGTCATTATGACCGACAGGGAAGGGAAAATTCTGACATGGAATACAAGTGCCGAAAGGCTATACGGCAGGGAAGCGGATCAGATGCGCCACAAACCTGCCGAAGAGATTTATGAAGAACCGCAGGTCTACAAGGATTTCCTTGAGGAGGTGCAATCAAAACATGCTGTCAGGGAAAAAGTCCTAAAGATAAAACATCCAGAAAAAGGTACACGCCACATATCCACAAGTACGACCGTTCTGTATGATGGGCACCACAACTTGCAGGGGGTCCTTTCCCTTGGCCGGGATGTGACGGACTCACAAAAGCTGCAAAGGAGATATGAGCGGTTCCGTAAGTGGTTAATCCCGTCACTGATCCTGCTTGTCCTGCTGACAACGGGTGTCTTTTATGGCTATGCAAAAGTCATAAGAAGTTACGAGACCATGGATGTCAAGAAGCAGGGACTGAGGGATCACATAGCCAAAGATTATCTTGTGCTAAAATCACTGTTAACCGATCACTTTGCTGCCGGTGACAGAGTTAAAACAAGTCATGTAATGAGGGATTTCTTTAATATTCAGGACAAAAAAACAATACCCTATACCGGCCTGGTCCTGCTTGGTAAGGACAAGAAGGTCTTTAACGCCTATTCAATTAAGGCGGGTACGGATGTTTCAAAGATGATTGGGAGCAGTTATACAGGCATAGCCTTTAGCGGAAGTGAGGAATCCCTCCATAGAGTGCTGGCCCTTTATCGGACAGACAAAGATCATCCCATGGGCTGCCGGTGTATCGAACTCGCATTTGAAATGAGCAAAGACGACGATTTCTTAGGCTGGGTCGCTTTTCAAATGGATATGGACTTGCTTAAGCGGAAGTATGGTATTGAAGAGCACGATTTTAGAAGGTTCCAATTCAAAAAGCCTTGATTTATGACAGAGTTCAAGAAACTACAATCCTGCCAATATGGGATTTCAGAGAGTGAGAAAGGAGGTATCATACTCCATGTTCAGGGCAGTATGGATGAATTCAGCGCTGGTGCCTTGATCAAAGATATGAGCCGCTTTTTAAAGGAGAGCCCCACATCTTCTTTGACCGTAGATCTGGAAAAGGTGACGTATCTGAATGACTTCGGAGCCCTGGTCCTTGTTGAATTAAAAAGGCTGATGACCAGTGGGAAAGGCCTTTTTCGTTTGGAAAATGTCAACGAAAATGTAAACAAGATTCTCTCTGTTCTCAGTTTTGACGCCTTAAGTGAAAGGGTCTCGTTTGCCAAACCTCCCATTCCGGGCAGCCTTGTCCGCCTTGGCGATGCCACCATCCGGCATGCTTCAGACCTGAAATATTTGATCTCTTTTATCGGATCTGTTTGTCTGTCATTGATTCATGTGATCCGGCATCCCAAATCACTGAGAATCGACGATACGTTATCATATATGCAAAAGACAGGGGTTGATGCCCTCCCCATTGTTGGCCTCATTAGTTTTCTCTTAGGTCTGATTATGGCCTTTATGTCTGCTGTTCAACTTGAACAGTTTGGGGCTAATATCTATGTGGCATCACTGGTAAGCCTGGCAATGACCCGGGAATTGGGACCTATCATGACGTGCATTATTGTGGCGGGGAGATCGGGTTCGGCCTTTGCCGCGGAGATCGGGACCATGAAGGTATCCGAAGAGGTTGATGCCCTGTTTACCATGGGTTTTGATCCTACACGGTTTCTGGTTGTTCCCAAGATCATCGCTTCTGTAATCACCGTTCCGCTTCTTGTCCTGTTTTCCGACATATTTGCCATATTCGGGGGACTTGTGGTTGGGGTTGGTATGCTTGATCTGACTATTGGCTCTTACGTCGCCCAGACGATTAAAACACTGACAATCTTTGACGTCTTTTTGGGTTTCACAAAAGGCGCCGTCTTTGCCCTGCTCATTGCCTGGGTCGGTTGTCTCAGGGGTTTCCAGGTAAAAGGTGGAGCAGCGTCTGTTGGTCAGGCAACTACGTCCGCAGTGGTCAGCAGTATTTTTTTGATCATAATGACCAATTCAATTATTTCTGTCATACTTCGTTACTGGGAATAGCAGGGAGTTTATGAGCAGACAGGCCATAATACGGGTTAAAGACCTGGTTGCCAGGTATGGCGAAGATACGATCCTTGATAACATAACATTCGATGTTTATGAGGGAGAGATATTTGTTATCTTGGGAGGAAGTGGATGCGGCAAGAGTACGTTGCTTAAACATCTTATCGGGCTTATCCGGCCTTATTCGGGCCGTGTTACTATTGATGGAGATGACATTTCCCATTGTGATGATGAGACATTTCAAAAGATACTCAGAAAAATCGGGGTTCTTTATCAGAGTGGGGCCCTTTTCGGCTCCATGACCTTGGCCGAAAATGTGGCTCTGCCCATTGAAGAATATACGGATTTGCACAAGAAGGCTATAGAAACTGTGGTCAACATGAAGTTGAAGCTGGTTGATCTTGACGGCTATGAAAATCATCTGCCATCAGAAATCAGCGGGGGGATGAAAAAAAGGGCAGGACTGGCACGGGCCATGGCCCTTAATCCAAAAATCCTCTTTTTTGATGAGCCTTCTGCCGGGCTCGACCCTATCACGGCAATTGAACTGGATAACCTTATCAATCACCTTAACAGGAGTCTCGGGACCACAATGGTGATTGTAACCCATGAGCTTGAGAGCATATATGAGGTTGCGCACAGGGTAATTATGTTAGACAAGCGTACCAAAGGAATTATAGCTGAAGGCGATCCAAAGTATTTACGGGATCGTAGCCAGAATGCATTTGTCAAACATTTTTTTAACCGCGAGGCAGAGAAAGAAACGTTTAGCCCGAAAGGACTTTAAGTAATGGATTCCCAGAAAACCAAGTTTACCGTGGGACTGTTTGTGGCCTGTGGCGTTGGGATTGCTTTAGTGGCCGTTATCTGGCTGGGCATGTCTCGTATTTTTGAAAAGGGTCAATTTTATGCAGCATATTTCAACGAGTCTGTTCAGGGTCTTGATATTGACTCTCCCGTGAAATACCGGGGCGTACCTGTAGGCCGGGTGGAAAGAATAGAAGTCGCCCCGGATTCCAAGTTAATCCAGGTTGTTCTTAAGATTGAGACCGTTGAGAAACTTGAAAGAGATATCGTGGCCCAGTTGAAATCGGTAGGAATTACCGGAAGCATGTTTGTGGAATTAGATCGAAGGAGAGAGGATGAGCCTGATTTCTCTCCCCATCTCAGTTTTCCTACCGAATATCCTGTTGTGGGTTCAAAGCCATCCGGGATAAGTCAGATACTCAAGGGTATTGATGATGTCCTGAAAAAGATAAAGTCGGTAGATCTTGAGGGAATTTCAGATAGGGTCAAATTGAGCTTGGACGACATAAACCAGGCGATTGCTGATGCCAACGTAAAGAGAGTTTCCACAGGCCTAACCAATTTACTGGAAAGAGCCGACAGGGTCCTTGCAAAAAATGAGGACTCCATTAACAAGTCAATTATAGAGCTTAGACAGACGTTGGAAAACGCAACCGGATTTTTCGGAAAGGGTTCTTCACTGGTAGGCAAGGTGGATGATTCATATTCATATCTTGAGCGGCAGCTTTTGATCATTGCACAGAATCTGGAGAAGGCAAGTGAAAACCTGGACCGTTTAACAGAGCTTCTTGCTGACCAGCCGTCTCAGTAGTCACGAACGGAGATTTTGCCATGAATTATTACAGAAAAGCATCTATTCTTTTTCTCGGTTTTGCACTCCTTTTGGGTGCATGTGTTCCCTCTAACAAGCCAAGGAGCAAGATCGAGTTTTATACCCTGGAATATGATCTTTCCAAAAAAGCTGCCCTTAAATCCCTTCCCATTGTTATCCGGATAGAACGTTTCAGTGTAGCGCCTATGTATAATACTACCCGAATGATCTATCGGGATAGTTCCTTTAAAAGAAGTGCATATGTTCTTCATAAG
>JAFDHL010000174.1 GCA_019308785.1 Deltaproteobacteria bacterium
CCGCCCGCCTCAGGTAGCAGGGTCATGTACAATCCAGCAACCAATTTTTCGATTCCTGAAAAAAGAGTCCCATGCCCTTCAAGATGCATACACTTTTGAACGTTACTAATTTTTCACTCTCCATAGTATATGAATGAAAACCGAACAAAAGATCATCGGAAAATGAATAAAAGAAAAAGTTATTGAAATCTAAAGGATATAAGACTATCATACGACCGATATCAAGCACCCTGTGCAAATTATCACTTCAATAATACAAAAAGGATTTCCTAAAGAGTTGTGAATATAGAGTCTAAAATAAAGGAAGCAGATGCCTATCATTCCATGGGATTGCTCGAGGAATCTCTGGATATTTACAAGGAGCTTTTATCGACCCTCTCTAAATCCGAACCCCACAAAACAAAGTCCCTGAACAACAAAATCCAGCTGTTAAAAAAGGAAATAGAAAATACCAAGAAACACCGTGCTGAGGATATCTCTTCCAAAGACATTTCGATTATCAAGCAGGCCCTTTCAGCCCCTGGTAGTGTTTCAGAAATGATAGACGCTGCCTCAGCCTTAAAGGAACTGGGCCTCATACAGGACGCGATCAAAAAATACGAAGAACTGCTTGAGTCTGACTATCCCGCAAAAAAAATAATCCCCGAAGTTATAACATGTCTTCTGGAAATACATTCACCCTATGAGGTCATAAAACACATAGAAGGGATCATCACCAAACATAATTTTAGCGACACAGAAACGGCCTGGATCAAATTTTTACTTGGCCTGGAGATGGAAAAAAAAGGCCATAAGGATCTTGCGATTGGTTTATGTGAGGCAGCTTCAGACCTTGACCCAGGGAAACAGGAATTCAGAGACAAACTCAACCAATTAACATTTACTGTTTCTTCAGGTTCTCGATACGATTACCTCCTCAATAAAAAGACGATAACCGCCAACCAACTGCAAAAGGCCTTGAACATTTCCAAGAAAGTAAGGAAAAGTGTCGAGTCTGTCCTGATTGACCATTTCAAGGTGAAGAAAGAAGACGTGGGAAAATCCCTATCGCTGTTCTATGGCTGTCCTTTTGGAAAGTTTGACCCTGAATTTCCAACTCCTGTTGAGATTGTTAGTAACCTTAAAAAGTCCTTCTTAATGCACGACATATGGGTCCCCATGAAATGGGGGAAAAGTGGCGTGGAAATACTTATCAGCGATCCCAAAGACCTAAGAAAAACCGACCAGATCAGGGCTCTGATAAAGTCTAACAAGATTATTTTTTCCGTGGGGATCAAGGAGGATATAGAGCAGTATATCAGGCTTTTTTTTGATAAGAAGACGGAAGAACCCGTTGAAGATATGGTTGAAACGCTTGACATGATTCCTGATATCTCTTTTGAAGACG
This sequence comes from Deltaproteobacteria bacterium, assembly GCA_019308785.1. Taxonomy (GTDB): domain Bacteria; phylum Desulfobacterota; class DSM-4660; order Desulfatiglandales; family Desulfatiglandaceae; genus JAFDHL01. The sequence continues at coordinate 1,388 of JAFDHL010000174.1, forward strand.
AGGGAGAAATAGAACAAGAAGAGGATACGGATTCCCTTGATGAGTCATCCAGCCAGGTTGTGAGGCTCGTGGATCAAGTCCTCGTAACCGCCTATCGAACGAACGTATCCGATATCCATATCGAACCTTCACCAGTATCCAGGAAGACCGAAATCCGTTTCCGCATGGATGGCGTCTGCCAGGAGTATATTCAAGTCCCCCTCTCAATGGCCAGAGCAATAATTTCAAGGATTAAAATAATGTCTGGCCTTGACATCGCTGAAAGACGCCTGCCCCAGGACGGGAAGATCAAATTCAAACGTAAAGGTATCGCTCCCTTCGAGCTGCGACTGGCCACCATGCCGACAGCAGGTGGATTCGAGGATGCCGTTTTGAGAATTCTGGCCACGGCCGGAGCCATGAAGCTGGATGAGATGGGATTGGCTGAACGCAATATGAAGGTCATGAAAAAGATCCTTGCCCAGCCCTATGGCTTGATACTGGTCGTAGGCCCCACCGGTTCAGGTAAAACAACGACCCTCCACGCTGCCCTCGGGTATATCAATAAACCGGGTATCAAGATCTGGACCGCAGAGGATCCTGTTGAGATTACCCAAACCGGATTGAGACAGGTAGAAGTCAAGCCCAAGATCGGCCTTGACTTTGCGAGGGTCATGCGCTCCTTTTTAAGGCTCGACCCGGATGTAATAATGATCGGGGAAATGCGTGATTATGAAACAGCCTCTACCGGAGTCGAGGCTTCGCTGACCGGCCATCTTGTGTTCTCCACTCTCCACACCAACAGCGCCCCGGAAACGGTAACCAGGCTTCTGGACATGGGGTTAAATGCCCTCAATTTTTCCGATGCTTTTCTTGGGGTGCTCGCCCAGCGTCTGGTTAGGAAATTATGCACCAACTGCCGAAAAGCGTATCATCCCTCCAAGGAGGAGTTAGAAGACCTGGTTAATGAATACGGCGAGAAAGATTTCAAAGCCAAAAAACTCGAATTCGATTCTGGCCTCACCTTTTATCGCCCTGTTGGTTGCGAGCTATGTTCAGGAAGTGGCTACAAAGGGCGTATGGGGATACATGAATTAATGGAGGGCACGCCCTCAATTAAGAATTTAATAAAGAAACAGGGGACATCGGAAGAACTTCTTTTGCAGGCAGCAAAAGAGGGTATGACTACCTTGAAACAGGATGGTATTCAAAAAGTTCTTCAAGGACTAACTGATATGAGTGAGGTTCGTCGGGTTTGCATCGACTAATTGGCGATTGACTGTTCTATGGGCCAAGTACTTTGGAAAATCGTCAATCCAAACAGGTGAATAAAATGACTAAAAGAGCCCTTGTTGTAGATAATGACTTTTTCTTTGTTGAATTCCTGGCGGAGTTGCTCGAGAAACGGGGAGTTGAAGTTCTCAGGGCCTATGACGGCAAGGAGGCCATATCAAAATTGGAGGAAGAAGGACCCGTTGACTTCCTGTTTCTGGACATAATAATGCCGAAAATAGATGGAAAACAGGTTATTGAATATACCCGCAATAGATTTCCAGATGCCCGTTTCCCGATTATTGCTATATCGGGATTATTAATCGAGCAGATGGACGGCCTTAAAAAATTGGGCGCTGACTATTATATTGCAAAAGGCCCTATGGAGGAAATGAAGGTTCAGATCAACAACTTTCTTGACAGGATAGAAAAGGAGCCGCTCACGTCTCCAACTGACAACAATATCCTCGAACCGGGCGACTTGCTCCCAAGGGAAGCCACTGAGGAATTGATTGACATCCTGAATTTCAGGCATGCAGTCATTGAAAGTATTGGAATAGGAATCATCATCGTTGACAGGGACGTCAAGATCCTGAGTGCCAATTCAATGGCCCTTGATATTATGAATAAATCCCTTAAAGAAATGCTAAATCATCCGATTACAGACATATTCCCGAAAAGCGAAAAAGCCAAGATAGTAGGTTCGCTCAAAAAAGTCATTGTCCAGCAGGAATTAAGAAAGATCACCCTCTCCGTAACCACTGACACCGGAGAAATCCGATTAATTATCTCGGCCTTAAAGATAGATGGTGAGATAGCAGGGTGGATAATCGCTATGGAGTAAAAAGAACTTTAGAGACGGGTTGGCAACAAAACAAGAAAACGGAGGTAACATGAAGAAAAAACAACCTGAAAAGCGCTTTGGAGTTGTAGCGATGGAGAAAGGATTTATCACGGCAGTTCAGCTTCTTGAGGCAATGAGGGTTCAAATAACGGAAGATATTGAGCTACAGACCCACAGACCGATCGGTGCGATATTGCTGGATCAGGAAGCAATTACCGGTCCACAGCTCAACGAAGTGCTCAGGGCAATGAATATTCCGGTTCTTGAGGACGAATGGTAAAAGGCCAAGACATGTACAGCACTCATCCCTTTTCAAAGGTTTTTCTGTATTTAGTATGATCCTCCGGCGTATCGATGTCCCTGTCGTCATAAAACCCTTCGGGCTCAACCAGACAGACCTGGTCGGCATATTTTTTAAACAGGTCCCTCGCCCCCACATCCCCTTTTAAATTGTGGAGTTCATGGAATAATTTGCGGCTGAAAATAACAGGATGAGTGCGTTTTGTTTTGAGTTTGATTGCCCCCAAGGGCAGACGGGAATCAATATATCGGCGGACCAAAAGATCAATCAGATTGGCATCTATATGGGGCATATCTGCTAAGAGAATCATTACATGATCATGACTCTCTTCTACTTCTGATAACCCGGCTATAATGGAAGAACTGATCCCCTGTTTGTACTGCCTGTTCTGGATGACCTTAAGTTTCGGGTGCTCAAGCACCTGTCCCAGCACGGCTCGAATATCTTCGAACAGATGGCCTAATACCAGGATTACCTCATCCAGATCAGACCTCAGCGCTTCATCGAGTATGCGCTCGAGAAGCGTTCCCCCGCCCGCTGGAAGCAATTGCTTTGGCCTACCCAATCGGGTTGACTCTCCTGCGGCAAGGACAATGCCAGCTACACTTTCCCCGGACCGGATCATGGCTTGCCTGTCTTATTGCCTTTCTTTTGATCCCTCTTCAAACCCGGTATCAAAGATTTTAAAATTCATCTCCTTAAAGCGGTCGGGGCTTACCTGATCTATAGTCTCCCGTAGTTCTTCATAGGTAAGGGGGCCTTCTCGGAAGGCGGAGAAAAACCCGAGCAGGGCCAAGTTTGAAGACATGGGGGCTCCCAGGCCCATGGCTATTTCCTCGGCCGGCACGGAGCGGTATATAATTCCCATTTTGTCCAGATAAGATTTCACTTCAGGCCTTGGAAAACGGTCTGTTTTAGCATTGGCATATATGCTCCCGCCCCTGACAAGAAAGGGTATATTGCGATAGGCCTCGTTTTCTTCCAGGGCAAGCAGATAATGGGCCGACCCTGTCCTCACAAGGCTGCTTTCCACATCCCCGAATCTTAAGTGGGAAATGACCGACCCTCCCCTCTGGGCCATGCCATGCGTCTCCGCCCCCATGGTCCTCAACCCCTTTTTCAGTGCAGCCTGAGCCAGCACCTTGGTCATGAACAGGATTCCCTGGCCACCTAATCCGCCTAAAACAATATTGACAGTCTCCATGGATTTTTTTCTCTTAACTGTTGCGTGTTCCGCGTTGCATGTTGCGGGTTAAAAGCCTCAAAACATCCTGCCTCATAACTCGCAACTTGATTGCTTAGGAATTTCCTTTTTTGAGATTGCTTCGCGGAGTTTATCCCCGCCTTAAGGGGCGGGGGCTCGCAATGACAAGATCAGCATCTCAATGTCATTGCGAGGAGTCACGCCAGGGCGTGACGACGAAGCAATCTAAATTATACCGACCTATAACGTTCTTAAAGTCATGCCTCCACGATCGCACCCTTTGGACAGACCTGCAAACAAACTCCACATTGAACACAGAGGGCCTGATTTACAGCGGTCCTTCCCAGTTCCTCGTCTTTATACAGGGCCGGGCATTCAAACCGTTCAAGGCAGAAATTACATTCCGCACAATCTTCTGTCACCATCACCTTTTTTGGCTCTGGAATTGCCTTTTTCCTGTAGGCGATGACACAGGGATGACGCGCGATAATAACGGCAATGCCCCCTGCCGGGTCCTTCACGTATTTGGTCGCCTTTTTCAACATCCCTGACATGGCCTTGATGTCATATGGATCAACTACCTCGATGAAGTCAACGCCGCAGCCGGCAACCGCCCTTTCAAGAGGAATGGCCTTCCCTTGACTTCCATCTGCCCGGACACCCAGGCCCGGGGTGGGCTGCATCCCGGTCATGGCCGTAATCTCATTGTCCAGGATCACCAGGATAAACCGTGAATCGTTGTACACCGCATTCAACAGGCCTGCTGTTCCGGAATGAAAAAAGGTGGAATCCCCGATCGTGGCAACAATAGGCTGCTGGATCTCGTCCTGGGCAAAAGAGTGGTAAAAGCCGGATGCCATGGTGATAGCGGCGCCCATGTCTAAGCACGTATCAACACCACCTAAGTTAAGGCCCAGTGTGTAACAGCCGATATCCGAGGTGAATATTGCCTTTGCCCTGCCCTTGCGGATAGCGAAAAATGAGGCCCTGTGCGGGCAACCCGGACAAAGAGTCGGCCTGCGTATCGGCAGGTCCAGGCCTTTCACCAATTCAAAGGCTTCCCGGTCTCCATTGCCGGTGAATTGTTCCAGCTTGAGTTCCTTAAGCACGTTGTTGACCAAGCCATAGATGACCTGTGGCACCAGCTCACCTTCAGAAGGCACATGGCCTGAGAGACGACCCAGGACCTTTTCCCTGTCCCTTAAGAAATACTCGATCACCGTATCGGTTTCCTCAATAACAATCACCTTTTCGCATGCTGCCATGAACTCGAGGGCCAGGCCTTCGGGAAAAGGATATGGGGTGCCGATCTTGAGCACGGGGACGTCTTTTCTGTCTTCTTCGGACAGGATATCGCTCACAACAGAATAAGGGACGCCTCCTGCAATGATGCCGAGCGGATACTTTTTCCCGGGCTTAAGATCGTGGAAGTTATATGCCGTCAGGTTTTCGAATCTGTGTGCAATTTTCCTTAGTTTTTCATTCAATTCGCCGTGGAGAATGAAACGGAACCGGGGTGTTGCCGCCCACCTGCCGGGATTTTTTTCAAAGTATGCCTTTTGATCATTGTTTTTAAGGAAACCCCATGAAAGGTTCTGCCGTGCGTGACA
>JAFDHL010000175.1 GCA_019308785.1 Deltaproteobacteria bacterium
GGACAGGCCGGGGCTATACGGCACGGCATAAGCCGGGTGTTGGTCGCCATGAACCCGCAATTAAGAGAGCTCCTTAAAAAGGCGGGTTTTTTAACCAGGGATTCGAGAATGAAGGAACGAAAGAAATACGGTCAGCCCGGTGCGCGAGCGCGGTTTCAGTATTCCAAACGTTAGATATGCATTGCTGTATTCTTGAGAATTAAATTAATGGGGAGCGCAGGTTTGGCTCCCTTTTTTATTTTGAAATGGCTGAATGCTTGCATAATATAAAATTAATCCTGGCCTATGATGGAAGCCGGTATCACGGATGGCAGCGACAGCCTAATGGGATAACAATCCAGGAAGTTGTCGAAGAAAAGATACAGGTTATGGTCGGAGGCTCGGTTACCCTGATCGCCTCGGGCCGAACCGATACGGGTGTTCATGCGATCAACCAGGTCTGCAATTTCAAGACAAGATCCAATATAGACCCCGCGACATTAAATAAGGGCCTTAACTCTCTTCTTCCGGGTGATATTTTAGTGAGAGAGGCTAAGTACGTTTCCCTTGATTTCCATGCCAGATACGATGCCCGGAGTAAAACCTATGAATACAGGATACTCAACAGAGAAGAACCCGACATCTTTCAGCGAAAGTATTTATGGCATATCCGTATGCCCCTAAACGTGGAAGAAATGACAAAATGCGTGTCTTTCTTAATGGGTACGCATGATTTCTCTTCTTTCAAGTCTTCAGGCAGTGGAAATATTGATCCTGTCAGATCTGTCACAAATGCAGAGCTTCATGGCCCTGAAAATGGTCAACTGCGGTTTGTCATAGAAGCGGATGGTTTTTTAAGGCATATGGTACGCAGTATCGTGGGCACGCTGGTAGAGGCGGGACTGGGTAAGATGAATTCTCTCCGATTTAAAGAGATTATTGAATCGAGAGACAGAAATCTGGCAGGAGTTAAAGCCCCAGCCCAGGGACTGTTCCTTATGAAGGTCCGGTATTAATACAAAGGGCATTTAGCTGTCAGCAGTCAGCTTTCAGCAAGATCAGAGTTAAAACTAAACTGGGAGACAACTTCATAAAGGTGGGAAGTTCAGAAAGGCTGATGTCCTTAAATTTACTTGCAGACCGTTCTGTCTATTCTTCGGGTTTAGATTCGTCCAGTGAATCACGTACAGTCTGATATATTTGATTCCAGCCTTCTTCAAAGGATTTCACCGATAGCTTTCCGACTTCAATGAATTTCACTGCAATTTCCTTGGAGACTTTGAGGACAAGCTCTTCTTCCTTTTTCATAATACTTCTCCTGATATTCCATACATTCAGTCATCGGCCCTCAGCATCAAGCTTCTTACTTGCGCTTTTCATGTGCCGATCTCTGAGGACTGACTGCTGTTTGCTTCTTTTTTCAAAACCCCCGCTGAACGGAAGAAGGCCTCAACCTAATCCAACGGGGGTTTTATCTGAGAAGAACCCTAAAGGAGCCCTCCTTCAGCCAATAGACCTTATCAATCCCATACACCCGGGATTTCAGATCCACATTCGGGACAAAGATTTTCTTTTATCCTGTTTTTTGTGACAGTAAAACCAAAACGATCTATAAGCAGTTCACCGCAGTTATGGCAAAATGTCTTTTCGCCATCATCTCCCGGAAGGTTTCCCGTGTAAACGTATTTCAATCCTGCCTCATATCCAAGATCCCTTGCCTTCTGAATGGTATCGGGTGGTGTGGAAGGGATATCGGTAAGGCGGTAGGTGGGGTGAAAGCGGCTGATATGCCAGGGGATGTCTGTATCAAGGTTTGCCAAAAACTGAGAAATTTCCTTGAGTTCTTCTTTTGAGTCATTAAGACCCGGGATCAACAAGGTTGTCACTTCCAGCCAGATACCCAGCCTTTTCATGGTTTCCAGTGTCCTTAGAACCGGTTCCAGTTTTGCGCCACATTGTTCCTTATAAAACTCGTCCGTGAATGCCTTGAGATCCACATTTGCTGCATGAAGATCAGGGGACATATCCTCAAGACACTGCTCAGTCATATATCCATTGGAAACAAAGACGTTTTTCAGTCCTTTAGAGGATGCGAGCCGTGCCGTATCAACTGCAAGCTCGTAATAAATAGTGGGTTCGGTGTAGGTATAGGATACGGATGCGGAGCGGGTGTTTAGTGCATCCTCAACGATCTCCTCCGGTGTCATGTCTTGCCCCATAATCCGGTTATGGTCGGACGGCATCTGCGAGATGTCAGCGTTTTGGCAAAAAAAACATCTGAAATTGCAGCCCACGGTAGCTATGGAATAAGAGCGACTGCCAGGTATAAAATGAAACAGTGGTTTTTTTTCGATTGGATCACAGTGGCTTGCAATCACCTTTCCATAGACCAGGCTTACGAGTATGCCTGAACGATTTTCCCGGACCCCGCAGATCCCTGTCTTACCTTCTGTAATAACACAGTTGTGGTTGCACAGAAGGCAGCGAACCTTTTCGTTCTCCAGCCTGTCATACAGATAGGCCTCTTTCATCTCCGTGCACTCCTTTGTTTGGATTTAGATCCTCCAGTGTACCTGCCCCAATCAGGGATTGACTCGCCTTTTTAAGCCGGGCCTTCAGAGGGAGGTTGTCTGTCTTAACCAGTGGTACCATGGTGGCCGAGATCCCCAAAAAAGAACCAAAAGGGGAATGCTTCCGGTGCCGGAAATCCCTCGCAAAAAAGCCCCTTTTTCTTGTGAAAGAAGCAGGCATTCTGATGCAACCCCATGAGACAGGGACATGTCCATAGGCCATCTGTAAAAGGGATTTTAACTGCCACAGGTTATAAAATGTGGCGCGCCTGAAAAGGGGGTCGCCAAGATAGCCTTGAAACTTTTTTGCAAGGCCATTCCAGGAAAAACTGTTTATGACGCCTATAAATACCTTTCTGCCGGCCACCCTTCCCGCTTCCCTTAAGGCCTGAAGGGGCTCATCTAAAAATTCCAGTGTATTGATGAGGAAGACAAGGTCAAATTCGTTATCATCGAACGGAAGGTCTTCTGCAATTCCTGTTTTAAATGTGCAGAGATGGCCGAGTCGTTCCCTGGCTTTTTCAACCATGTAAGGTGAGGCGTCTATGCCGCTCAAATTCAGGCCCAGTTTTGCCAAGATAAGGAGATGGTTCCCCGGGCCACAGCCAATATCCAGCACCCTTTCTCCCTGTCTGGGGTCAACTAAGGTTAGAATGAGCTGTTCGATGGATCTATCAATAGCCCGGCCCTGGGGAGAACGATACCAGGCGTCATAAACCCTGGCGGTATTTTTGTCGAAGATGAGTCCCATAGCATAAAAACAGCAAGGATGAAAACGACAAAAAGGTAAACTATTTTACCGGTTTGAAAAAGATTGCCATCTCCGCTATTCATAAATTATGAAAATGTATTCGGGGATGCAAGCAGAAAGTATTGTCTGATCCTCTGTAGTTTCTTTATCAAAAGATCTTATAACCTTGAACGGGCTACCGGTGATAGTATATGATCACACCAAAAAAGGACATAGAATACTTCATGAAAGATCTATCCCAAAACCAGTCTATCAAAAAACCTGATAACCGACCCAGTGATGAACTGGAAGGCCAGATAGAGCGCATCACCTATATAAATGAAGAAAACGGGTACATCGTGGCCAAGGTCAACGTCCCGGGATTTCTCTCACCGGTCACCATTGTGGGCAATCTCCTGGCATTGGCACCCGGAGAAATGCTTAAGATGAATGGCGGATGGGAGACCCATCCGAAGTTTGGCCGTCAGTTTCGGGTGTTGAGCCATACGACCATGCTTCCCGCCTCTGTAAAAGGTATTAAAAAATATCTGGGTTCCGGTCTTATCAAGGGGATCGGGTCGGTGATGGCCTCAAGGATAGTGAAGAAATTTGGCGAGAAGACCCTGGAAGTCATTGATGAGCGCATTGAACAACTCGCATGTGTTGAGGGTATTGGCGAGAAAAGGATCCGGATGATCAAAAAGGCCTGGGCCGACCAGAAAGAGATCCGGTCTGTCATGATCTTTCTCCAGGAACATGGTGTAGGAGTAAGCCATGCAACAAAAATTTACAGACAATACGGTCAGAGGTCTATAGCGGTTGTTTCCCGGAATCCTTACAAGCTTGCAACGGACATCATTGGTATCGGTTTTCAAACGGCGGACAGGATTGCCCAAAATCTGGGTTTTGAAAAGGGTGCTCCGGTGAGGGCCGAGGCAGGTATTTTATATGTCCTGAACCAGCTTTCAGAAGAAGGACACGTGTTTTATCCTTATGAACCGTTGATTATAAGATGCTGCGAGATCTTGGAGGTGGACAGGGAGACCATCATCAAGGCGTTCGGAACCATTGCACTTGACGGGCAGATCGTTATCGAGGATCTGAATCAACTTCCGGATGAATTTGAGCCCAATCGCAAGGCGGTTTATCTGACGAGGTTTCACGTCTCTGAAACCGGGATTTCCAGACATCTTTCGCGCCTGATCTCATCACACAAAACCATTCGGAGCATGGATCTGGAAAAGGCTGTTGACTGGGTGCAAAAAAGGATTGATTTGCAATTGGCACCCAGGCAGATTGATGCGATCAAAAGGGCCATATCAGACAAGGTCCTGATTATTACCGGCGGACCGGGGACAGGCAAAACCACGATTATCCATGCGATTATCCAGATATACCGGCCCGTTGGCGCAAGGATCTTTTTGGCCGCCCCCACAGGCCGGGCCTCCAAGCGTATGACCGAAGCGACCGGCCAACCCGCGAGGACAATCCACAGGATGCTTGAATTCAAATGGCAGAAGGGAGGATTTCAACGAAACGAGAATCGTCCTCTTGAAGCGGATGTAATCATACTGGATGAGGTCTCAATGATTGATACCATCCTTATGTATCACCTTCTGAAAGCAGTTCCCTCCGGGGCCACCTTGATTATGGTTGGCGATTCCAACCAACTGCCTTCTGTTGGTCCGGGAAACGTACTCAAAGATGTTATCAACTCGGGATCAATCCCTGTAATTGAGCTGAACGAGGTATTCAGGCAGGCAAGAGAGAGTCTCATTATAATGAACGCCCACAGGATCAATAAGGGAAAAGTCCCTGAAATAAGAGACCCCGGCGAAGATCTTGGAGATTTTTACTTTATTGAGCAGGAGGATCCGGATCAGGCGCTTCACATAGTCATGGAACTTGTCTGCAAGCGGATACCTCAGCGATTCAATATGCGCCCCAAGGAGGATATACAGGTCGTCACTCCCATGCACAAGGGGATCGTTGGAACAGTGAACCTGAACATGAAGCTGCAGGATTCTCTCAACCCTTCAAAAATGGAGATAGTCAGGGGGGATAGGGGTTTTCGCCTGAACGATAAGGTAATGCAAATAAGGAATAATTATGAAAAAGAGGTCTTTAACGGGGATATTGGTCTGGTCAAATCCATAGACACGGAAAATCAGGAGGTGGTTGTGGACTATGACGGCCGGGCGGTTCCCTACGACTACGTTGAACTTGATGAGATTATCCTGGCCTATGCAATCTCGGTCCATAAAGCCCAGGGCAGCGAATACCCGGCTGTGGTCCTTCCCATATTATCGCAACACTATCTTCTTCTTCAGAGGAACCTTATATATACGGCCGTTACCCGTGGGAAGCGCTTAGTGGTCATGGTGGGTAGTAAAAAGGCACTGGCCATGGGCGTCAGGAATGAAAGAACCCTGAAACGGTATACCTATCTTGAAAAAAGACTGAAAGGCTTCTAAAGCCACCCTTTTTCCCTGCATAACTCTTTTGTCATTACTTGTTGAAAACAGGCCTCCTCTTCTCCAGGAACGCTGCTATTCCCTCCCGGCCATTGGGTTGATCCGCGCACCAGGACAAAAGATCACGCTCCTTTTCCATTTGGCCCTCAAAGGCGGTGTTGAAAGAGTCAGTCATCAGTTTTTTTGAGGCTGCAAAAGAGGTAAGAGACCTTCTCTTCATCTCATTAATTAACTCCCTGGCCCTTTTAACGCTTTCCCCGTTATCCACCACCTCGGTCACAAGGCCCCATTCATAGGCCTTTTCGGCATCAATGGGTCTGTCAAAGGCAGCGATTTCAAGGGCCTTAGCCAGGCCTACAAGTCTGGGCAGGCTGAAGGTGCCTCCACCGTCAATGCTCAGGCCATTAGAGGTATATGCCTGCCTGAGAATGCCGGAAGTCTCCATGATTCTGAAATCACAGGCAAGGGCAATGGAAAAGCCCCCTCCGGCAGCCAGCCCGTTTATAGCGGCCACGACTGGCTTTGGCATGCGCCGTATCTCCAAAATAGCCTGGTGATAACGGGCGGCAAGTTCATGGAAGGCAGCACCGTAATTTTCGCCATATCCCTTTATCCACCTGAGATCGCCTCCCGCACAAAATGCCTTGTCCTCCCCCGAAATGACCACGCCGACCACTTCCGGATCTAATGCCAGGTTGACCAGCGTCTCGGCCAGTAACCGGACCATGTCCAGATCAAAGGAGTTGTAAGCTTTAGGTCGGTTCAGGATGACAAGCGCGATATTGTCAGTTAGTTCCAATTTTACGGTTTCTTCCACTTTAGTCCCTCC
>JAFDHL010000176.1 GCA_019308785.1 Deltaproteobacteria bacterium
CTACAAGGAAGGTGTGATCGGAGGGCTTTTCCACCATCCTTGCTTGGGTGTCGATCCAGACCTTGCGTGATTTTTTCGCTAAGGGACACGTGACCAGGATATAATCAATGCGCCAGCCCATTTTTCGCTTCAATGCGTTGGGAATTCTGTAATCCCAGAAGGTATAGTGGCCCCCATCCGGCTCATGCTTCCGCAAGATATCCACGAATCCCCAGTCTAAATACTCCCGCAGGATGGCCTGTTCATCAGGGTGGAAGCAAACCTTGCCCCGGAACTTTTCAGGATCAAACACATCAATGGACTCAAGTGCAACATTAAGATCCCCAGCCAGCAGAAGAGGATAACCAGGTTCATAACTGTTTTTGATATTGGACAGGAGATCCTTTAACCAGGTTGGACAGGAGATCCTTTAACCAGGTGAGTTTGTATTCGAACTTATCCGTCCCGACTGCAACTCCCTGGGGAACATAGACGTTTATTATTTGAATGTTACCAAATTTCGCGCTTATGAAACGGGCCTGTTCGCCTTCCTTATCATAAAGGTTCAGTCGGATTTTCTCCGGCGGGATTTTACTGATAATGGCAACACCGTTATAGGATTTCTGACCCCTGAATATTGCATTATAACCGGCTTTCTCAAACAGCTCGGCAGGAAAGTCCTTGTCCTGGACCTTGGTCTCCTGGAGACACAGTACATCCGGTCGTTCCCGGTCCAACCATTCCATAATAACATGCAACCTGGCACGAATGGAATTGGTATTAAATGTGGCAAATTTCAGGGTCATTTATTCACCTTTTTACAGTTCAGCTATTCCTAAAAGATTCACCCCCTATAGGTCACTAAAGTCTCAATGACCCTTGAAGCCTCACTTGGCGTTACAATCTCGATATCTTTATATGTCCCCAAATCGAGGAGATGCTTATCACCCGATATAATCAATTGGGCGCTGTTTTCCGATGCCAGTGCAAGGAAAATATTATCAAACAGGTCTGCTTTGATTACTTCAGGAATGCTTCCCGGCGTGGATGCGAATGTGACCAAGTTCATAAAATAGGAAAAAACTTCATTTGAGGATGTATCAAGATCGGACAGTCTTTTGGAAAACCTTTTGTATTGTATAACGCGCCTCACTTCTGCAGTTGTCTCTTCACAGACAATAATCTCAAGAAGGCCGTCACGCACCCATCTTAGAATCCGGTTAGGTGGACCTCCCCATAGTAAACCGGAAACAACCACATTTGTATCGGCAACGACCTTCATCAGATCTCCCGGAGTTTGTGAACAATCCGGGATATTTCCTGAAGGTCGGGTTGCCCACTATCCTCAATAGCAGCCCGGTCAAGCAAATCAGTTGGGGACTCCTCGAACTGCACGACCTTAAATAGCGGTTTTGATCTTTTGAGAACTATAATCTCTCCCCAACGTTTGAGATCCTCGACAATATCCGGAAAACGCTGACGAAATTCCTTTGCACTTATATATTTTGACATGGAATCTAACCCCCGCAAAGGTATAAGTTAATTTTTAAATTAACTTTAGGATAACTTTAATTAATCTAAAAGTCAACTTATTATTGGGATACGCAGATCTGGGCTTCAGTTCGAATGCACCACATTCCGGTCATCTTTACCGAGAATTTCAACATAGGAGCCGTCTTAGAAGGAGTCCGTTTTGTGAACCCCTTATCCTGGGGCTTCGAGTTGGACAGATGGGTCTCGTGATATGTGCGCATAAAATCAATGAATTGACACGACACACGGTCAATGTTTTACTTTATACATCTTAATGTATAACGTCTTAAGGGGGAGGAGGAGGTCAATGGCATCTTCCAATGTCATGCAAGCTAAAGTTTCAACTAAAGGGTTGGATCGGTATACCGGCCCAATTGCGACGGCGTTATGGTCTGAAGCCAGGGACATTGAATTACAGATCCCATTGAAAGGCTTTACGGCAAATTAGCGGGTGAAACATCGCTGACCAAGACATTGCTTGAAGACCGGGCCAAGGAGTTGAAGATTGAGGAAACCAGGCGGTTAAGGGGTAGATATTCCGACCTATCTTACCTTACTTCCCGGCATAGTATCGGCATCAGGCATGAGGATATGAACCCCGGATTCGTCTTCGGCAGCCAGGACCATGCCGTGGGATTCCACTCCCATAAGCTTGACCGGTTCCAGGTTTGTTACCAGTACTACCTGTTTTCCGGTGAGATCCTGTTCGGTATAATGGCCAACCAGGCCAGCAACAACGGTCCTCTCTTCACCTATATCCACAGTAAGCTTGATGAGCTTCTTGGATCCGGGAATTGCCTCAGCCTTTTTAACGGTTCCAATCCTGAGATCAAGTTTCTGAAATTCCTCAAAGGAAATCAGGGACACATCTTTCTCTGGCACTTTCTTTTCCTCCTCTTTGGAAGATCCGTCCTGCTTTTTGGACACAATGCGGGGGAACAGGGCCGGTGCCTTGGTCATAGGTCGAACCGGCTTTTCTTTTCCCCATGCCCGGATGTCTTCAAGCCGGAAATCCTTGCCCTTTTTGGCAAGTCCTAATTGATCCTGAATCTTTTCAGCGGATTCCGGCATAAACGGCCATATGAGTGTAGAAACGATTTTAAGCGTTTCAGTGATGTGATAGATAACGGTTCCGAGCCGTTCCCTGTCTGACTTGGCAAGGACCCAAGGAGACATGGTGTCGATGTATTTATTAACCTTGCCGATCACCTCCCACACCGCCATCAGGGCCTTGTGGAAGGCCAGTTCTTTCATGAATACCTCGTACCTGTCAATTATATCCAGGGCTTCGGTTTTGAGAACCCTATCTTCATGTTCAGGGGGACCTGGTTCAGGCAATGCTCCTTCATAATACTTGAGAACCATAGTCAGGCTCCGGCTGACCAAATTTCCCAGATCATTTGCCAGATCCGCGTTGATTCTCGCTATCAGGCCCTCTTCGCTGAACCCGGAATCAAGCCCGAAGACCATGTCGCGCAAAAGGAAATACCGGAATGCGTCAAGGCCGTAGATATCCACTAACTCCAAGGGCCTGACCACATTGCCGATGCTCTTGGACATCTTACCCTCGTTCACGTTCCAGTATCCATGGACATTAAGATGCTGATAAGGTTCAATGCCTGCCGACTTGAGCATACAGGGCCAGTAGATACCATGGGGTTTCAGGATATCCTTTGCAATAACATGCTGGACTGCAGGCCAGAACTTCTTGAACCGCTCACCATCCGGATACCCAATGCCTGAAACATAGTTGATGAGAGCGTCAAACCATACATAGGTCACGAAGTTCTCATCAAAAGGCAGTGTAATTCCCCACTTGAGACGGGACTTTGGACGCGAAATACAGAGGTCTTCCAGGGGCTCCCTTAAAAAGGCAAGCACCTCGTTTTTATATCTCTCGGGCCTTATAAAATCCGGGTTCTTCCGGATATAGTCTATCAGCCAGTCCTGGTATTTGCTCATCCGAAAGAAGTAATTTGACTCTTTGATTACCTCGGGTGCAGTCCCATGGTCAGGGCACTTGCCATCCGCCAGTTCGCGCTCTGTGAAAAATCTTTCACAACCAAAACAGTAAAGACCCTCATATTCACTGAAATAGATATCGCCGTTGTCTTTTACTTTCTGCAGGATAAGCCTAACCGTTTCCTCATGATCCGGGTCCGTTGTACGAATAAAATAATTGTTCGTAATATTCAGCTTGGGCCAGAGTGCCCTGAACAGACTACTGATCCTGTCCACATACTCCTTTGGCGTCTGTCCACCTTTCTCTGCGGCAGCAGCGATCTTATCTCCGTGTTCATCCGTTCCGGTAAGAAAGAATGTTTCAGAGCCACAAAGCTTGTAAAACCTGTTCAAGACATCGGCCACGATCGTTGAATATGCGTGCCCGATGTGAGGTTCTGCATTCACATAATATATAGGTGTTGTTACATAGAATTTTTTTGACAATGAACTTAGTGGTTACTCCTTATCGGTTTTTTCTTAAACAGGCCTTCCCTGACAAAATCCCTGGCATCGACCTCAAATTCTTCCCCCGATTCCAGCGCCACGATCAGGGTCTCTTTTAGAATATTCTGCCTGATAACTCTTCCTTCTCCTTGTTTTGTCAAAATCTTCTTGCCGATTTTTGGCAGATTTTTCTTGATCCTTTCATAGTATTCACGCTCGTAGTTTAGACAGCACATCAGTCTCCCGCACATCCCGGATATCTTGCTCGGATTAAGAGAGATGTTCTGTTCCTTTGCCATCTTTATTGTTACGGGGGCAAAATTGTCCAGAAAAGCCGTACAGCATAAGGGTCGGCCACACGCCCCGAGCCCCCCGACCATCTTAGCCTGGTGGCGAACACCGATCTGTCTCATCTCTATTCTGGTCCGAAATTTCCCGACAAGATCCTTAACCAGATCCCGAAAATCCACCCTGCCATCTGCCGTAAAATAAACCACGATCTTACTGCCATCAAAAAGCCTTTCCACGGAGACCAGACACATGTGTATCGATCTTTCTTTTATCTTCTGGTAACAGTAGTCATAAATCGTTTCCTCAAGCCTGCAACCTCTTTCATACTTATTAATTTCCTCCTCGGTGGCCAGGCGAAACACCTTTTTGAGGGGCCGCTTGGGCACATCCAAGGACCGGGTCTGAGGCTTGCCACAAACACAGCCAATAGCGGGCCCTTCTTTGGTTATTACCATCACCTTGTCCCCCTTTTTCAGGACAAAGTGCCCGGAGTCAAAATCATATACCTTGCCGTGACTTTTAAATTGGATACCAACAATTTTGTTCATGATTAATCCTTGATTTCAGTGTAGCAAACCATGTCCTTTGAGCATTGCCCGAGATAGTTAGCTCTGCGCCGTGCCCTTTGCACCAAGCGCATCAGCAAGCCGCCTTAAACCAAGCACAGTATGTTCCATCACCAGCTTTGTGTTCCTGTTTCTGATCAAATCCCTTCGAGCCCGGTCAATGGTCAGGAGACTGTCAATCAGGCTATCTATTTTAAAATGTTCAGCAATATTTTTCAACTTATGAGAAAAATCCACGTTCATGAGCAGGTGAGTCATGTCTCCTGCATTAAGAATCAGGAGGTCACGGTACCAGCTCTCCCACATGGTAAGCATGTCCAGAATCCCGGCTTCACCATCCTCAGTGGTATCAAGACCCATTCTTTTGGCCTCCGCTGCACATTCAACTGCCATTTCAAACCCTTTTTCCCTGGAAAGGCCAGGCAGAACAATAAGTCTTGAGAGCCATTCCTGTCGCTTATCAAGAAAATTGCCCCCGCACAGATTAAGGGCGCGGCCTAAGCTCCCCGCGGAAATCCTGGCCAGCATCTCTGCCTTTTCCTCGTCCAGGTCTTTTTCTTTGACAAGCCAATTCACCATATCTTTTATGGGAAGGGGCTGGAACGCCACACGCTGACAACGTGATACAATTGTCGGCAACAGATCACGGGGTTCCTTGGCATTGAGAATTAAAATATTCCCAGGTGGAGGCTCTTCTAAGGTCTTCAGAAAGGAGTTGGCCGCTTCATCTGTCATTGTCTCGGCCTGATGAATGACACACACCCTGTATTTGGCGAAAGGAGCGAAACCGAGTTCCCGGTTCAGCTCCCTTATCTGGTCGATCAGAATGTTCTTCTTGTCAGGCAGGATCTTAAAGGACAAGAAATCCGGAAAGTTCCCGCGCATAATCTTGCGGCATGAGGGACACCGGCCGCAACCATCTCCGTCAACCGGTGAATCACAGTTGAGCGCCATTGTCAGGGCCATTGCCATACTTGTCTTTCCGATCCCCGGAATCCCTGTAAAGAGATAGGCATGCGGTATCTTATCCCTGGCAATTACTTGTTTTAAAAATCTTTTGGCCCTTTCCTGGCCAAGTATTTGGGAAAACAACATATAGGACATCTTATATATACAAAAATGATTTCTGACCGCGCCCTTGGGAGCGCACGCGGAGCGTCTATCAGAATGGGTTCCGACGCAGAGCATCGGAACCAGAATAAATTTCGGCACCAGAATAAATTCACATAAACGGCCTTACGTGTTCGAAAATTACTGCTTCCAATTCGTCTTCGTTGAGCGTACCATCCACCACTACAATCCTTTCAGGATCTTCCTTAGCCATTGTTAGATACCCTTGTCTTACAGCCTCATGAAAATCCTCTTTTTCCCTTTCGAACCGGTCCTGACCCTCCTCAATAACAGCCTCATTCCGTTTCAAAGCCCTTTCAAGGCCTATTTCCACCGGACAGTCAATAAGAAACGTTATATCAGGCCCGATCCCGGAACATGCTTTTTCATTCAAGTCCCTGATTAGTTTCATGTCCTGCTCCCGGGCAAAGCCCTGGTAGACCGTTGTCGCATCAAAAAAACGATCACACACAACCCATTTTCCATGCTCCAGGGCCGGCTTAATTATCTCTTCAACATGCTGCACCCTGTCAGCCTCATAAAGAAAAAGTTCGGCCAAAGGTGACAGGCTCCTGTTGCGGGAATCCAATAGTATCCGCCTGATGTCCTGGCCCACCCTTGTTCCTCCGGGCTCCAGTGTAAAAACCAGGGGAACTGAGGCCTCCCTCAAACGATTAACAAGCCGCCTTGCCTGGGTTGACTTGCCACATCCCTCAATGCCTTCAAAGGTAATAAACACCTTTTACTCCATTAGAAGCCAAATCAATTCTTAACTGATTTCCTCTACATTGTCTTACACACCTGTTCCAGGGCCGCAGCCATGGCCTCGTCCTCTTTCCTGATATCTTCCAGGGTCTTGGGTTTTACCTCAGCAGGTTTCTCCTCTATCCCGTATTTCCATTTGAGAAACTGCTCCCCGGTGGTGGGATAAAGCGCATAGATCAAAAGATCAAA
>JAFDHL010000177.1 GCA_019308785.1 Deltaproteobacteria bacterium
CAGAGAACCTATAAGATCATTGGGGCAGCCTAAGGTCGTAGATCCGCCGTTTTTGTGGCGGGTTTATCCGCCGTCTGTGTGGCGGGTTTATCCGCCGGTAGTATGGAGGACTGTTTTGGGTAAATCATTAACAAGAACTGGAGGGGCTCGATTCATACTTTCCGGCGAGGAATAGCAAATGAAGACCTGGAGCTATGGTATAAACAGCCTGTACAAGACCGCATCTATTGATTTGCGGACTGGCCCCTGGTGGGTATTTGCCTTGGAGCGTATGGCTGAGTTTTGCTGTGATATAATACCTCCTATTCCATTACCGGCTAAAAAGAAGAAACTGAAAGATCAGGAAGATATAGAGCTGAATGATGGTAATCCATGGACAACCTGGAAGGAGTGGTATGGTGATTTAAGCCAGCTTTTTCACTGTTTTGTTCATATTCCGATTTTCAATTTCTGTGAGAGAATAGTTAAGACCAGGTTCGTGGAGTTGGACTACGATAAGGTGAAAGAAATGTTTTATGAAGAGGACAAAGAGTTCTGGGAAGAAGAAATGAGTTTGTAATGAAATTTGCAGAACTTGTATACAACTGGAAATGGTATGACATCCGGACCGCTTTGATTCGTTTATATCCGAAAATGGTTAAAAGAAAATCGTGAGAATTGAGGGTCGGAGTTCCGCCGTTAGTATGGAGTGTTTATCCGCCGGTAGTGTGGAGGGTTTATCCGCCGTCTGTATGGCGGATTTATCCGCCGTCTGTATGGCGGACTGTTTTGGGTAAATCA
This sequence comes from Deltaproteobacteria bacterium, assembly GCA_019308785.1. Taxonomy (GTDB): domain Bacteria; phylum Desulfobacterota; class DSM-4660; order Desulfatiglandales; family Desulfatiglandaceae; genus JAFDHL01. The sequence goes on from JAFDHL010000177.1 coordinate 781, forward strand.
TTTGGACAGGATGTACCCCGGTTGAACACCCTAAAGGGACCCGGTTCAACGGGGCAGGCAGGATTGACCTGATTTTTCAGCCTTTCCTGATGAAAGGCTGAAACCTTTATCTGCCTTTGGCAGAGGGAGAATGAATCTTGATGAAATTGAAAAGAATTGAGATGATAGAATATGGAAAGAATGTCCTGTATTGAGATAGCTAAGAAGAAAGTAAAAAAAGGTCGTTTTTATTTGTCTCACCATGCTCAAGTCGAACGGGGCAAAGAAGAAATTACAGTAGATGATATTGTATTAGCAATCTTGAATGGCCGGGAATTAGAACAGTACCCTGACGATCCAAGAGGGGAAAGTTGCCTCTTTGTCGGACAGGGCCTCGATTCCCGATGGATTCACGTTCTGTGCGGAAGTTTTTATGGCGGTGATCTTTTGATAATTACAGTTTATGTTCCGAAATTACCGAAATGGGAAGATCCGTTCACAAGGAGGATATAAATGGAAACATGTTATTTTTGCCAAAAAGGTATCTTGGAAGAAAAAAAAGTCACAGTAGATTTCAGATGGGGGAATAAGCTCATTGTAATCGAGGAAGTACCGGCAAAAGTTTGTAATGAGTGTGGAGAGAGATATTATTCTCCTGAGGTTTCAAGGGAAATGGATAAGATTGCTATTGAAGGAAAAAAAGATAGAGTGATTGAAGTGCCCCTGACAAAATTATCAGGAATTGAGATAAGCCCTTGATGTTTGGGTTTTAACGGGATTGGAAACTTGGAATTATTATGAAGCTCCCGTTGGTCTTGTCTAATAAAAAATGACGACGATTATTGCCAGATTTTGCCATGTCCTGTGTTGTGCGCTCGTAATGACACCGCTTGTGGCAAAGATTGCAAATGAAAAGAATCAAGCTGTTAAGACATCCTTTACCCATTTCCGCCTAAGGCTGTTTTGGGTAAATAGATAAGGGGTATGGGGGTTAAAGGATTGAGGGCCCGGTTAAATAAATGCAAAAAAGGATTTAACCAGAGTACGATAGTAAACTACCTACGGGGCCCCGATAGCGGGATCTACGCTTCACTCCGACAGGCGGGGTAAAGATTGAGGCATTTGGGGATTGAGGAAAGAGGAGAGAGTCGTGGGACGCTTGCCTGCCTCAGTCAGGGAGGTCGCCCCGGTTCAACTGGGCAGGGAGGGCAGAGGTGAAAGATGAATTCCGCAGGAGAAGCCATCGCGATTATATTGCCTACTGATAAGCTGAATCGTGATCAGGATGTAACGACAACAGACTCAGCCATGAGCCGTCACGATACGCTATTCCCCGAAATCCCTTGGCGATTCGAAAACTGTATAGCTTTTTACCACCTGGGCCTCTCTTAGATAATATGGCCTCCCATTTTAGTCCATGATCAGCATATACCTGTTGCCATGTCATATTTGCCAATTTCCGCAGGGTATTGAGGATGTTGTGCTGATCGCTTTTGGAAAGATTGAAAAGCAGGCGTTGAAAGACAGGATTGTTCAAATCCAAACGCACGGGCTGATGGCTTTTCTGGTTCATCGTTTGATCTGGGCTTCTAATTCCTCAAAGTTTGTATCCTCGGGCGGATTTTTCTCAGCCCAGGCGATTGCTTCGTTGAGTTCGGCTTGGACATCTGGCCCATGAAGCCACGTTTCATTATCGGGAATGAATCGACCGATTTTAACCATCCAAACACCCGCTTGGATCTCATCCAACATTACGGTTTTACCTGCGAATTTTTTGCCTAAGGAGATCTGCCCGCTGCTGCCAACTGTTTTTATAATAGCCATAGCTCCTCCTGAAATTGATGTTAGAATTTTATGATAGCATGAATGCATGATAAGTCAAGGATAAAGATGAATAATGGACGTGGGAACGGGCGGTTGGATTTGAAATTGGGGTCAGGGATACACTTTAGTTTTAAGACATTTGTTGGATCATGGTACTGGAAACCGGGGATTGTCTGTCTCTAAATCGAATAAACGAACACATAAAGACATTGGTGAGGTTGGCTGAACAAAAAACCCTCCTTTACCCATATCCGATCCACAGATTACGCAGATTACGCTGAAATGAAAGATCAGAGAACCTATAAGATATTTATCCGCTGGCAGTGTGGCGGACTGTTTTGGGTAAATTGGCACAACATGGAAACATCGGAGCAATAGATCGGTATGAATATTTCTGAGATACTCATCAGGCCTGAAGGAAAGACACTGGAATTCAAACGCGATATTTCTTCGCTTAAACCGATTCTTAAAACCCTGGTAGCCTTTGCCAATACAGCAGGTGGGATTCTTATTATCGGGCGCGGAAGTGACGGAACTATCCACGGCGTACCGGAAGTGCTTCAGGCGGAAGAACGCCTGGCAAATGCCATTGCCGACAGTATTCGTCCTGCGATGATGCCTGAAATTGAAATATATTCCCATAATGATAAACCGCTGTTGATTTTACGTGTTTTTCACTGGAAAGGCCCCTTTTATTTAAAGGCCGATGGCCCGGAGAAGGGTGTTTACGTTCGCCTTGGTTCCACCAATCGTCAGGCTGGCCCCGAAATTCTGGCTGAATTGCAACGTTCAATGCAAAACCGGTCTTATGACCAGTTACCTTGCGCTGATCTGTCGGTGAAGGCTTTGGATGTCGAAAAAGTAAAACGTATCTTCAGTGTTACAGGTCGGAAAATCGATGAAAAGAAGCTGGAGTCTTTAGGACTGCTTGTCCCATATGCCGGAGGTCTTTCGGTGTCCAATGGCGGATTGATTCTGTTTGGCTTGGATAACGTAAGGAAACGCTATTTTCCCGATGCAAGAGTGAGTTGTGCACGTTTTCGGGGGACGGACAAAACGGAATTCATTGATCGTATGGACATCACGGGCACTGTTCTGAACGCCTTTGATGAGGTGCCGCGTTTTATCCGCCGTAACACACGCCTGGCTGCAAAGATTGAAAATATGCACCGGCAGGATATTCCTGAATATCCGGAATTAGCAATTCGTGAAATTTTGGTTAACGCCATCGTACATGCGGATTATTCGTTGCGTGGTATGCGTATTCTGGTAGCGATTTATGCAGACAGGATGGAAGTGCAGAACCCTGGTATGCTTCCTTTCGGCATGACAATGGAGGATTTTAAGGCCGGTGTGAGCAAGATTCGCAATCGCGTTATTGCGCGTGTCTTCAGGGAAATGGGGTTTATGGAGGAATGGGGAAGTGGGTATAAACGCGTCCTTCATGCATGTCAGTCCGGCGGGTATCCGGAACCAGATTGGCAGGAGCTTGGCATGGCTTTCCGGGTCATATTTTATCCGCACCCCGCAGTGCTCGAACATTCACGTGCTGATGTCCCTGTAAATGTCCCTGTAAATGTCCCTGTAAATGATCGGCAAACATGGTTCCTGGAACAACTTGCAGCGGGTAGGCAGAGCAGAGCATCCGACTTAGCCGCTCACTGGGACGTAACAGAGAAGACTGCAAAACGGGATATTGCCGATTTGAAGAAGAAGGGTATTATCGAATTCATCGGCGCGCCAAAGAATGGTTTTTACCGCGCGAAAGTAAACGCATAAAGGGAAATGGGGGTCAGGCCTACACTTTTTTGGGCAAGTTGTTATTATAAAATATTCAGCACGCAAATATTGCAAAATAATCAAGCTCTTAAGACCTCCTTTACCCATTTCAGCCTAAGGTCGTAGATCCGCCGTTTTTGTGGCGGATTTATCCGCCGGTAGTATGGCGGGCTGTTTTGGGTAAATTGAATTCATGTTTTGAGCCTTAAATTGACACATAAAGGGTAGAAAGTTTATGATAATAATAAATGATTCAGGAGCGATTTAGGAAATGAGACCTTTGTAAAATCCGCTGAAAATAGCCGTTGTTAGTAACCTCTGGAACAAAATCATCCAATTTTTAAAAACAAATGTCTCAAATCGTAGAAAGGAAAGAATAGAAATGGCAAAAACGGTTTTGGAATTGACGCCTGAAGAATTACGAAGGTATAAGCCGGCTGGAAAATTGGAAGTACCTTCTGATACAGGGCGATGGGAGCGCGCATGGCAGGTTGCACGTTCGGCTGCAAAGCTTTTGCGCCAGCGGTTTGGCGCCACACGTGTTTTGTTGTTTGGGTCGTTGGTAGACTTCAAGCGGTTTACACCCTGGTCGGATATAGACCTGGCAGCCTGGGGAATTCCAGCAGGCGAGTTCTATCGTGCGGTTGCAATGGTCACTGGACTTAGTCCGGAATTTGAGCTTGACCTGGTTGAGCCGGAAACATGTCGTCCCGGTTTACGCCGGCGCATTGAGCAAGAAGGAATTGAACTATGACTGGGAGGCTGTTAGGTTTAGCTGACCGGATCCGAGACGAAATCGTCGAACTGACCAGAATAGTCGATCGCGTTCGTGGCGGATGGCAACGGTCGCAACAATCGGAAGATGATCTGTATCTTGATAGCGTCGCATTGAACCTACACGGTTTTTATGGTGGCCTCGAGCGGCTTTTCGAACTGGTTGCATCAACTGTAGACGGCAGTGTGCCTCAAGGTGCAAACTGGCATCGGTTGTTGCTGGAACAGATGGCCTCCGAGATCCGCCAGGAACGTCCAGCCGTGATCTCCGCGAAAACAATCACTGCGCTTGACGAGTATCGCGGGTTTCGGCACATAGTCCGCAATGTCTATACCTTTATGTTTGATCCGGAAAAAGTGGAGAAGCTTGTAGAGAAGCTTCCTGGCGTTTTTAAGCAGGTACAGACCGAATTGCTGGGCTTTGCGGATTTTCTGGAGCAACAAGTGCAAAAAGGAGAATAAAAAAAGGATTGTCTCCCTCCATTTTATTCCGATCTTCCTGAAACCATCGAACAAATCGAAGAATCCGAAAAGCGGTATATCGAAAGCTACCTTAAGTCACCCATAAAGACCCAGTTTGTGTATCTCTGGAGGGCTTTTGTGAATATTGTTATTATGGGGGAGAGAAGTCATTAGAACCGATCCACGGATTACGCAGATTACGCTGAAATGAAAGATCAGAGAACCTATAAGATCATCGGGGCAGCCTTAGAGGTGCACAAGGAACAGAAAGAAACCCTTTACCCATTTCCGCCTAAGGTCGTAGATCCGCCGTTTTTGTGGCGGGTTTATCCGCCGTCTGTGTGGCGGACTGTTTTGGGTAAATTGGCGCAAGCTATTCAGCAGGCAAATATTGCAAAATAATCAAGGTGTTAAGACATTTTACGTATCATGGTACTGGAAACCCTGAGCGTTGGCGAATAAATACCGCATCTCAAATTTCCAGTTTACCTCTTCTTGATAAAATAATAAGTTTGGTAGTAGAATAAAAAGAAAAGATCGTGGGAATATTTTGTGGAGGATTAAAATGGGAACCGAACAAATCACTATAAAAATTGATAACGAAGCAGCACGCGCTTTTAAGTCTGCATCTTCAGGAGATCGGCGCAAACTGGAAGCTTTGGTTAGTATCCAGCTTATCGAAGCAACCAAAACTAAAGATTCGCTGAAGCAAATTATGGGCGAGATTAGCCGAAAAGCGCAGGAGAGAGGGCTGACATCAGAAATCCTGAGGGAAATTCTCAATGAAGAACGGGAACGTTTTATTTGTGATAATGATACCGGGAAGATATTACGATAAGCTTTTCTTCAGTAAAACGATATACAAGACGATGTTCCGAGTTGATACGGCGTGCCCAGTAACCTGATAGATCAGCCTTCAAGCATTCAGGCCTTCCAAGACCTTCGGAAGGGGTCCTTATGGCACTTTTGATAAGGGAGTTGATTCTCTTCAACAGCTTTCGATCGTTTTCTTGAAACCAGAGGTAATCTTTCCAGCCCGTTTCAGTGAAAACCAGTTTCATGGATAGATTAACTCCCGTTCCTTCCTTTCGCCCACCCGATCTTCAGCAATGGATTTTCTTAAGTGTTCAGCATTGGCTGGGTTGGAAAGCAAATAAAGCGTTTCGTTCCATGAATTGAATTCATCAAGCGAAAGAAGGACGGCTTTTTCGCCTCTGTCATTGCAGATAATGGTAGCTTCTGCATTGGATATGACTTTTTGAATCAGGCGATTTATATCTTTTTTTGCCTGGTTTGCAGTGATAGCATCCATAAGAAATACCTTAATATTGTTATAGGTTTACTGTATCGGATCAAAAATATTTTACCCTAATATGTTAGGGGGATGCAAGAACTTTTTTTGATAGTTCCCTAATTCTTGAAAATGTGTATAGGAAAAGGGGACGTCCTTAAACAATCAAATAACTTGACAACGTAGCCGTCTGTGTGGCGGGTTTATCCGCCGGTAGTATGGCGGGCTGTTTTGGGTAATTTCTGACCAGACTTTTGCTTTACCCATTTCCGCCTAAGGCTGTTTTGGGTAAATCATTTGGACAGGATTTACGGGATGATCTTATCAGGATTGACAATAAATTCTTTAAATTTGGAATCACGACAAATAGAGACTGCTGCTTGCATAAAGGATCTTCAATAGTTAAAAAACATCAAAAAAGGGGTTAAGATGCCACTGAAAGCAGAGGTCGTGGTGTAGAGCGGATTGAAAAAGGATCTGCAGTGAAATCAAAACAAATGCAATAGTGTTATTAGAGTGCTATCTTAGTATATGTGAGGAATCAATATCTTGGATCATAAGAAGATACGGAAACTTGTAATTCAGGGGAAGTATGAGTTATCAAAACACGCGGAGAAAGAACGACAAATTGACATGATACACATGTGGGAGTTGGATGAAGCATTGGGCGGTTGTGAAATTATCGAGAATTATCCAGATGACCCGCGAGGCATGAGTTGTTTAGTTTTGGGATTTTGTGGACCCAAACCAGTTCATTCTGTATGCACGATAAGAAGCGATCCAGAAGAGCTGTTACTCATCACCCTTTATGACCCTTCCAAACGGCCTCATAAGTGGATCGAAAATTACAGAAAGAGGAGGTGAACAGTGTGGCCAGAGTCTATCATAATTGTCACTTTTGTGGAGGAGAGGTCTTGGAGAAAAGGATTGCAGTAGACTATCGTTGGGGAGAAGACCTCATCGCCATAATTGAGAATGTTCCGACTGGAGTTTGCCAGGTCTGTGGAGAACAATACCTTAAGGCAGAAATCGTAAAAGAGATGGAGAGGTTGGCGCAATCGAAGGAAAAGCCGAAGAAGGTGATTGAGGTGCCACTCAGGGAAGTGGCTGCCGCAATTTAAGGAAGTTACAATTGTGGTCGAAGATCGGCCGGGCCTGCCCGCCGGACGGCAGGCGGGTGTGTGGCGGATTTATCCGCCGTCAGTGTGGCGGGTTTATCCGCCGGTAGTATGGCGGACTGTTTTGGGTAAATTGAATTCATGTGTTGAGCCTTAAATTGACACATAAAGGGTAGAAAGTTTATGATAATAATAAATGATTCAGGAGCGTTGTCAAATAGATGAAAGACGAGGGAGAAACATAAACCATGGGGAGCTCTCAAGGGAAGAAAATCGTTTTCAGTAACCATGCTAAGATAAAAATGATTGATCGTGGAGCTTCGGAGAGTGAGGTGATAAAAGCAGTTGAAGAGGGAAGTTCTGAACCTGCACGAAAAGGCCGCCTTATGTTTAGGAGAAATCTTACTTTCGATGATATATGGCGCGGAAAACATTATTTAGTTAAACAGATTGCCCCCGTAGTAGCAGAAGAAAACGACGAGCTTATTATCATTACCGTATATGTATACTATTTTTAGGAGGTAATTCCATATGAAGATTAGATATGATCCTTCTGTTGATGCCTTGGATATCAGACTGCTTGAAGGTAAAATAGAGTGTGAAGTCATTCACTTAAGTGATCAGGTATCGATAGATATAGGACCGGATGGAAAAGTTGTGGCAATTGAAGTCTTGGATGCTACTGAACTCATTCCTGACCTAATGGTGAAAGGGATCGAAACAGAAAATTTATTACTAACGAAAGGAACTTTGGCTAATCCTTGATGTTTGGGGTTTGATGCGGCAGATGATGTTACCGGAGCAAGTCTTTTAAAACTCGAGTTGCCTTTGCTTGCCGAAGAAAACAAAACCTATGGAACCTTGTGGCTCATCAAAGACCTCAAACGCGACTCCATCAGCCATTACACCCTGCGCCGTGTCGAGCACCTCAGAAGGACCTTGATCACCACCCTCCAGAAATTAGCCGTGGCGGGCTGTTTTGGGTAAATCATTTGGACAGGATTTACGGGATGAACATGATAATATATTTATTTTGCCTTTAAAATAGAGGTTATGGAATTGTTGTGCAAACGGGGAACTGGCTGAGACCAAACATTGGATCAACACAGCCGCGGCCTGTGGATATCTGGACGACAAACAGGCAGAGGATTCACTTACATGCTGTGATGAAATCGGGAAGATGATGGGAGCCATGATGGCCAATCCGGACATGTTTTGTTTGAATGAGAAAAGAGGATGAGGGGGGAGGGGAAAAAGCACCTTGATTAGATCATAAGGAATGTGTATAATTTCCGGGACTTGTTACCGATTCCGAAAAGGGGGCGATAATGATTAAAGAAGAACTTTTTAAGCGGATCTCAATTGATCCAAAGGTCTGCTTCGGTAAGCCCTGTATCAGGGGCACCAGAGTATGGGTTTCACTGATCGTTGACAACATTGCCGCCGGCGTCAGCGAGGATGAAACTCTTGCAGCTTATCCGTCACTTACAAAAGAAGACATCAGAGCTGCCCTTGCCTATGCCGCTGAGCTTACCCATGACCGATATGTACCTTTAGTTTCTGAGAGTCCGCATGAAATTCAAGCTTGACGAGTGTTTGGATGTGCGTCTGTCAACTCTTTTTTACGAAGCTGGTCATGATGTTCACACAGTTTACCAAGAAAAGCTTTCCGGTGCACCAGATGAGCATATCTATTCATTATGCCTCCATGAAAAGCGGGCCTTAGTTACTCAGGATATGGATTTTTCAAATCCTTTTCGTTTTTCTCCCCTTCCCTCTCAGGGCATAATCGTCCTTAGGAACCCGTCCCAACTCTTATCCGAAGCTGAATATCTCGTTCGGATGCTCATTTTAAAAATCTCTGTTGAGAGCCTGCAGGGTCACCTTTGGGTTGTAGATCATCAACGAATTCGCATTTGGCCCAGTACGTGATGAAACCTTTGCAAAACCTGCTGAAAATCGCCATTGCTTGTAACCTCTGGAGCAAAATCTCTCAAATTTAAAAAAGTCTTTCTGCTCACCATGAAATGCACTGCATGCCATTCTGAAATATATTGTCGCTTGTTCATTTAAGTCTTTTTATGATATAATCCGTTGAGAAATTTAGAACTATAATATTGTATTGAAAGGAGGTCGCAGGTGACTGATATTAAATTAATTTCCAATAGGAACCGCCAATTAAAGCCTCTGGTAGAAGCAGCGCTTGCCAATGAATTACGTCTTCTTGAGGCTGGCCAACGGCAGACCCAACTCAGACTCAAGGAATTTGAGAAAAAGTACAAAATGGGACCTTGGGGACGTCCATAAAAAAGTAAATAACTCTGCAAGAGCAATAGGGAACGGGGAGCGGAGAGTAGAAAGGATAGACAACAGAGGTCGGAGGGCAGAGGACAAGAATGCTGGAATGCTGGGATTTAGGGATTGAATTAGCCACAGACCCACGCAGACGGACGCGGACTTTTAGCCGAGCGACTTGCTCGGATAAAAATGGTCATCGTTTCGCGAAACAGATTCAATCGTGATTGAGATAAAGAAATATGGATATTAATGAGCTGACTTATCAGATCAACGGAGCTGTATTTGAGGTTAATCGCATACTTGGCGCCGGTTTTCTTGAGAAGGCTACCCCAGCTAAATAAAAAAGAAAAAGCATTAAACAAGGTGCAGATTAGCGCAAATTATTTGGAAGGGATCAGAAGTTGAGAAGGCAAGAAGATGCAAAGACAAATTGGGCAACCTGTAATTACTGGATTCCCGCTGTAGTTTATCCCGCACTTGATGCGGGGCAGAGATGACGGTTAAGGGGGATGCTCGACTTTTTACGAATTAATCAAAGATGAACGGGACATAAAGCTATGATTGACTTTTTTGATAGATGATATATACTGATATATATCGATACCATGAAAAGGGGGTAGGTTATGGAATTAATAGCAAAAGTATTTCAAAACGGTCGGTCGCAAGCGGTTCGGTTACCCAAAGAGTTTCGTTTTAAGGGAAATGAAGTAAAAATCAGCAAAAAGGGTGATAAGGTAATCCTTGAACCGCTTGAAAGAAGCAGGTGGCCGGAGGGTTTCTGGGATGCTTTCTCTGTGGATCAGGACTTTAAAACACCTGAAGCGTTGCCATCAAAAAATTTTAGTTTGGATTAACCATGGGAGATATGTACCTGCTCGATACGAATATCATCAGTTATTGGATGCGTGGTGACAAGAGAGTGATCGACCGGATTAAAAAACACTCTCCGTCAAATTTAGCCCTATCAACCGTTACCCTGGCTGAAATATTGTACGGAATAGAAAAATCCCCGATGAAAAAGAAAGAAAGGCGATTGAAAATAAAACAGATATCGTCGTTATTGGGCCTATATTCTTTTGATGAAGCAGCGGCTGGGAAATATGCGGTTATACGGGCACAACTTGAAAGAGAAGGTATGGTGATCAGTGAAAGAGATACTCAGATCGCATCTATTGCCATGGCAAACAAGCTAGCTGTTGTCACTCATAATGTAAAAGAATTTGGTCGGATTGGCAAATTGAAAGTCGAGGATTGGGCAACTGTTTAGAGGGATAAGGCATTCATTCTTGACAGATAGGCGGAGATGAATATTAAAGACATAGGGCTCATGGCTCAAGGAAGGGCAAACCGAAAAGAGAGAACAAGAGAAGCTGGTTTGGGCAAGGGAAGGGTTTGATAGGGAAAATGATCTTATCGGAGAAAGTCTCTTGAAACTTGAGCTGCCTTTGCTTGCCGAAGAAAACAAAACCTATGGAACCCTGTGGCTCATCAAAGACCTCAAACGCGACTCCATCAGCCATTACACCCTGCGCCGTGTCGAGCATCTCAGAAGAACCTTGATCGGCACCCTCCAAAAGTTAGGGGGTTCCTAACCCCCTTTACCCATTTCAGCCTAAGGCTGTTTTGGGTAAATAGATGAGATAGAAAAATATTGATTAAAGGTGGAAATTAACTCAAAAGTTGATTGGATTAAACAGCAAGTTCAAGCTGGAAATCATCGCTTCACAATTCATGGTTTTGAACGATGTGTGGAACGCAATATTTCACCCAGGGAGGTGAAGCATGCTATATTATCAGGAGAGGTCATCGAGGATTATCCGAAGGATAAATACGACCCAAGTTGCCTCATATATGGAATTACTCAACACGGAAAGATATTACACGTTCAATGCTCGATTGACCCAGTTTGGATTATAACGGCATATGATCCAACTTTGAGCTCAGAAGAATGGAGTGAGGATTTTAAGAAGAGGAGGGCGAAACCATGAAATGCTCTGCATGCTATTCTGAAATGGTGAATAAAAAGGGAGAAATTGATTTAAGGATTGGTGGAAGATTATTTATCGTCAGGAATGTTATCTACGAAGAATGTCTTTCATGTGGGGAGAAAGTGCTACCCCCGGAAGTCAGTGAATTCTTATTTGAAAAAATTAAGAACGAGGACTTTATTGAACAGATAATTCATGTGCCGATATTAGATGGAACCTATGGTTAGTAAAGAAAATAAGGTTTGGGCGAGGGAAGGGTTTGATAGGGAAAATGATCTTATCGGAGAAAGTCTATTGAAACTTGAACTACCATTGCTTGCCGAAGAAAACAAAACCTATGGAACCCTGTGGCTTATCAAAGACCTCAAACGCGACTCCATCAGCCATTACACCCTGCGCCGTGTCGAGCACCTCAGAAGGACCTTGATCACCACCCTCCAAAAACTAACCACAACCTAACTCCTTTACCCATTTCCGCCTAAGGCTGTTTTGGGTAAATTGGCACAAGCTGTTCAGCACGCAAATATTGCAAAATAATCAAGGTGTTAAGACATTTAAAGGATCATGGTACTGGAAACCGGGGAATTGTTTAGGATCGTTATCATTATGGTAGAATTCAAGAACAGCATCTATATTTCTTGACATATCTTGCCCACGCATGCTACTTTTGAAGATGCATAGTCCGGCACTCAGCTGTTTTCTGAATGCCGGACTGCAGGGAGCTTCAATTTGAAAGAAGGTGATTTTTATGAAAAAGAAAGTTGGAACCATGTTGGATGAGGATTTGATATTTAAAGCAAAAAATGTGGCTCTTTCACAGAAGCAGCCTTTTAGTAAGCTATTGGAAGACGCCCTTAAGTTATACCTGCTTACATTGGAAGGTAAAAACAAATCAAAAAAGGAAGACATCACTAAAAGCACCCAAGGGGCGATGAGTATATCCAAGGCACTTCTTGATACGATAATGGAAGAGGAAGGTGTGTATGAATCTTGATGAAATTGAGATAGGTTCAGATCTGTTTATTGATGCGAACATTTTCATTTATCATTTTACGGGTGTTAGCGAGCAGTGTAGTCGCCTGATAGACAGATGTGAAAAGGGTGATTTGACAGGTATGACTTCAGCAAATGTGATTCTCGAAGTGCTTCACCGTTTAATGATGGTCGAAGCTGTGAAGAAAAATTTGGTAAAGCCTCCAAACATAGTCAGGAAACTTAACAGAAATCCTGAAATAGTTAGGGGACTTCATGAATACTTCACAAATACCCAAAAGATAATCGAAATGGGGATTGCAATTGGGCCTGTAACATTTGAAATTGTTCTTAAGAGTCAACTTATAAGAGCAGTATATGGCCTAATGGTAAACGATTCGCTTGTTGTTACTTCCATGAATGAAAGGGGGGTTAAATTACTGGCAACAAATGATGCGGGATTTGCAATAGTGGATGATATATCTATATGCAGTCCTGAAGACGTGGAGTGATCCTGGCGATCCTGCCAGACCTGCCTGCCCCGCCTGCCCTGATAAATTCCTTTGGGCTATTTATACAGGGTAGGTAGGCGCTATCGTACTGGGGTGAAATTTTCCCTGCGGGAAACGGCACAGCCGATTTCACCGGGGCCTGCCATGTTTTTTTTTCTGACCTCAAACGCGACTCCATCAGCCATTATACACTGCGCCGTGTCGAACATCTCAGATAGAACGCTACTGGAAGGAGTGAAAAGATGAAAATCGAATATGATCCCAAGCATGATTTAATTAATATTGAATTCATTCCTGATGTTGACATTGCTGATTCTGCGGAATTTGATGGAATCATTATCGACTACTCCAAAGAAGGAAGAATAGTTGCAATAGAAATCCTTGACGCTGGAAAGCGAACTACAAAGGACCCTCTCAGTTTATTGGATTTAACTATTGTAAGAGAAAAGGCAGCAGATCAGTCATTTTGAATTGGTAGAAGTTTTAAGTTGTTTCTGACATAAACGAGCTCCATTATTCTGATCTTCCTGAAACCATCGAACAAATCGAAGAATCCGAAAAGCGGTATATCGAGAGCTACCTCAAGTCCCCCATAAAGACCCAGTTTGTGTATCTCTGGAGGGCCTTTGTGAATATTGTTATTATGGGGGAGAGAAGTCATTAGGTATTTATTGGTTAATTAGCTGCAGACCCTTTACCCATTTCCGCCTAAGGCTGTTTTGGGTAAATTGGCACAAGCTATTCAGCAGGCAAATATTGCAAAATAATGCAGATGTTAAAACATTTAATGGACCATGGTGATTTATATTCCTTGTATAAGAGAAAAATTCGTATCCGCAGGAAATGAAACGGCTAATTGATCTAAGTATTTCGGCTCTTATAATAATCATAACCTTACCGCTTCTTGCAGTGACGGCATTGGCTATCCGGCTGGACTCGCCGGGGCCTGTGTTCTTTAAACAGCAGCGGGTAGGAAAGGGAGGGAAAGTCTTTTCAGTGTGGAAGTTCCGTTCTATGTATAAGGATGCGGAGCAGAACGGTGCCGTGTGGGCCGATAAATCTGATCCGCGGGTGACGCGCGTAGGCCGGGTCATCAGGTTTTTGCGCATTGACGAGCTGCCTCAGCTCTGGAACATATTCCGCGGGGAGATGAGTCTTATCGGGCCGAGACCGGAGCGTCCGGAGTTTGTCCGTGAACTGACCGCCAGTATTCCATACTACGATATCCGCCATTCAGTATCCCCCGGAATTACCGGCTGGGCACAGGTAAATTACCCCTACGGTGCATCTGTGGAGGATGCCCTGCATAAACTGGAATACGATGTCTACTACATCAAGAATATGTCACTATTTCTTGATTTCAAGATTTTCATTCGCACCATCGGCGTTGTTCTTTTCGGGCAAGGTGCCCGCTGATCCTTTACCCATCCACAGATTACGCAGATTACGCTGAAATGAAAGACCAGAGAACCCATCCACAGATTACGCAGATTACGCTGAAATGAAAGACCAGAGAACCCATCCACAGATTACGCACTTAGAGGTACACAAGGAACTCGGTTGTGGATTTCTGGAAGCCGTTTACCAGGAAGCGCTGGGGAGAGAATTCAATTTACAGCAGATTCCTAACAAAGCTCATACGATTGTTGAGATTATATACAAGGGTAAAGTTCTTGATAAAAAGTATCAGCCTGATTTTGTTTGCTATGATGATATCATAGTCGAGATAAAAGCACTTGCCAGTTTATCAGGTATCGAAGAGGCTCAACTCATTAACTATTTGAAAGCTTCGCGATTTAAAGTAGGTCTCCTGTTAAATTTTGGCTCCAAATCACTCGAATACAAGAGACTTGTTTATACTATGTGAAATCTGCGAAACCTGCCCGCTTGTGCCTCGCAGTGGCAGGCGGGTCTGTGACACAAAAGATTTGTTTATACTCTGCGTAATCTGCGAAACCTGCCCGCTTGTGCCTCGCAGTGG
>JAFDHL010000178.1 GCA_019308785.1 Deltaproteobacteria bacterium
GTTTGGTCCTTTAAGCAAAGAAATCCCCCTACCAGGTTCTACCCGATAGGGGGGCAAATGTTAAGAAATTTTCAACACGTTAAGCGATCGGCTCGTCAAAATGACCCGGCCTTTTTACGCTTTTATTTGGTTTTGAGTTGTATCCGCCCTAATCACCAAGCAACAGCAGATATATGGCGGGCAGAAACCTTCCCGGCTCTGCGGCCGGACCGGTCTTGAAGGACAGCCACTGGGAACGGGTACGGTTCTGTTTGGCGCTGTCATACACCTCAACCCACCAGCGGTATGGATTGCTTGGTTTAAGGATGCCTTCCGGGACCTGGGCCGACATGTCACTGCCTGCGGTTACGCCGTTCAGGTAGTCGGATTTCCAGACAAAACGGCGGTAGTTCCAGTCAAATATCATGACCCTGTGCCAGTAACCAGCACCTTTTGACTTCCAGAAAAGCTCAGGGTCTGTATAAGGGAGATAGGCGTTGTCAATCCGGGTGACGACATTTTCATGGTGCATATCATCCTTTGTGACCTGCGGAACGGAGTTGTCTATGGTAAAGGCAATATTCGCGGTTTCATTATTGCCTGTCCCGTCTTCATAGACATAAAAATTATAGGTCCCGTCCACGGGGGCGCCCTGTACGAATGAATTATACATAAATGGGTAGGGGTCGGCGGTAAAGGCATTATTGTCAGGGTTAAAATCATAATCATGGCTCGTACCCGGACCATCCACCCGGAATTTATTGGTAGTCGTGTCAATATTCCATGGCGCAAGATTCTGGACAAAGGCCCAGAAGAAAGCCCTGTCGCCGTCCTTGAATGAACGCCCGCTTACGAATCCTGCCTTTCCATAAGTATCGTTAAGAAAATCATACGGACCGGTATCTTTTGTCCCGGTATAGAAATAATATTCATTGCTCACAGAACTGTTAAGGGCGCCCCACAGATTATTTGAGTCAAAGACCTCTACCTGCCACCAATAGGGGGTATTAGGTTTAAGTATGTCCTGAGGAACTGTGGCGGACATGTAGCCCCCTTCTGTATTGGTGCCTATATCCAGATCCGATACCCACCACACGGCCCTGTTTCTCCAATCCGTCACCCATACACGGTAGTAATATCCAGTGCCAACGCATGGTTTCCACTTGAAGGTTGGCGTGGTGTTCCCTGCGTATACTTTATCGGCCGTATTATCATTGACTCGCCTGTCTAAATTGCCTGAACCGTCCATTGGCCAGGGGATCGTAACGGCTGTTAAGTCAAGGAAGTTGGAGGTGATCTCCCCGTTATTTGCCTTTACAGTAAAGGTATACCGCCCGGAATTGACAGCCTGAGGATTCACACATGTTGTAATCTGGCGCCCCATAAAGTTGAAATTATTCCAATCAGAGAAGGTGTAGGACCTGGATCTTGCACGGAACACAGCTAAAAATGCAGTATGACTTTTTGAGGCTTACTGTTGCTGATTTTACTCGGATGCAAGAAAATCTGGGTTTTAACGATCTGGGTACAAAAGCATATTCATGTCATTGGGAAAACCCTTTTAAATAAGTCCTCTGAAGGCCCCCTGGGAAGCCAGTAAAATCGCGGCTTTCAGAAGGAGGTGTTTTTGCCCGTTCCCTAACTTAGTGTTAATATTTACAAAATAACGCGTGCAAAAAATTTCTTGCACGAAATTTGATCAAACTCGTGCAAGATTCAGGTAGGAAAAGTCACTGGGTCCTTCGACTTTCAGTTCATTTATATCCAGGGGAGAGGGGCCTTCAGGTATAACTGCCAGGAAGATCTCCATTTCAGTAGGGTTATTGCTGGTCATGACACTCATCTGGTTAATCTCCAGGTGACTTCCCTGATAGGCCTGGGACGTGGCATAGCCGAAGGAGGTGATATCAACGCCTTTTTCCCCCTGATACCACATCTTATAAGTATTTCCGTCCTTCAGCACCATGGGATCAGCTGCGTCGTTCTCGTCAAAATCACCGGATCCGCCTTCCATAATTATGGGATTGCCGTCGTATTGCCGCCAGTGGATGCCGTCTATGGAATAGGCGTATCCTATCCTTTCGTACCATTTCGTATCCTCTCCTCCAAACCACATGCGGTAGATACTGTCCTCCTTTATCACGCATGGGGTGAACAGTTCGTCTCTGTGCCAGGCGCCCTCCTGGCCGGGCGTGATAACCGGATCGCTGTTAGCATAGGGATTGCTCGTTGTGTCGGGATTGTTATACTTGGTCCAGGATACTCCGTCATCCGACCAGGCATAACCTATGCCCTCGGCTCCCTGGCTATCATTCCAGCCCACGTACCACATTTTGTATGTGGAGCCGTCCTTGATAACTGTCGGGGAAAGCACCATTTCTCCGTCCCAGTCGTTAGCGCCGCCCTTTGGCAGGACAGGGTTGTTTGGGTCAGGCCTGCTCCATGTTGTTCCATCGCTGGATGTGGCATAGCCGATCTGGGCGTTTGCCTCACCATTGGGATCGTCGGTTCCCGTATACCACATCTTGTAGGTGCTTCCATCGAGGATGACCCAGGACAGGCCGACATGTTCGTCATCCCATTTGCCGGACGCTCCGGGCTGAAAAACAGGGTTGGAGCCATATTTGCTCCAGCCGGTCTCGTTAGATGAATCGGCATATCCTACTGCCCTGGTTGTTCCATCGAAACCCGTATACCACATCTTAAAGGTGGAACCGTCCTTGATAACGCACGGGCGCTCTATCTCTTCATCGTCCCATGCGGGGGAACTTCCCCTTTCAAGCACGGGGTTGTTGGCATCGTCTTTTGTCCAGTCCACCACGGCCGAGGCAGTAAAGGGCATGAGTAGGAAGGCGAAAACAAGAATCATGAGGAGAATTGAAGTGTTTCTGATTTTCATGGGGGATCTCCTTGTTTCTATATGGAGTTATTAATACCTGGATTTTGCACGGATGTAACCGTTTGCGATTAGAGGTGAAATTTTTTATCCACCTTCTTCACACTGAGCTTGTTCTGAAACGTATCTCTCTGACCTTTTGATAGATCAATACTCGCAATAATCGGTCAGTCGGGTTTTAGCTTCTTTTCATGTAGTCTCAACATCATACAATCCATGCAAAAAATTTTTTGCTTAGATACTGTTTAATGAAAAGCGGCATGGCCATAGATTGCCTTCAAGCCAAGGTCTTACTTTTGATCGCGCTTTATCCAAATAATTCAAGAAATGCATTAGACCGGGGGTTCGACTATCCATAATGGAATATTTCACTTTATCCGTTGAATGATATACGACTTTGGCCCCTATAAGTAGAAGTTTCAGCCTTGCAATTCTGATTAGATTGTCCTTAAGGCCCTTCAAAGAGTCATGGGCCGAATCAGGAGTATCAGAGGTACCAATTTGATTGCTGATCTCTGCCATCATTTTAAAATAACGCCATATGTTATAGGCCAATATAACGATCTGAAAGTAGGCATAGTTGTTTTTAAATTTGGCTGAGGGAATGGCTTCTAAGCCTTCTCGCTTGGATTCCCCAACAAGATTTTCAACATCAGCTCTCTTGTCATATTCAGCGATAACTTTGTGGGACTTTCCGCTCAGGCTGGTACAGAAGATGCGACAAGTATAGCGATCCTCCTCGAAAAGTTCACATTGCAATGGTTTCCCGGCAGGAGATTTCAGTTCTTTTGGGATTCGCATGGCCACGAATCGGCAAGGAAGCTTCCATCCCATAGGCTTATAGGTACAACTATTATACTGGTATGGTTTACGCTTTTTGGGTCTGTACCATGTCTTTGGATCAAAAGGGGGACGGGCTCCTTTGTTGGCGATAATGAAATCAAAGCTTTCTTCAATGCAGGCAGAGACGCTCTCCCAACTGAAAAACTCCCCATCTCCACGAAATAGTACTTTCTTGACGCAACCTGGGAGTTGAGCTTTGATCTTTTTTATGAATTTGGCCACTTCTTCACCACTTATTGTTTCTCCTTTTCGGAGTTTTCCGAGGAGATATTCTCTCGTTTCATCAATGAAGCAAAGCACAGGACGATAGCCTTTTTTGCCCCGGTTTTTCGTATTGTGACCTTTGCGTCCTCCCTGTTGACGACCATAGAGGGTCTCGACAGTTGTGTCTGTGCTCAAATGAATGGTTTCGTAGCTCAAGCTACATAGTTGCCAAACCCGTTCTCTCAATACGCTCATGATCTTCAAAAATGAAAGAGCTTGGTTGATCCCCAGGCTATCGACATACCGCCAGAATGTGCTTGCCACCGGCAACTGTGTAAGCTGAAAAAATCCGCAGATTATGCCATCTAAACGAATATATGTGAAATGCCATAACCTGTTGAAGCCTATGAATAGTAGCATGAGAATCCCTACAACCATCCGATAATTGCCCAGCCTCACTTTCCGACGGGGGGCGATATAAAGATGATTAAAAATCTCTTCAAGTTTGATCAGGTCCAAAAATTTGATCAATCCGAGAAGCCCACCAAAGGGGCTTATTTGCTCGGTGCAAGTTTCAAAAACGGTGGAAGCATTGATTTTTCTGGCTCTTGACACTCCCTCTTCTAAGCCTTTACTGGCAAGGTTATTCGTGATACTTTGGCTTTGTTTCATAACCATCTGGGTAACCTCCTGTTTTGGATTGTATTGGTCTACAACCCTTTATTAACAGGAGTCCCAGATGGTTTTTCAAGTATTTTTTAAATTCCTATGCAAGATTGAGGTAATAAAAAGGCCGGACTGCCCGTTATGTGACGTTGACGATGTCACACCCGGCAGCTCGGCCGTCTTTTAAAAACTGATCTATCCGTTCACAATTGAATGAAAGGCTAAAGACACGCGGCTTTCCGTCGCCATCTCTCGGTGGTTTTGGCTTTGTCTAAAAAAAATTCTACTCCAAACAGAACTGACAAGTTCCATCAGGAGAGAGACAAAACAAATTTACTGTTTATTTTCATATGGAAACCTTGTGAGTGGTTTTAAAAGGTTAAGAGTAGAGCTTCAGTGATTCGAAAAATTTGAGCTATTTATAACCAAATGAAATCATTTTGTCAAATTTTTGTTTAAATAAATTGTTTTGAAGCTGATTCAGCAGCCACTTGACAGGCACATTTACAAAAAAAACAGGGCCGTTTCTGACCCTGCCTTGGCATGTTTTTATGTAGGTTGTTTTGTCTACCGCTAATCACCGAGCAGGAGCAATAATTGCGAGCCGACATTGCTACCCGGAATACCTGCCTTGATGAACATGCCCACATCTAACTCACTATTGCTGGTGGTGTCTACGAAATCCACAATTGTTTTACCCTGATCCATCTTGCCGTGACTGATGGTTGCAGTATTTCCGGCAGTAGTGGTGATCGTTCCGCCTAAAATACCGTTACCGTCCAAAGTCAGGGTTCCCCCGTTAAATGTTGAGATAAGCCCCAATGGGCCATAAAAACTTCCGCCTTCAACACCCCCTGAACTGTTGACTTCAAGCGTCGCGTAAATCCAGTAGGCATCTCCATCTGATTCGATTTCCAGATAATATCCATGCCAGGTGCCCTGAAGGTTGCTGGTTGTGAAGGACCCGCCCGTCTTGACGAGATTTCCCTTACCCATTGTATTGTCGTTAGTGTTGTATACTATACCCGCATAAGTCTTCGCCTGGTCCATTTTTCCGTCCTCGATTGTTATGGTAACGGTGGAAATGTTCAGGGTTCCGGTCAATTTGCCGGTGCTGTCTAGGTCGAGGTCCCCCCCTGTAAAATTTCCGCTTGAGCCGTCTGAATCCTCCCAGGTGCTGGTTGTTTGAACCTCACCGGAGCTGTTAAGAACAAGTTTTAGATGTACCCAGCAAGAATCTCCGGTATCTGTATCCACATCCGCCAGATATCCATGCCAGGTGCCCGCAAGGTCGCTGTCTTGAAAGGATGCCCCTCCGGCCTTGATGAGCTTTCCCACGTGTAAGTGATCATCATCGGTCGTATCCGCAAAACCTATGACAGTCTTTCCCCGGTCCATTTTTCCGTCCCGGACTGTCACTGTAGCTTCAGCATTGATCAGGTTTCCGGTCAATTTGCCGCTGCCGTCTAAAGCCAGGCTTCCACCGGTAAAGTTTTTGGTTGAACCGGATGGATCCGTATAGGTGCTGGTGGTTTGAACGTCACCGGTGCTGTCAATATCGAGTTTTAGACTTATCCAATAACCATCTTCGGCTACTGTATCAATCCCCGCCAGATAGCCATGCCAGGTGCCTTCAAGATCGGATGTCCTAAATGCCATGGCAGGGTCTGAAAGCACTGCGAATATTGTCAGACAGAAAAGGATCGCCATTAGAATTTTTTTTGTCATGATATTTCCCCTTATAATAGTCATTTATTGAAATGTGTCATGTGTTTGCTTAACGTATTTCTCGCTCTCGGGAAGGGAGAGAAATGGGAGAAAATTCGCATGATTCATAAAACATAAAATCACAAAAAAGTCACGCGTTATTTGCTACGCGGTGCGTTTCTGATCTTCATATCCCTCAATGAATTCATGTATGAAGGTTGTCAGGTCTTCCACAATACAGA
>JAFDHL010000009.1 GCA_019308785.1 Deltaproteobacteria bacterium
TAACTTAATATGTACCAACAAAGATCTCATCTTGAGTGCCCTCACCTTATATAGCCAAAAAAACATCGATTTTATTGATGCCTACAATGCATTAATGATGAAGAACAAAGGTATCGCAGAAATCTATTCATATGATAAACACTATGATAGAGTCGAATGGCTAACAAGACTGGAGCCGTAAAAAACTGTTGTTAGAAGAGGAGGAAAAATAATGGGAACCAACTTTTTCAGGCGCGAGACCAGGGATATTGAATTTCTGCTCTTTGAACACTTAGGCATTGACAAACTTTTATCGTACGAGGCTTACAGGGATTTTTCAGAAGATGATTTCCGGATGATTATTAATGAGGCCCTGAAGGTGGCCCGGGAAGTCTTAGGGCCTGCCATGCAGGACGGTGACCAGGAGGGGTGTATTTATGAGGATGGCAAAGTTAAGGTACCGGGGGCTTTCCATGAGTGCTGGCGTGTTTTAGCGGAAAACGGCTGGATGGCCGTATCTCAAAGCCCGGAATTTGGTGGCCAGGGCCTGCCAGAGGTTGTGGGCGGGTTTTTAAGTGAGCTTTTCATGGGGGCCAACCTGGCCATGATGATTTATCCGGGCCTGGCAGTGGGCAACGGCAGGTTGATTGAGAACTTTGGGACAGAGGATGACAAAACACTCTTTGTGGAGAAGATGTATACAGGTGTCTTGGGAGGAACCATGTGCCTGACCGAGCCGGACGCCGGATCGGATGTGGGGTGGCTCCGGACAAAGGCTGTGCCCGATCCTGAGGCAGGTGATCCCCGCATTTACAAGATCGAAGGAACCAAACAGTTTATCTCTGCCGGAGAACATGACTTTACCGAAAACATTATCCACCTCGTCTTGGCCCGCATCGAGGGAGCGCCCCAGGGCACAAGGGGGATAAGCCTTTTTATCGTGCCAAAGATCTGGGTGAACCCGGACGGGTCTTTAGGAGAACCTAACGATGTCTATTGCAGCGGCATCGAGCACAAGATGGGTGTTGCCGGGTCAGTCACCTGTACCCTCAACTTCGGGGAAAACGGCAAATGCCGGGGCATACTCCTTGGCGAGGCAAACACCGGAATGGCTAAGATGTTCCAGATGATGAATGAGGCCCGCATGATTACAGGAGTTATGGGACAGGCCATGGCGGCCAACGCCTATGACACAGCCAGGCAGTATGCCAAAGAGAGGGTCCAGGGGCCTCTCTTCACGGACCGTGGCGCAGGGCGGGTCCCGATTATTCAGCATGAGGACGTGCGGCGGATGCTGATGAACCTCAAGGCCGGAACCGAGGCCATGCGAGCCATGATAGGAAAGGTTTTTTATCTGTTAGATGTGGCAGAACAGGATACGGATGATGCGATCCGGAAAGAGGCCCAGCAGCAGGCTGACATGTTTACCCCCCTGGTGAAGGCATATTGCTCTGATTATGGTTATGACCTGACCCGGGAGGCTATCCAGATTTTGGGCGGTGTGGGATATTGCAGGGAGTTTCCTGTGGAGCAGTATGCAAGGGACTGCAAGATCGCATCCATCTGGGAGGGCACTACCTATATCCAGGCCCTGGACCTGGTAGGACGCAAGCTTGGAATAGAAGGAGGTAAGGTCTTCCAGGACTGGATTCAGGGAGTCATGGCCTTTACCAAAAAACATCAGGATGATTCCGACTTTGGGCCTGATTTCAAGCTTCTCTTTCAAGCGGCTCAGGCAACTGGTGATATTGTTTCGCGCTACATGAAATATTTTAAAGAAGGAAAACCCCGTCTGGTTGCATTGACTGCGACCCGTTTTTTGGAGTGTTTTGCCGAAGTCCTGATGGGTCAGTTGATCCTGGAGCAGGGACTGCTGGCAAGGGAAAAAATCAAGCAGGTCGACGGGAGTTCTTCGGACGGTATCTTTTACCGTGGCAAGGTGGAAACGGCAAAATACTTCTGCAGAAATATCCTGCCTAATGTGTTTGCCCGTTACACGGCGTTGCAGCAGGAGGATACATCTGCGGTGGATATCCCGGAGGAGGCATTTTGAACCAGGGCAGAACCCTGAACCCGTGAAAGTGTGAAGGATATCCTGTTGATATCAAATAGTTAGATAAAGCTGAGAGAACGACCCGGTAACAGGCTGGCTTTTGAGCGGCCAGCGAAAAAGTTTTATATTTGGGAATTAGAATATTATAGGGTCTATACGCATTAAGACTTCTTGAAGAAGATCTTCCGGGCATTTGCTTTATATTTGGGAATTAGAATATTATAGGGTCTATACGCATTAAGACTTCTTGAAGAAGATCTTCCGGGCATTTGCTAATTAGAGCCGCTTTTCTAGATTTGTAATCAACAGAACGCAACTGATCTCCCATGATTACCCCTGTGACTTTCTTGCCTTTGGGTATGGCTACATAAAATGGATTTTTACGTTTTGTATTGCTGATGGGGCAAACAAAAACAAATCCCATCTTTTTATTAAAAATACTATGGCTTACCACCAGAGCAGGTCTTGCGCCTTTTTGTTCATGTCCAGCCTGTGGATTAAAATTAAGCCGAATAAAATCTCCACGTTTTGGGATATATGCTACCAAACTTCCTCTCCTTCGGGTTTACCCCATGAGATTTCTTCGCTAGGCTCTTCCACTTGCGCGAGCAATTCATCCAATTTATATTTCTTTTGATGAGATACGGGTCTTAAAACCAATTTTCCATCCTCTAAGGAGCAACTTATTCGGTCTTTGACACTCAATTGGAGTGCTTCCAGTATATGCTTTGGGAGTCGGATACCAAGCGAATTACCCCATTTTCCAATTTGTAGCTCAGTGCTATCTTGCATATTTCTACCTCCTCGAAATTATGATATACATTGTATATCCACAAAGAAAGAATGTCAATCATTAAAAAATGCTCTTTTGTTAAGATTTTTTAGTACGAATGCGTAAGTGAGCTTTGGCGACTAAAAACTGAGAACCTCAAAATGGCAAATGAGCCTTTAAAAAAAGCCATCTGCTCCACTTGCCTGTTAGCCAGTGCTATGCAGCAGCCAGATGCTGGACTTCCTTTTTGATTCTCGATGAAAGAGTATCTTCTGCCACATCAAGATCGTAATCCATTTGAAGCCCAAGCCAGAATGATGGGGAATTGCCAAAATAGGTCGCAAGACGAAGAGCAGTGTCTGCGGTTATGCTCCTTTTACTATGGATTATTTCATTGATACGGCGTGGAGAGACTCCAAGGCCTCTGCCAAGCTGATTCTGGCTTATGTTCATCGGTTTAAGGAATTCCTCAAACAGAATCTCGCCAGGATGAATTGGGGGAATCTTCTTTATCTTCATTTTATCACCTCAATGATAATCGACAATCTCAACATCGTATGCATTCCCGTTTTGCAATTTGAAACAGATTCGCCATTGATCGTTAATGCGAATGCTAAAAGACATTTGAATTGCGATGTTAGCCCGCGTATTCAAATAATTTTATCGAAATAACGTTCTGGTAACGGAGAAAATCTTTATCTGTAGTAAAGATCGGAACATCAATTCTTTTTGCAACAGCACTAATAAGGAAATCAATGTGGGAGCCTTGAACTCCATTTTTCCTGCATTGGTTGCATAGTTCGGCAGCGAATTCATAGTCAATATCTTGAATAGGGGTATTTTCAAAAAAGGAGAGTTTTTCTTTTAGTTTTCTAAATTTCCGTAAATCACTATAACCAGATAGAATTTCTTGACGAATAGGACCAATGATGAGAGCCCTTTGGTCTCTGATAAGTGACTCAAGTTGATCTATTTCATTTTGATATTCGTTATTGCGGGTGCGTAAAGCGTAAGACCAAATAGGGGTATCAACAAGAACTTTCACCGACTTCTTCCTTTTTTATAATCGTAATCAGGATCTGGGTCCATCTTCCCGAAAAGATCTATTATTTCCAATTGCTTGTGCCTATTAATTAATTCTTTTAAAGCCAAGTTAACAGTATCTTTTTTAGTTCTTAAACCGCTTATTTCTAACGCTTTTCGTAATAATTCAGGGTCTATAGCTAGGTTGGTGGGCATATCAAACCTCCATTATTTTACACAACATACCACACAATCCAATGTATGTCAACGGCTGACGCTGGAGCTGAGACGCGGGAAACGCGCCAGCGTTTTCCCGTCGATTCTCCAGAGAATTGTTATGTGAAAACCAATTTATTTCATAGCATGACAATTGAAAGTACGCCGATTCCGATGAATGAGAATAATAGATATAGCTGCGCCTTGTACCATATCAAGCTTTCATTATCTTGCTCGCAAATATTCTTATATTCGTTTAAATTTTTCAGAGGCTGAAAAGCACTAAAGCCCCAATCACGCAAGTAAATGGTTCTACGCTTTCGAATCTTAGGAAGTGTTTCAAAAATATACAAATACCAAGATGCAAATGCTATAAAACCGAGTACATACCACAGGATATCGTGTATCATTTCAAATCATTCTCTTCACAGAAAAAGCTCACCTGCTGCTATGGAGCGTAGCGGAATAGTAGTCAGGTCAGCGCCTTGTGTACGCCCGGCATGTCGCAGATCCCGCCGCCGGGGGGCGTGAACTTATGGGGTACCTCGTCCGCCTTGGGTGGGTTTATCCACCTCTGGCGGAAAGTCCCCTGTATGCCTGTCCTGTAGCTATGAAAGACTATCATTTGTAATATTGCTTGTACACAGCACGGGCAAAATCTGCTCCCAAAGACGTGTGTAAAAAGCGTATCAGGATGAATCCGGTTAATGTGTTGAACATATTAACCAAAATACTAGCCGAAGACAAGCCGTAGGTCCTAAGCCTGCCGTTGGGTCGAAGATCCCGAGCTTGTCGCGGGAGGCGGAACCGTGATGCGATGTCTGAAGCTTGCCCGCCTCAGGAGGACTTGTCTGCCTCAGGAAGGGAAGTCTAAGAGCAAAGCTATGAGCCAGAGACTGTCCTGAGCTTGCCGAAGGAGACCCACACGCGGGTCGTAGATCCCGGCTTGTCGGGGGCTTGTCCCGCCATAGCATTAATGCGAAGGCGGATGGTGTGGGGGCTGGGGAATTAAACCCCCCGGCTACCCGATTGGACGATCCTATTTCTCGTTGCGATGAATCTTATCATGACAAGCGGTACAAAGAGTTTTCAGGTTTTCTTTTACATTCGCACCGCCTTTTGCATGATGTTTGATATGGTGTATTTCTAAGTGCCTGGGGTCTGATGGATTCCATTCTTCATGGGACCAATTGCAATCTTGACACTTATACCCGTCACGGCGGAGGACTTCGCGCCGTATATCGTCCGCGATGTGCCGATCATGTTCGGGGCTCTGTCGATCAGCTTGAAGCACATACACTCCGACGCTTAAGTCGGGCCGCCCAGTCGACCTTGTGGCGACCGGCCAACCGTACTCAGTTCGTAACTCGCGAACCCGCCTTGCCCATTCCGTCTTATCTCCTGCGACATAGCGCAACTCTTCATTCGTAATTCCTTTTCCGACGTTTGCCCGCATATACTTTAGAATCTTGTCACGGACCGAACCACGTTCCTTTCGTATTGTGTTGGCGACATTCCAACGGTGCGCCGCATCACGATCCTGCAACTCATTGAGCAACACGTAATCGCTCGGCTTCATGGCCATCAATTCATTCGGGATATCTGCATCTTGATCTTCGCTCATCTCTTTAATTGTCACACCGCTGGCGACAGTCCAGCCGAACTGGACGCGCAATTCACGCACTCGCCGTGCATACTCCTGAATTCCGGAAACGACAAGTAACTCGTCCCCGGCTATAACAATCCCGGGATATTTGCGAAAGTAGTATAGAATACGATCTCTGGCAGCCGATGCATACACTGAAGGAATCAGTGCCTTTCCCAGGTCACGCAAACCATGAAAAATTGGGACCAGAGCAAGAACCTTTGGACGAAGGTTTTCCGTTTGGAGTTCGGATTCGAAATTGCGAATCAATTCTTCGACCCTTCGTCGAAATACTTCAGGGTCAACTTGTTTTGGTTCCTTTCTCTCAGTCGTCATGTAAGAACCTCTCCAACTTTCTTAACAGTTTTTCAGGATTCTTTGTCTCACATTCCCAAACAATCAACACCTTCCACCCCATATGCCGCAATTCCCTACGATACCTTTTATCCCTTTTTATATTTCCATCAAGTTTCTTATTCCAAAAATTTTCATTAGTTGTCGGCCGTTTTGATCGGGGACAACGCTTATGCCCGTGCCAAAAACAACCATGCACGAATATCACCTTGCCGTGACGCGGTAAAACGATGTCCGGTGTCCCAGGCAAGTCACGCCGATGTAAACGAAACCGGAATCCCATGCGGAAAATAAATGATCTGACCAGAATTTCAGGTTTGGTGTCACGCCCCTTGACGCGACTCATGATCCAGCTTCGTTTTTCCTGCGAGAATACATCGGTCATATCAATGGTCTTTAATCGTCAAAAGCATATACACCACATCAGCCACTCGCGCTGCTAAAAGGGGTGGAACAGCGTTGCCGATCTGTTTTGCAATCTCGATCTTGGTGCCTTTGAAAATGAAGCCATCCGGAAATGACTGCAAACGTGCCGCTTCGCGGTGCGTAATAGGTCGATGTTGCTTCGGATGCAGATAACGGCCCTTCTCCGGTTTGTAGAACTCCGTTCGAATAGTGAAAGCCGGACGATCCCACCAAAGCCTTCCGAATAAATCCGTTCCACCGGACTTCTTTCGAATCCAACATTTTGGTGTTAATTCCGGAGCAATTCGCTGTAAATCAAAACGATTCATTCCCTCATTAGGGATGGCTCTATATCGCTTCCGACTAAGCTCAGTTGGGTTACGTCCAAAATGTAAATCAAGAGGTGGAGGAACATTTCTAATTTCAGTCCCTTCAGGCATGGGTAAATCTTCTATAGCATCTCTGACGTTTTTCCATTCTTGTGGTTCCTGCAAAAAATCATTTTGGTTGAAAGGGATGCTGAGTTGTTTCCCGTTGTTATTTGGATTGAAGTGGGTTTTGCGCGGCGGAAACACAAGCGCTGGGTCGAATAGCTTGCAACCAATAATGAAAGCCCGGCGGCGTGTTTGAGGTACGCCGTAGTCGGCTGCACACAACACGTCTCCCCACACTTTGAACCCCATCGCTTCCGCTGTGCCGATGATCTCGCCATGTTCGAATGATCCTAACAGCTGTGGGACGTTTTCCATGACAAAGACTTTCGCCCCGGACCGTTCGACAATTTCAAAGTAGGGTCGCCAGAGCTGTTTGCGAGGATCGCCTTGGCGGTTTTTATTCAGTAGGCTAAACCCCTGACAAGGCGGTCCGCCGATTACCACATCGGCTTCCGGTATCTTATTAGCCAACGGATCATTTAAGATGTCCACGATATCGCCTGACAGACAATGCTCGCCGAAGTTGGTGTTGTACGTTTCAACGCAGTAGTTGTTGAAATCATTCGCCCATACCGAATCAAATGCATGACCGAAACGTTTGGAAAAGCCCAGCGTCATGCCTCCAGCTCCGGCAAAAGCATCGATTAGGCGGAACCGCTTGCGCTTGCGTGCCAGCTTACCGTCCGTCCTGAGTTCGTAAGTACGTTGTTCCTCACGGACAAGCCGGTGATTGTCTGTTTTGTTTTTGGTTTCATATTTCATGATGGTAGAGTTCATTACTCTTAGAATTCCGACTTATCATTCATGCGGTTATCTTGTCGTCCAACGTGTCGGTCAGCGGGCGCGATAGCGATGATCTTCCCCCATAAAAATGGACAGTGTTTAAATCAACTTTCTTTCGTATTCAACAGGTGAGCAATAACCAATGCCTGAGTGCAAACGATTGCAATTATAAAAGCGAACGTAACGATGTAAGTCAC
Organism: Deltaproteobacteria bacterium; assembly: GCA_019308785.1. Lineage (GTDB taxonomy): Bacteria > Desulfobacterota > DSM-4660 > Desulfatiglandales > Desulfatiglandaceae > JAFDHL01. The sequence goes on from JAFDHL010000009.1 coordinate 7,862, forward strand.
CTTTTAGTTCATCCATTGTAACAAACGTCTTACCCCGTATCCACTCAATTTTCATTGAATGGAAAAAGGATTCCATGTGAGCATTGTCTTGACTATGGTACGCCCGGCTCATACTAGCAAGAAAACCATGGCGCTCTAGTATATCGCGCAATTTAATACCACCATACTCAACACCCCTATCAGAATGAAATATCAGACCTGGTTCGGGATCGCGTTGACGGATAGCATTGTTCAGTGCCTTGCAGGTCAATTTTGTTGTCCGGTCTCTTCCTAAGGCCCAACCCACTATTCTTCGTGAGTATAGGTCCATGACAGTGGCCAGATAACAGGCCCTTTCTTGTGTTTTCAAGTACGTCAGATCGCCAACCCATTGCTGGTTGATCGTGCCGGGCATGGGTTTATGCAAACGAAGGTTTTCATTGCGCTCATAGAACTTTTGTACCCCCGGTACTCGACGCGTTACTTTAACAACACGACCCTGCAAACCTGCAAAACGCATCAGACTCGCAACCCTATTTACTCCAAACTCCTCTCCCTGCTTTCGTAGCACTGCCCATACTCGAGGGCTTCCATAGATTTTATGACTCTTCTCATAAATGCGTTCAATACGTTGAAGGAGAAGACGATTCTCTACGGATCTGTTACTCTCCGGACGCCTCCGCCATGCATAATAACCACTACGTGAAACACCATAATGCCGACATAAAAAATCAATACCATACTCGCCTTTGTTTCCTTCTATGAACGCGAAAACGTCTGATTTCTTTCTAAATTGAACTGGACAGCTTTTTTTAAAAGGTCATTTTCCATCTTAGCCTTTTTTAGAGCTGCTTCCAAGACCCGTACGCGTTGTTGTTCGGACACTGCGTTCTCCATATTCTTAATTTCTTTTATATTCTTATGTGCTTTACCTTTTAACTTCCCCTCACGATATTCCTTCTTCCAGCGTGATAGCATGAAAGGATGTATGTTCAAGGCTTCTGCTACATCTATGGTCAGAATAGACGGACTATTGGCAAGCTTTACTGCCGTTACTTTAAATTCATTGCTGTAGCGGTGTTTCTTCATCCTGCCAGTTTTATAGGTTCTTGAATTTTCCATGTTAATGAACACCTCCCTTTGTTAGGTCAATGTGTCCACTTTTTTGGGGGAGGTGCACGATCCGCTGCACTGGCTTAGGTGGCATTTCTAATGATATCCTTCATTTCTTCAATTGTGTAGGGTGGTGTCTGTGTGTGAATCATTGCGTGACAATTTGGGCAAATGGGCCGAAGATCTCTAATCGGATCTAACTCGTATTCCGCTCCTATCTCTGAAAGCGGTTTTATGTGGTGTACATGAATGTATCCATCGCCAATTTCACCATATTTGTCTTTTAGATTGCATCGACAGACAGAGCAGAGAAATCCATAGCGTTGGATACAGATCTTTCTCGCCTTCGCCTTCCTTTCATATGCATTTATGGAAATTTTTCTCACTGCACCCTCAACAATCATCTCAATGGGCTCCTGTATCTCCTCAGGAATATGTGATGTATCAAAACCTTGAAAGCTCAATAGTTCATGGAATATCTCTCTATCATGCTCATCAAGGTTGAGGCGAGAAACTAACTCAGGGAAAATAGCATCATTCTCGAACCACTGAAAAAAGGTGTGTAGTGGGATATTGATCTGAGTTGAGATCTTGCTTTCGATAGTTTGGTAACGATCATGAATTTGGGGGAAATAATCACTCGCTTTAAAAATAGCAGTTCTAGGCGAGTCGCCGTTGCATAGATAATACAAAACAGCATATGCCTGTTTCAGTCTTTCAGGAGCATGGTTGCGGAATGGAATATTCTCGAAATCAGTGTAGATCATCTTAGCCTCATTGGAATGATTATTGCCAAATAACATGATATTAGCCGACAGTTTTGATGATTAGATTACGATATTGTGATGGGAAAAACAACAGAAAAAGAATTAAAAACACGCTTGCAAATGGCCGCAACTGTAAGATATCATTGAAGAATGATATTAATGATAAACGACAAGGAGATGAAGGATATGAATGATAGCCAACAGCTGAAGCGGGGGCAAGTCGCGCTGTCTGAAGCGGCTTCCGATAGTACTCAGCCGTCAGGAAGTGCAGGCCCTGTTGTCCCGAGTGGAAGGTGCAAAGGGCTTGCTTGCAAGGTTGATTTACGGCACCGGGATGCGGGTCTCTGAAGCGCTGCGGCTCCGGGTGCAGGATTTGGCGTTTGACCGCAACGAGATCACTGGGTGGGAAAATTCGATACCATCCTGATCCACTCGTTTAAAAAGTTATCCACTATAAAATACTCCTTACCTTTGTCTTTCCGGATAAAATCCTTTTTTATCAGGTTGGAAAGGGCTTTGTGCAGGGACGGTGTTCCCATGTCATATGCCAGCCCCAGATATGCTGTTGGCATAATAGTGTCAATAGATAATTATATATGCCATTAGTGTAGCTTGGTATTTAGTATGATAAGGGCAGGGGCAATTTTGATGCGGAAAATTCTAAAGTGGGGGGCTCAAAATATGCCATCCGGAATCCTGTGGGAATGTAGAGGGACTTAATTAGGAAAAAAATTTGATTTACATATAGCAGACCTAAATTATATTATAAATTTTTTTGATGGATTTTTGTGAATACAAGTCATAGGTTCTTATGCCCATCTAACGGCTATTTGGCCTCGGGGGATGATCGCAATGGATAGTTCGGAACAACAGTACGTTGAAGAAAGATGTTATGGCCGGCGAAAGGAAGACTGGGTGTTGAGAGACCTGATGTACCGGCATAAACAGCTTTTGAGTTTTGGCCAGATCATTACTTCCGAGATGAATATGGAGGTCTTGTTTGAAGTAATTATGGTTCAAACGAATCAGATCATGGACACCCAGAGGAGTACGGTATTCCTTCATGATGATGAAAGTCGCGAGTTGTGGGCACTTGTTGCGACCAGCATGAAAAGAAATGAGATCCGCATACCTGATGATTACGGTGTGGCCGGTTGGGTTTTTCAACATAATACCCCGTTGACAATCAATGATGTGTATAATGATCCCCGTTTTTATTCTGAGGTGGACAAGAAATCAGGTTTCCGGACTAACAACATCATTTGCATTCCCCTTATAAACAAGAAGGGTAAATGTATTGGCACACTTCAAGCCCTTAACAGGAATTCCGGAGATTTTACGGATGATGATAGAGAATTGCTAACCTCCGTATCACATTATGTGGCCGTAGCGCTGGAAAACGCGAAACTCTACGAAGATCTCAAGGTCTTAGATAAGGCCAAGGAGAGAGTCATCAACCATTTGTCCCATGAGTTAAAAACACCCATGGCTATCATTTCAGGCGTATTGGGAAGGGTTTCAAGAGAACTAAAGAAAGAAAATATTACGGCGTTGGATAAGGCAATAAACAGAGGGCAGCGCAATCTGAATCGACTAATGGACCTTCAATCAAAGATTGACGATATCCTAAATCAAAAACCTGTCGAAGAAAAAGAAAGGATTATCAATATCATTGAAGGCGCCGCAGGTTTTGTCGAGGAATTAAGTGAAGAGGGGAATAAGCAACATTCGGAAATACTGGATGCCATTTCGAGGCGCATTGAATCCCTTTTTGTAGTTGATGAGATTCACATGGAAAAGATTCAGCTTGATGAATTCCTGGATGCCATGTGCGATGAAGCGATCTCGTTAATGCGTGGAAGGGATCTGGAAATTGTTAGAAATTTTGAAAAGAAAATCGCCCTCAATATGGATAGAGACATCCTCAAAAAGGTGTGTGGTGGTTTGTTGAAAAACGCCGTAGAGAACATGCCGGACGAAGGAAAGATAGAAATCAGGGCCGGATCCGGAGAGGATGGTATTTTAATAGAATTTCATGATTATGGTGTTGGAATCACGCCCCAGAACCAGGAAATGGTTTTCGGAGGTTTTTTTCATACCCAGGATACTGACTTCTATTCATCAAAAAGACCTTATGAATTTAATGCCGGAGGTTCGGGTTCTGATTTGCTAAGGGCAAAGGCCTTTTCCGAAAGATACGGCTTCTCGGTGGATTTTAATAGTAGCCGTTGCAAGTTCATTCCCGGCGACAGCGATATGTGTCCGGGCAGGATTTCAGCCTGTGAGTTTATTACAGATAAATCAGAGTGTTTCGAATCAGGCGGCAGCGCGTTTTCAGTCAAATTCCCTTCAACAAAGTCTGCCAAATAGAATTGGGCCTTATCTAATTAGCTATCAGTGAAAAGGTAATAACCCGCGAATCACATGCTGAAAAGATATCACCTTTTACCATTTGGCTCCCCAGCCTGACTTTTTTTCCGATAAGGGTCATGTCCGCGTCATCGGGATTTATGTCCACAAGGTTACCAATTACCCAGGCCCCTTCTTCAAGCTCTACCATAGCGACCACATAGGGCGGATTCATGCCTTCCGGTGCTACCCGGATGACCGTGAATGTACGTAAGATCCCTTGTCCGCTCAGCCGGGTTACTTCCAAATCGGTGCCGCTGCAGTTGCGGCATGTCCCGAGTGGCGGAAAAGTAAATGTGTCACAGGCATTACATCGAAGTCCTAAGAATTCTCCACGGTCCAGACCTTTCTGATATTGATCAAATGTTAGTTTGTATTCCATTTTTAACTCCTGAGGATGATATTGCATACGGTTCCAAAGTCGCCTCCCAGCGTATCCACCAGACCAATCCGTGCCCCTTCCACCTGTCTCGGTCCGCTTTCTCCCCTGAGCTGTTCAACAATTTCTGTCACTTGAGCTGCCCCGGTGGCACCGATTGGGTGACCCTTGGCCTTGAGTCCTCCCGAAGGATTTACTACGACCTTGCCCTTTAAAGCGGTTTCTCCCTTGGTTGCAGCGTCGTATGCCTTTCCGAAATCATAGAACCCAAAACTCTCCAGGGCCAGGATCTCTGCAATAGTAAAACAATCGTGCAGTTCCACCACGTCTATATCATCAGGCCCCAGGCCGGAATCCCTGTATGCCTGAGCAACCGAGGCTTCCCTCGCCCTGACCCGGGTGAGGTCCTGCTGCAGATAAAGAGGACCGCCCGATGCCTGTCCCGTGCCAACTACATAAATCGGTTTTTTCACAAGGTCTCTCGCTTTTCCGGCTTCCGCTACAACTACGGCAGCAGCACCATCGGAAAAAGGACAACAGTCGAAAAGCTGGAGCGGATCCGCAACCATCATACCTCCCAAAACGGTCTCCACGTCGATCTCCTTTTGAAAATGGGCCTTGGGATTCATGGATCCGTGGTAATGATTCTTGACAGCCACCTCAGCCATGTGTTTCTTCAGTTCTTTTAGCGGAATGCCATGCTTATTGGCGTACATATGGGCTGCCATGGCAAAAACCCCGGGAAAAGTCATGCCGGCGGGGCACTCGTACTGTGCTTGTGATGCCATGGCAAAGGTCCTGGTGGCAAAGGATGTTCCCATCGTTGTGGCCCTTTCCGTACCCCCGGCCAGGACTAAGTCATAAACGCCGGCGGCCACCAGAAGTGCTGCATGACGGGTCGCTACAGTGGCCGTGGCACATGCCGATTCAAAACGGGTAGCAGGCACAGATAAGGGCAGGCCCAATTCCGCGTGTGCAAAGGGAGCCATATGCAGTTGACCCTCTTCAAATCCACCCAAGCAGTTCCCGAAATACAGGGCTTCAATATCTTTTGGCTCAATATTTGACTGGGTTATGGCCTCGAGGCCAGCCTCGGCAAACATCTCTAAATTGGTTTTTTCGGATATGCCGAATTTGGTCATGCCCACACCTAAAACTGCGACTTGTCTCATAGTGTTTTCCTCCTATATAATTCGTAACACCCTGGCATTTTGAAAACAGGACAGTAAGGGCCATGGGGGTCTCTATTATGCAAGGAGCCGGCCGATAACCATTCGCTGAACCTCTGAGGTCCCTTCAACGATCTGGAGGAGTTTGGCCGCCTGGTAAATACGGGATACAGGATACTCATTCATGTATCCATATCCTCCATGGATTTGTACGGCGTCGCTGGCAACATTTTCCAGCATTTCCGAGGCATATAGCTTGGCGACTGTTGCCTCAAAGGTATAATTGCGGCCCTGATCCTTAAGCCAGGCTGCCTTGAGGTATTGATTTCTCGCTAATTCGATAGCCATGGCCATGTCTGCGAGTTTGAACTGGATGGTCTGAAAATTGAAAATCGGTTGTCCGAACTGGGTCCGTTCTTTGGCATAGCGTGATGATAAATCCAGACAGGCCTGGGCCGCTCCAACACACACGGCCGCAATACTCAACCGGCCGGTTTCGAGTACGGCTAAATGCTGCGAAAAACCACGATTCGGATCACCCAGCAGGTTTTCTCTTGGGATGCGGCAGTCTTCCATGATAACCCCGTGGGTAGCCGAGGCATGCCAGGCCATTTTGTCATACCGCTCTCCTAACTGAAAGCCCGGGGCATCCCTGGGAATGATAAATGTGGAGATAATATTTTTCCCGCCCTTTTTCTTCTCGGTTATGGCAGTGGCTAAGAGAACAGAGGCATGGCGGAGTCCAATGTTGGTAATAAACTGTTTGCTGCCATTGAGAATCCACTCATCGCCTTTGAGAACAGCGGTTGTCCTAATGGATGCCGCATCCGAGCCTGCATCGGGTTCTGTAAGCCCGAATGCGCCGATCTTGAGGCCTTTTGCAATGGGCACCAGCCATTTTTTCTTTTGATCTTCCGTTCCGAACACATAGAGTTCCTGGGCCACGATACTGGTTGTCACATCCAACAGGGCTCCTAAGGTCATATCGCCCCGGGATAGCTCCTCTATGCAGACGTGCATACCTACCCAGTCGCCCCCGCTGCCGCCGTAGGTTTCCGGAAAGGGGATACCCATCATGCCCAATTCGGCCATTTGATCCATGATGTCGTATGGGTATTCTCCGGTTTTCTCCATCTCTTCCGAACGGGGAGCAATCACTTCCCTGGCAAAGTCCCTGCACATATCCCGAATCATCTGGTGTTCTTCGGTCAGGTCGAAATCCATATGTGTTCCCCCTCCCCACAACCCCCATAAGCGCTAACTTATTTTGCAAACATTCACAGGTTGCATTTTTGAAAGATGAACGTCGAATCACGCCAAGGCGTGAAACATCGAACGTCCAACATCGAATAAAAAAACAAATACCCAATACCGAACATTCAACCACGCCAAGGCATGGTTTCTTTTTAAGCCGTTTTGATACTCGTAACGAAAATCTTAATTAATTCTTCTGTTTCCTGAAACATATCATTTAGTAGTTAAGGTTTATTAATTATAGGCACTCGCTGAATAAGTTTTAACCATCTTTGGGTCTCCTTTTCCCTTTCAATGTTCGATGTTGGACGTTCGATGTTGGACGTGCATCTTTTCCTTGCTATTTTGGCGCCATTCTTAGGGCGCCATCCAGTCTGATGACTTCGCCGTTGAGCATTGGGTTTTCAATAATATGCTGAACCAGGCCGGCAAACTCATCGGGCTTTCCCAATCTCTTGGGAAAAGGGATCATTTTGTTAAGCGCGTCTTTTGCATTTTCCGGCAAGCCTTGGAGCATGGGCGTATCAAAAATACCGGGCGCAATGGTCATGACCCTTATGCCGTAATCCGCAAACTCACGGGCAATGGGAAGGGTCACTCCGGCCACACCGGCCTTGGAAGCGCTGTAAGCGGCCTGGCCGACCTGACCGTCAAAGGCCGCAACAGAAGCGGTATTAATGACAACCCCTTTTTCGCCATCTTCATTCGGGGGATTCGTTACCATTTTTTCCGCAGCCAGTCTGACGACATTCATGGTACCCATCAGATTAATTTGCACAACCTTGTTAAAATGGTCCATGGTCATGGGACCTTCTTTGCCGAGCACCTTGGCCGGGATTCCCACCCCCGCGCAATTGACCGCCACGTGAATCGCCCCGAAGGCTTCGACGGTTTTATCCATTGCTGCCTGGACATTTTTTTCATCGGTTATATCGGTCATGCAAAAAATAGAAGCATCTCCCAGTTCCGAGGCAACCTTTTGTCCTCTCTCTTCTGCAAAATCAAGTATTGAGACTTTTGCGCCTTGATTTACCAGATTTCGGACACAGGCTTCTCCCAGACCTGAAGCGCCTCCCGTTATAACCGCAACAGAACCGTTAATATCCATAGTCTTACCTCCATATCAATTTTTAGAATACTTCCCTTGGCGTTTTGTGCCTTTGGTGCCTCTGATGCAAAGCATCCAGGCAACTGGGTTCCGACGCGGAGCATCGGAACCAGAATAAATGAATATTCCCTCGTTCCAACGTTTCTCCCTCGTTCCCACGCTCTGCGTGGGAACGTACGCCTCCTGGCACATTGCGCTTTTGGTGCCTCTGACGCAGAGCATCCAGCGCGACTGGGTTCCAACGCGGAGCATCGGAACCAGAATACGCGGAGCACCTGCCCGCCGGACGGCAGGCGGGTCGGAACCAGAATAAGGTAGAGGGCACGATGCACGAGGTTGCGGTTGACCTTTAAAACGTTTTACTGTTGCCCGCCGTAAAGCTTCTTTATCCCGTCTCTGTCGAGCGAGCCATTTTCAAGAAGGGGAATGTCAACTACAAACTCCACATAGTGAGGTTTCTTGAACCTTGCTATGCGCTCCCCAACAAAGTCAATAAGCTCCTGGGGCTCAATGGTTTGTCCCTCTTTCAACTGGCAGACAGCCTTTATCCCTTCCTTCCACTTTGGATCCGGCACACCAAAAACCACGGTCGTTTCCACGGCCGGGTGTTGCAGAATTACCTTTTCCACCTCGGCAGGGTAAACATTTTCTCCTCCCGGCTTGATAAGTTCTTTCTCGGCTTTACGGCCTGCATACCATAAGAAACCCTCTTCATCGAAACGGCCCATATCACCCGTATGATGCCATCCCTCCCTGAATGTATAGGCATTATCTTCAGGAAGATTCCAGTAACCCTTGAAAACCATAGGACCTTTCATGGTGATCTCGCCTACCTGACCCACAGGGACCGGGCGGTCGTAATCATCCAAAAGACTGACCTCGGCCAGTGGAATCGGTTTACCCGCTGAACCGGGCTTTTCGTTATAGCGTCCAAATGTGGCAAGGCAAGAGGTCTCTGTCTGCCCGTATAGGGAATAGAAATTCCCGCCTGACACTTTTTGATATTTTTCTATGGTTTCAGGGGTATCCAGACCGCCTGCAGTCCTTAAAGAGGTAATATCCGCGCCTGTCTTTTCTTGTTGTTCAAGTATGGACGAGAGGATAGGGGGGAATTCCACCATGACAGAAACGCCATACTCCTGAATAACCGCCAAGGCCCTTTCAGCATCGAATTTCCGCATATTGAGACTCAGAGCACCCGCATGGAAAATTGCTGTTGTGATAAAAAGCCCTCCGACATGAAAAAGTGGCAGGATGTTCAGTTGGATATCCCAGGGCCTCAAATCCATCTGATAGAGAAAATGCATGTTTGCACATAGTACATTACCGTGACTTAATAAGGCGCCCCTGGGTTTCCCGGCTACAGCCGCCGTATGGATAATAATAAAACCGTCATCCGTGCATACTTCAGACCGTTCAAAGTCAGTTCCATGGGCCATCAACCCGTTGAAATCCGAAAACCCCCCTTTATTTGACTCAAGGTTATAGTACTTATCTACGAAGGGAAGACCTCCCCTTAAACCTTCTACTGTTTCCTGAAATTCCTGGTCCACAAACACCAGTCTGGGTTCACAATCATCCAGATTGTATTTTACCTCTTCGGCAGACAGCCTCCAGTTGATGGGCAGCATAATGGCTCCGAGGGCTGCCGCAGCGCCGTAAAGTAGAAAATATTCAAGGCTATTTTTCCCGAGGACTCCAATGCGATTCCCCTTTTGTATTCCCAATTTCTGCAGCCCGACGGCCAGAAGTTCAACTTTTTCCTTATACTGGGTAAAACTTAAAGAACGATTGTCGTCAAGATCGAGCCATGCCTCTTTGTCTTTGAAGCAGATTGCATTACGATTGATAAGATCATAAAAAGTGAGATCGTAAACACCCATGATACACCTCGCAGTAAATACAAATCCCTCCACAGGAAGAACAGCTTTAATATTTTTCAGCCCGGGAGTGATTTATTCAGCTAAAATGAAAGGCTAAAGCCTGTTAGTGATGGTATTAAGAGAGCCATCTTTTTCTTCTCTTGTAGTGTTTAACGTCCTTATAGCTTTTCCTTTTACCGACCTGACTCAGACCAAGATAAAATTCCTTGATGTCTTCATTTTCTTTGAGTTTGGAAGAAGGACCGTCCAATACGATTCGGCCGTTTTCCATGACATATGCGTGATCAGAGATTGAAAGGGCAACAAAGGCGTTCTGTTCCACCACTAAGATGGATGTGTTTTGTTCTTTATTAATGAGTTCAATAATCCTGAATATTTCTTTTACCAGGGTTGGGCTTAACCCTAATGAGGGTTCATCAAGAAGCATTAGTTTAGGCCTGGCCATTAAACCCCTTCCCATGACCAGCATCTGCCTCTCCCCTCCGGACAGGTAACCGCTGATCCTGTGCCGCATATTGCCGAGGATGGGAAAGTACTGGTAGACTTCTTCCATGTCCTTCTTGATTTCAATCGTGTCATTTCTTGAATATGCGCCCACTTTTATATTTTCTTCAACGGTCAGTTGTTCGAAAAGGGGCCGGCCTTCCATAACCTGGACAATACCCATCCTCACGATCTCTTCAGGGATTTTCCGGTCGATTCTTTTGCCCTCAAACTCGATCGTCCCATCCGTTACCTCGCCCAATTCGGTCTTTAAGAGACCAGACATGGACTTCAGGGCAGTGGTCTTGCCTGCCCCATTGGCCCCTAAAAGGGCCACGATGTTGCCTTCCTTGACATCAAGAGAGACCCCTTTAAGGACCAATATTACGTCACTGTAAATGACTTCAATGTTGTTTAGGGTTAACATGCCTATTTTTTCTTCTTTGGTGGCGGAACGATCTTCAGGCTTGATGTAGCAACCTTGTCCGAATCCAAGCCCGTGGCATTGATCTTATACACGCCAGGTGGTATTGGCCTTGCCTCTTTGAAATTGGGTTTAAGCAGCGGTGTCCAGCCCACTTGAAAAAACCAGTTCAGGGTGGCAATAGGCTTCATGGCTGCAGTAAAATTTCCTTTTTCGTCCGCGTTCCCAATAGCAATTCCAACATCCTTTTCTCCCTCTTTTAACCCTTTCATCTTCATGCCAGGAGGTAAGACCATCTCCACACTGATCATCTCCTTGGGAGCAAACCCGGAACCCTTAAATGTTACGGGTTTTTTAAACAAGGCAGGAGAAAGGAATGTCTCGGCCGGAATTACTTCCAGCTTTGCCTGTGGCCCGATTAACGACTGCAGGGTCTGGCATGAAATAGCCCCTAACATTAGAGTCGGGATAATAGCTAACAGTAATAAAATCTTTATAATTCTCATTTTTTGCCTCCTTTCAATATTCTATTAGAATTTATGAAGGCTCACTGCATCAGGTGCCTTTCGCCAGTCCGTTATAGGAACAATCTTGCCATTTTTTACCCGGTAAATCTTGACTTCCAGGCTTCCCCTCCTCGAGGTGGGAGAATAGGCACATACACCCTGAATGCCATGCTTATCCAAACCGGTAATCCCTTGATATGCCTTGTACATGTCGTCGGGCTTGAGGTTGTCATATCCTACAGCCTTTAAGGCTGCCGTTAAACCAGCCACATAGGTCATACCCCATGACATGCCCATGCCGTACACTTCGTTAAATTTTTCCATGGAACCCCTGTGTTTTTTCCAGAGGTCCGCTACAAAAGGGTTATTCCTGGAATCATCGCCTCTCTGATAAAATGAGGTAATAACAGTCCCTTCCAATGCCTTTGCATGCACACCGATTCCAAGGGCCGTTGGTCCCCAGTAATCTGTGGTCATCTGAATCTTCTTTGTAATGCCTAAGGCATAGGCATCTCTGATTACGTTGGTGGGGGTGGGATCAACTCCGCCCGCATGAATGTAATTTGCGCCCGCTTTAGCTAATCGCGTCAGATAGACATCATGTTTAAGGGTGCCCGGCGGAAAAAATTCAGGTGGAAGAAATTTTATGCCTAACTTTTCAGCATATTCTTTGCCACCCCTCAAATGTTCTCTGCCATAAGGATTATCCCAGCTGAGGTATCCCACCACAGGGGCGCCGGAATTTCCTTTTGCCTTCCAGTCATCCATGATCCAATCCAGGGTGGCAGCAAATGCATCCTGATATGCAGGACCCCAGATAAAGGTCCTCTGGATATGGGCCTGGAACTCCCCGTCACCCGGAACAATCTGAAGCCTTTTGTCCCGTTCAATCAACCTCGCAACGGCCTTTCCGATACCCGTGCTGATGGAGTTGACAACAAGTAGCCTCGGGGTCCTTCTGTACCGCTTATATGCGGACACGGCCCTGGCCACATCGTACCTTGTGTCAATACCGATAAATTTAATCTTGACCCCATCGACCCCGCCTTTGGAATTTATGTCCTTGATATAGTCTTCGAGACCCATATCAGCGGGAACATTAAGGCCTGCAATGGGACCGGTATAGTCTGCCAAACTTAAGTATGACACCTCTTTTGCAAAAGAGGTTGAACTCAAAGTTACCAGGCCCACGCAGATGGCTAAAACCATTAAGAGAAAAATTACACTTTGCTTTCTCATGGTATCCTCCTTTCTTGCCAGTTAAGGTTTATAATGATGGATATTCTTCGCATCTCCGAAAACTACGTTTTTTCACTAACTCAGTTGTCCGTAGTACATTGTATTAAGACAACGGACATTCCCTAATGTGCAAACGGATACAGCCTGTAAGAGGCCTTAAAGATTTCCCAGCGATGTGCCAGGCCCCTTGGTTCAAAGATCAGGAATACGATGACTGCCAGGCCAAAGGCGATGAGCCCTAAAGCCGCGGCGGGCGATGACCCTAACCAGGGCAGTGCCTTTGCCAAAACAGGCGAACTAAACATGACAAGCTCGTTAAGGATACGAATAAAAAGAACGCCGAAAAATACGCCCGGAATGCTCCCCATCCCCCCAATGATAAGCATGCCTACATATTCCAGTGCATGCATAAGGGTAAATTGTTCGGTGTTTACCACCGTGATCAGGTGGCCCCAGAGAGAACCGGCAATGCCCGCATAAAAACAGGATACAAAAAAGGCAAGCAGCTTGTAATAGTAGAGGTTTACTCCCATCACCTCGCCGGCAAGGTCATTGTCCCGGATGGCCACAAATGCCCGTCCCACCTTGCTCCTGACCAAGTTTCTGGCAGCATAGGTCATGATAACCATAACGGTCATGATGATATAGAATATTCTCTCATCCGTGTCGAATTCAAAGCCTCCCAGGCTTGGGGGAAGCGGATAAAGGCCTTTAAACGAACCGGTTATCTCCATGTGAAGGATCAGCCAGATAACCACGAAGTGAATGGCAATCGTTGCCATGGCAAGATACATACCCTTGATTCTCAAGGAAGGGGCGCCCCCGATTATGCCCACTATCCCGGCCATAATACCGGAGAGCGGCAGGGCAATCCAGAATGAAAACCCGAATTTTATGGTGAGTATTGCTGAGGTATATGCGCCGATGGCCATGAATGCGGCCTGGCCAAAGGAGATTTGTCCGCAATAGCCGCTGACAATCTGCAAGCCGAGTACGACAATAACAGTAATAGCCAGCGAATTCATAAAACTGACAAGGTAATAGGACCCGAACAGGGGGAAGGTATAGAGAAGTATCAGGGCGGATATAAGGATGACCCAGTGCTGCCATGTCCTGATGATGGCGATATCCAGGCCGTAACTCTTATCAAACACTCCACATGGTCTCATTAATTAGATCCTTTCAATCTTTACAAGGCCGAACAGGCCATAAGGTCTTATCAATAACACGGCAAGAAGAACAACATAGGCCGCAACATCTTTAACGCCGCCACCTACAAGTGGATCAAGATAAGCTGCTCCTACATTTTCGACAAAACCCAGTAAAAGCCCGACGACAAGCGCGCCTAACAGGGAATCGAGCCCACCGCAGATTGCCACTATAAGGCCGCTAATCCCGATATAGGGGAGCATGTAGTATATATCCATCACATTTGCAGTGGCAATGCCCGCTACTGCTGCAACCATAGCCGACAGGATCCAGATATAGGAGAATATGTTCTTAACAATTATTCCCGTGCTCTGCGCCAGGCGATGATCCTCGGCCGTTGCCCTCATTCCCAGGCCAAGCTTGGTATATTTGAAGAGCAGGGAGACGGCGGCAAACAATAATACTGCCACGCAAAAACTGATGAGCTGGTTGATTGGTATGGAAATGCCGGAAATATCAAGGTTACCTTCAGGCAAGAAGGCAGGTAGCGTCCTCGTTTCGCCTTTTAGGTACAGGACAAAAACACCCTCCAATGCAATAAAGATAGCAAAGGTCATCAAGAAGGCAGCAAACAGCGGCTGTCCAATAAGAGGGCGGAGTGCCAGCCTTTCAATTAAGAGTCCAAGCAAGGCCGTCAGGACAAAAGCAGGAACAAGGCTGAGCCAGAAGGGGAGACCCAGACCGCCTAAGAAAAGCCAGAAAAAGAGGGCACCAAAGGCAACAAGCTGTCCGTGGGCCAGGCTGACCACATGGGTGGCTTTATAAACCAGGACAATGCCGGCAGCCACCAGGGCATAGAGGCTGCCAATCATAAGGCCTGTTATTGCATGTTGAAAAAATTCGATCATTTTTTCCCCTAAATTATCTCATTCACATGGATTGAGGTTTCTATCGTCCCTTTCCTTCCGTCCCTGTATGTCACATCGGCTTCAACCTTATATTCATTTTCGTCGCTGTAAAGTGCACCTATAAGGTCCTTGTATTTGTCTTCAACAAATGTCCTTCTCAGTTTCCTGGTTCTTGTCAGCTCATCTTCATCTGCATCAAATTCCTTGTGGAGGTTCACAAACCTCCTTATCCTCGTCCATTCCGGCAGAGTGTCATTGACCCCGGCAATTTCCTTCCCTATCAGATCTATGGCCTCTTTTTTCTGAGACAGATCCGTAAATGTGGTATAGGCAATGTGATGGGCTTCAGCAAATCTGCCCACATTATCGAGATCAATATTGATGAGAACCGTGACGTATTCCTTGTCCGGGCCACCGATAACTAAGGCATCTTTGATATAGGGGCTGAACCTTAGCCTCACCTCCGAATACTGTGGGGAGAACTTTTTCCCGCCTGCCAGCTCCTTGAGATCCTCCATCCTGTCAATGACAATCAAGTGACCGTCCTCATTCATGTGGCCAAAATCACCCGTATAAAACCAGCCGTCTTTTACCTTTTCTGCCGTCGCCTCGGGATCTTTGTAATAACCGGAGTAGGGATATTTGTTTTTAATAAGGATTTCCCCTTCATCCGAAAGCTTGATTTCTACCCAGGGAACAGGCGGGCCTGAGGTGTCGGGCCTGATGTCCCCCTCTCTGGGCATACTCATGACACCCTGTTCCGTACTTCCATAGAATAGGCGAATGTCTATGCCAAGGGCCTTAAAATACCTGATGATATCCGGACTGACGGCTGCACCGGCAGAATAGACGGCATCTACATTGGAAAGCCCTAATCTGTCCCTGAGCTGCCTGAAGACGACGTGATACGCAATAAAATATATGATCTTCCATGGTAAAGCGATCTTCTTTTTTCTGCTCTTCATATCAGCAACCTTGAGCCCTAAGGGAAGAATAAGTCGATATGTGAGGCGTCGGAGAAAGGTCGAATCTATCATCTTTGCCTGGACCATCCTGTTCAAGTTTTCCCACAACCTGGCACCAAAAAAAAGGATGCCCGGCCCAATTTCCCTTATGTTTTCCTGGACGGTCTCCGGTTCCTCCGGAAAGTTAACGACCATACGTGCCAGAATGCTGCCCGCGACACCTATCCCCTGCTCGGTAATCCAGGCTGGTGGGATAAAAGACAGGTATTCATAGTCTTTTCCAAACCATCCATCTAACCGAGCCCATTCCCTGACTGATTCTACCAGCCACTTTTGACTTAGCATCCCGCCTTTAGGGAGGCCTGTGGTTCCAGAGCTATAGCAAAAGGCGGCAATGTCGTTGCCGGAACCCTGATTAACCATCTCCTCAAAAAGCTCCGGATGATTTTTATCGTAATCCTTTCCAAGCTCTATGACCGCATCAAAGGAAAGGAGTATGGGATCAGTATATGTCCAGAGTCCTTTTGGATCCCAGTAGATGACTTTTTTGACCTTTGGAACATCATTCTTTATCTCAAGTAGTTTATCTACTTGTTCCTGATCATGGACGACCACGAAGGTGGAGTCTGAATGTTCCACATAATATTTGACTTCATTAGGAAGGCAGTCCGTGAAAATGCCGACAGCTGCTCCCCGGGCTGACTGAACGCCAAGCTCGGCCCAGAACCATTCCGGCTTATTTTCGCCCAAAATTGAGACCTTGTCCCCCCTTTGGAGCCCAAGGCTCATAAGCCCTAAACAGAAATATTTCACCTTCAGGTAATAATCTTCCCACGTATATTCATGCCATATACCCTTGTCTTTGACCCTCATGGCCACAACTCGGGAACCATATTTTTTGTAATTCTCTCTCAATGCCTGGGGTAATGTTTCAGAGGGCATAGAACTTGACTCCGCTTTGCACCTGCTATTCCTCACCTAAGTATGCCTTTAAGACCCGCTCATTGTTCTTTATTTCCTCGGGTAGCCCTTCGGCTATTTTGAGTCCAAAATCAAGCACGGTTATCCTGTGGGTTATATCCATGACCACGTCCATGTCATGTTCGATAAGGACAATCGGGATTTTTTTGAGTTCATGGATATCGAGGACAAACCTGGCCATATCTTCCTTTTCCTCAACATTCATACCGGCCATGGGTTCATCTAAGAGAAGGACCTTCGGGTCCATGCACAGGGCTCTGGCAAGATCTACCTTTTTTCTCTCACCATAGGGAAGTGAACCCACTACCTTTTTCCTGATGGATTCCATCTCTAAAAGATCGATGATTTCTTCTATTTGCTCGCGATGTGCGATCTCTTCTCGCCGGGTGGGACCAAAAAAAAGGCAGCCGGATAATGCCCCGCGCTTCATATGGATGTGCCTGGCGGCCATCAAATTATCTAATGCGCTGAGGCCTGAAAAAAGCTCTATGTTTTGAAATGTCCTGGCAATCCCTAATGCGGCAATCTTGTGGGGTTTCAGGCGAGTAAGGTCCTTGCCTTTATATGTTATATCCCCTTTATAGGGGTGATAGAACCCGTTGACACAGTTAAAAAAAGAGGTCTTGCCAGCCCCATTTGGCCCGATAATGGCGAGTATTTCACCGGCCCTTACGTCAATACTCACGTCATTGAGGACCTGGAGCCCGCCGAAGCTGAGCGAGATACTATTGACGCTTATTACAGTTTTATGGTTGTTTGCAGTCATTTTCTAATTCGTGCTTATGCTGGCGATCCCGGTAACCCGTGCATAAGCGCTAAGTTATTTTGTAAACATTCACAGGTTGCATTTATGCCATACGGGGTTGTTTTGAAAGATGAACGTACAACATCGAACATCGAACGTCCAACATCGAATGAGAAACAAACATCCAGTACCGAACATTCAACCACGCCAAGGCGTGGTTTCTTTTCATCCGTTTTGATACTCGTAACGAAAATCTTAACTAATTCTTCTGTTTCCTGTAAAATATCATTATCATAAGTCTGTTTCTTCATCTTTTCCCATTCAACGTTTCACGCCCTGGCGTGATTGGACGTTCGATGTTCGATGTTCATTTTTGCAGTCCCTCCTGGGCAAAAACAACTTAGCGCTTATGAGTAACCCGTGAGCGTTTATGTCGTCTGTTTTGGTTTGTCCGGGACTTTATAAAAAATCCCGTTTGATAGACTTCTGGGCGGCGAAAAACGTTATGCCGCCTTTATGCCCCTGCCAAAAATATCAATGGCGAGGTCCAGTGTTTGCTTCAGGTAATCTTTCCGGGGATTTATCATCTGCTTGCTTTTCTCCCAAAGCACAGCCCCGGAGAAAATGATCCATATGATGTCTGCAAGCGCAATGGGATGGCGGTCGATAAAACGGCCTTCTGCGATCCCATCTTCAAATATCTTGCCTAATGTTCTGAGACATTTGGCCGCCAGTTCATTGAGTTGGGTTGTACGTTCCGTGGATAAATTCGTAAGACCGTCACTTGCCTGGAGATGAAACAAGTTTATGACAATTAAAGGATCGAAACTGAAAAGGTCATACAGTAGGTCTTTCAGGGCCTCTATTTTCTCCTCAGCTTTCAAACCCTTTTCACGATAAAGCCCTTCAAATTTTTCCGACATATATTCTAAGAGTTGAAGATTGAGGGAGGCATAGAGGTCATCTTTGTTTTTGAAATAAAGGTATAGGGCTGCCGGGCTCAATTCAGCCTCCTGGCATATGTCCTCAACGGTCGTCGCGCTGAATCCTTTGTTATGAAATACCCGTTTTGCGGCATCCAAGATCTGTTTGCGGCGCATCTTTTGCTGTAAATCCTTCTCGCGCTCTTTTCTTTCCGCAATGCCCAAATATTTTCTCCTGGAAATAAACGTTATTCAGCTATATAATGATTATTTATATAACTGAATATATTTCACCCCGTCAAGAAAAGATTTTAACCCTGTAAAAAAAACGCAGGATACGGAAAACTTGACTCCGTTGTGTTTGGCCCGTAATCTTGTAATGGATGGGCAACGAGACATATATTACGGAGTGCATTAAGTATTTTGCAATGATAGCAATCAGGGAAGGGTTATGAGGTGAAAAACCTTTTGCATGTCAATTTGACCTGACCGGGAAAAATTTCACCCATTGGAGGGAATTGAATGAGTGTAAGTATTGAAAGAAATGGACCCATAACCACTGTTATTCTGAGCCGGCCGGATGTACGCAATGCCGTGGATCGCCCTACAGCCGAGGCTCTCGCGGACGCATTTCGTGCTTTCGATGCGGACGAGGCTGCAAAAGTGGGCGTACTGTTCGGGGATCACGGAAATTTCTGTGCCGGGGCCGACCTGAAAGCCATCGCCTCGGGGGATCGCGTCAACCGCGTGGAGCCGTCCGGCGACGGTCCGATGGGTCCGTCCCGTATGGTGCTCTCCAAGCCTGTAATCGCGGCAATCGCAGGCTATGCATTGGCCGGTGGGCTTGAATTGGCCATGTGGTGTGATCTGCGTGTGGTCGAAGAAAACGCGGTCATGGGTGTCTTCTGCAGGCGCTGGGGCGTACCTCTTATTGACGGCGGAACAGTTCGCCTTCCGCGGCTGATCGGCATGAGCCGCGCCCTGGATCTTATCCTGACAGGTCGTCCCGTGAATGCCAAAGAGGCGCTGGACATGGGACTTGTCAACCGGATTGTGCCCGAGGGACAGGCAAGAGTCGAAGCCGAGAGATTGGCTCGTGAGATAGCGGCGTTTCCTGAAGCATGCATGCGGGGGGATCGGATGTCTGCCTATGAGCAGTGGGAGCTTTCATTAGAAGAGGCTATGGCAAACGAGTTTCGACATGGACAGAAGTCCTTGGCCGAAGGTGCTTTGGAAGGTGCTCTCAATTTTACTCATGGCGCGGGCCGTCACGGCTCTTTTGAAGAGATTGAATAAATCAATTGAAAGAGTTTTAAATATTGTAACTGCTCAGGTTATTTAGGCTGAAGGTCCCGCGGAACGCGGGATTAGTAAAGGGCTGAACGTTGTACACATGGGGCTCCTAATTATTGTATTACTGTAACTGCTTTATCTCTGAAGAGAACTCTTTCGGTTCTCTTTCCCCTTCCCGTCCTCCGTCCCGCTCAAGCGGGACTACGGAGGGTGGACAGTCTTCAGTCTAAACACCTTCAGCCTGACTACGTGAGTATTCACAATGAATTATTATCTAAGGAGGTAACAGAATGGCCCTCAATCTGGATGCCATAGGGAAGAAGATCGGTCCTGTGACCAAAGACTATACGTGGAAAGATGTGGTTCTCTATGCCCTCGGTGTCGGTGCCGGGTTTGATGAGTTGGAATATTGCTACGAACACCAGCTCAAGGTGATTCCCAGCTTCTCCATTGCCAGCGTGTTTGAGTTTTTGGCCGAGGTGGGGATGAGTTCCAATGCCGACCTGTCCGGCATTCTTCACGGAGAGCAGGACATTATTTTTCACAACCCCATTCCCACCGAAGGGACCCTGACTACCGAAGGGGTTATCACCCATATGTATGATAAGGGCCAGGGCAAGGGGGCCCTGGTAGTGGCCGAGGCCGACACCTATCACTCCAAGGGCCAGAAGCTTTTTACCAATATTTTTACCCTTTTTTGCCGCAAGGACGGGGGGTTTGGAGGGGATGCCGGTCCAAGCGAGACCGTGGAGTTCCCTGACCGGGTACCCGATTTTGAGGAACAGAGTACATCCTCTCATGACCAGCCACTTTTGTATCGCCTCTCAGGGGACATCTTCCAACTTCATGTGGATCCTGAATTCGCGAGGGCAAGCGGCTTTGAAAAACCTATCATGCATGGTCTCTGTACACACGGATACGCCTGCAAGGCGGTAATTAAGCACCTCTTTCCGGGTGAGCCGGAGCGCATGACCCGATTTCGAGTACGATTTTCCCGTACCATCTATCCTGGTGTTCCCATAACGACCCAGATCTGGAAGATGGAGGAAGGCAGGGCCTTGTTCCGCACCATTAACGCTGAAAACGGCGATGTGGTGATTGACCAGGGCATTGTGGAGTGGATGAGTAAAGAAGAGATAGAGAGAAGGAGCAAGCTTGGCGGCATCCGTTTTGACGGCCGGGTAGCGATTGTGACCGGTGCCGGCGTAGGATTGGGGCGGGTGTATGCCCTTGAATTGGCCGGCCGGGGTGCCAGTGTGGTGGTGAATGACTTAGGAGGCGCCCAGGACGGATCAGGCGACGGGGCAAGAAGCCCGGCAGACCAGGTGGTGGAAGAGATCAAGGCATCAGGAGGCGAAGCCGTGGCAAACTACGACTCTGTTGCCACACCGGAAGGCGGTAAGGCAATCGTGGATACGGCCATCAAGGCCTTTGGC
>JAFDHL010000179.1 GCA_019308785.1 Deltaproteobacteria bacterium
GTCGGCTCCCGCCTTATGCAATTTGGAAATATTTCTGTCCAGGTTTGCCCTGCTGATAATCTGGATGTCGGGTTGCAATCGCCGGCAATAAATGGTGAGATAAATATTCATAGCATCATTATGTGTGGTAATTATGACGGCCGGCGCCTCTCGTATGCCGGCCTTACACAGGGTATTGATGTCGGCAGCGTTCCCATGAACATAGTTTTTATTGTTTTCAAGGAGCTTTGGATTCTTCTCCACAACTTTATAAACAACCTGACGCTCTTCCAGGGTCTCTGCTGCGGCACGCCCGACACGGCCTCCACCTAATATCAGGACAGGAGCATTGGCGGTGTGATAAATGCGATAAACGCAGAAGATCTCATCATATTTTTTGAGCTGTTCAGCAGATCCAGCCAGTAAAAGGACGGTTGAGGAATTGATTCGAGTCTGGGGCTGGGGGATTTCAAACCTGCCTCTCTCCCAGATACCGACGACTGTCAAGCCGGTTTTTTCCCGTAGATTGCTTTCAATAAGGGTTTTTCCTTCGAGAGGTGTCCTCATTGCAGGGGCTTCAGCAATAAGAAGCTTATCGAATCTTCCGATGACGTTCGCACCCATGCTCACCCCAAGCGTTCTTCGGGCCAGAGATTTCCCGAGCATCTTCATGAATTGAAAGACGTGAGTACTGCCTGAAAGCTGAAGAATGTCAATGGAATCATCCGCATCAGCATTGGTAATGATGGGTACTTTTTCCGATATCTCCCTTATGGTAAAGGCTATGTTTGTATTCATCATATCATCATTGTTGGCAACCACCATGGCAGCGTTTTGTATGCGAAGGCGTTTATATGTTTCCGGATCACCCGGATCACCCACTACAACTTTGTAGTTCAAGTCGTAAAGCTCTAATGCGCGCTGAAAATCGGGTACGATAATGGCATATTCGTAATTATATTGATTCAGTTTTTCAACAAGATTTATGGTAATAGGGTCAAAGTTTGTCAGGATCACATGGCCTGATGTATCTTCCGGCAATTCACGCGGTGTCCTCGCTCTTGATTGCGCTCTTGATTGGGCCTCGAGCCACGGTGCGTAAAAAAATTGTATGAAGGTAAAAGGGAGCATGACGAGCAAAAAAACAATCCCGGACATAAGGACAGCCAATGTAAAGACTTTGCCTAAATCGCTTGTAAAAGTGATATCACCGAAGCCAAGCGTGGACATCACAGTAAGAGTCCAATAGAAACCTGTAATCCAGCTAAATTCTCTATCTTCAAAAACCATTATGAAATGAAACAGAATACTGTATATTATGACCATAGCCATTAAGGCTAAAAGAAACTTGAACAGGAGTTTGAGGTTTCTCTTCGTTGTCCTGCTTCGAACAAAGTAAATTACCTGGGCGGGAATATATTTCATCAAAAATAGCCTCCACACAATCCGGCCGGTATCACAATAAGGCACAGCCGGTTACTCAAATCGCCTCTGCATAGTTCCCCGTTTCCACAATCAGCGAAAAACACTCAAGCCGGGGCCTCTTTGCTCATAATCGCTAAGTAATTTTGTAAACATTCACAGGTTGCATTTATGCCATACGGGATTGTTTTGAAAGATGAACGTCGAACATCGAACATCGAACGTCCAATCACGCCAAGGCGTGAAAAAAACAAACACCTAATACCGAACATTCAACGACTATTTCCAATTTTATTCAGCCCTTCGACTCCGCTCAGGGCCGTGAGCCTGTCGAACGGCCGTTTTGATACTCGTAACGAAAATCTTAATTAATTCTTCTGTTTCTTATAAAATATCATTTAGTAGTTCAGGTTTTAAACTCTGTTTCTTCATGTTTTTCCATTCAATATTCGATGTTGGACGTTCGATGTTCGATGTTCATTTTTTTAACTCCGTCCTGGGCAAAACAATTTAGCGCTTATGGCCTCTTTACAACGGACGTTTTGGCCTTGTCGCCTTGCCCTCAAAACTTTCGTTCGATCTCGCTACGAAGCCATTCTCGGACAGCCTCCTGGCAGACTGTTACAAAACACCTTTTCTTAACACAAGGTCTGACAGCGAAATCATCCCCAACAGTTCTCCCTGGGCTTCCACAGGCGCTCTCCTCATGCCTACTCGATACAAAAGCCGCGCCACATAACGGATATCCATGTCGGGTGGCACTGTAATGACCGGTTTTGTCATAATCTCGTAGACGTTGGTATCATCCGGGGGACGTCCGGGAGCTATGACTTCCCGCACCAGATCTATGACGGTAACAATGCCCCAGGCGTCGCTCGGATCGCGTTTGTTCACAATCAAGGCTGTGACATTTTCGGATCGCATCTTCGCGATGGCCTCCCGGACTGTGGCCATACCATCTATGGCCACTACATTCCGGCGCATGACATCTTTGGCTTGAACAATGGGTGTTTTGACTGACATGATTGTGTGTCCTCCCTGCCCGTTTTTGGATTTTCCTGTCTAACATGTTTCTGAAGGTTCGCCTATCCTGAAATCCGGAGTCCGGATCCCAGTCTCCGAATTCAGAGGTTCAAAAGTACTCTTCTCGAACCTCTTCCTTGAAACGCTCCATCTGGCTTTCCAGGCCGGCCACCTGGTCCACCGGCAATACGAAAGCGATACCGGTGCCAGGCTTTTTAAAGTGACCGGCTTCATAGATTGCTTTCATAACCGCTTCCACCAGGTGTTCCTCCAACAGGAACATGACCAAATCTGTCTGTGCCTCAAGGGTCAGCCCAAAAAAGGTCTTTGCCTCATGAATGCCCGTACCGCGCGAAGGAGTAATTGTGGCGCCGGTGGCGCCGGCCTCCTTTGCCGCATCCACGATACTATCGGTCACATCGGTCTTCACGGTCGCAATGATTACTTTAAATCTCATGTTATCCCTCCTTGGTAAACTTGAGACGTATCCCGGTCCACCACTGGGTAAACTGGGCATAACCCATCACTGTTATTACTGGAAATAGGCTTGCGAAGGCGATCAGGCCAAAGCCGTCCAAGGCCGGGTTGCGTCCCGGTATGGTTGACGAGAGACCCAGGCCTAAGGCCGCAACTAATGGAACTGTTACTGTGGACGTGGTTACCCCTCCGGAATCGTAAGCGAGGGGGATGATGGTTTTTGGCGCAAAGATAGTCTGCACCACCACTATCAGGTACCCCGCTGCGATATACAAAAAGAGGGGAGTCCCGGTAATGATTCGGAATGTCCCTAATGCAATCCCGATCGCTACCCCAAAGGCAACGACAAGCCGCAACCCCCATTGGCTGATAGTGCCTCCGGAAACCTGGTTCGCCTTATAGGCAACAGCAATGAGCGCAGGTTCTGCAATGGTGGTGGCAAAACCGATTAACGCTGCAAACACATAGATCCATGCGTAAGCCCGCCATTCCGGATTATCAGGTGCCATCTCGCTTCCGAAAACAAACTCCGGGGCAGAGAGCTGCTTAGCCATGATCTTTCCCAACGGAAAAAGGGCTTTCTCCAATCCCACAAGGAACAGCGTGAGTCCTATCAGCACACAGCCGAAGCCCACAACCACCTGACCCAGGCGGGGGATGGGCTGGCGCAGTACGATATACTGGAAACCCACTATGAGCGCCAAAACCGGAAAAACATCCCTGCAAGTAGCCACAAATGTCTGTGCAATTTCAAGCAACATGTCCATCTACCATGCGATTTTAACGCCGAAAACTATCATACCAAAGCCCAAAGGGAAACAGTGAGGCAAAGGCAATCATGCCAAAGCCGTCCACCATGGGGTTGCGGCCCCGGATAGAGGAAGCAAGCCCGACTCCCAGGGCGGTAACAAGGGGCACGGTCACAGTGGAAGTGGTGACGCCTCCGGAGTCATAGGCAATCCCCACGATTTCCTTGGGGGCAATTAGAGTCATTAAAATGACAATCATATAACCGGCGATAATCAGATAATGAACGGGCCAGCCGCGCAGGATACGTATTATGCCAATAGCAATAGCCAGCCCCACGGAAACCGCCACCGTAAGACGCAAGCCCAGAGCATAGGAGGCCCGGGCGCTTTCGCCGGGTGCGATAATGTTCCCTTGAGCCGCCACTTTTGCTGCTTCCTGGGTGATGGCAATCAGAGCGGGCTCGGCCACGGTTGTGGAAAACCCCAAGCCGAATCCAAAGATCAACAACCAGACCAGACTTCCCTTTCGAGCAAAGGCAACGGCCAGGGTCTCCCCGATGGGGAACAGCCCCATCTCAAGGCCCTGGACGAACAGCATAAGACCGATTATTACAAAGACTGCGCCGATAAGCACCTCAAGGAGATCCGGAAATGGCTGCCGAAGTACGGCAAGCTGAAAGACGGTGATGACCAGAATGATAGGCAACAGGTCGCGGCCGGCTTCTTTCAGCTTTTGAAATAACCTCTTGATGAGTGTGAGGATAAGATATCGGCGTTTAGTCTCCTGGGGCATCAGTCACCTTCCTTTTTAATACAGCATATCTCATGACGGAGTTCAGCGCAACAAAATGAAGCAAACCAGAGCACTCTGCATTTGTACGAACGAAAGGACCTTAGAGTGATGGCCATGGAAATTATGGTTTACATATGCAAGAATTCTGTGTTGTAATAAAGTAGTAGACTGATAAGGTTTTTAAGAGAATGCTTTTTCCGTGAATGAGAGAAGGATTCAAATGTCCATACCCAAGTTTCGCGATTGGAGGATTCGCACAAAGCTCATCATTGTAACCCTTTTTCTTGTCTTACTACCCCTAATGTGTGTCGCCTACCTCTCCATGGACCGTTTTGGTAAAGCCCTCAGGAGTGCATCAGAGGAAGACCTGGAACACCTCGTCAGGAACATCTACTCTATGTGCAAGGTGCAGGAGGAGATGGTCCAGATGAAGGTTGTCTCTGACCTGAATGTGGCCCGTGAAATCCTTTATCGCCACGGCCATAAAATCGAAATCGTGCCGGAGAAAAAAGTCAGCTTCGACGCTGTTAATCAGTTTACCAATGAACGATTTCCTGTCACCCTGCCTTTTTGGAGGGTGGGGGGTGTCCCTCTGAGCAGAGACACTCATTTTGTAGATGAGGTCCAGAACCTCGTTGGGGGGACTTGTACCATTTTCCAGAGAATTGAGGGGGATCATCTCCTTCGGATCTCCACTAATGTCATAGGAAAGGAGGGCAAAAGGGCTGTCGGGACATTCATTCCATCATATAGTCCTGTGGCAGAGGCGATTTTGGCCGGGCGTTCTTACAGAGGACGGGCCTATGTGGTGGATGACTGGTATATCACTGCCTATGAACCCATTAAGGGACGGAACGGAACCGTCATTGGGGCCCTTTATGTGGGTGTCAGAGAGCAAAGCGCCCGTTCACTCAGGCACGAGATAAAGAGAATCAAGGTTGGAGATACGGGCTATGTATTCATCATAGATAGCAATGGCATCCTAAAGGTTCATCCGGCCAAAGAGGGGCAGAATGTCATTGGTTCGATGGATTCGTCAGGTTTTGAATATATCCGCTCAATGGTTGAGGGTTCCCTGTCTCTGCCGGAGGGCGATGTGGGGACCATACGTTACCCGTGGATTAATCCTGAACTCGGAGAGAAAAAACCGAGGCAGAAGATCAACAAGTACATTTACTTCGAACCATGGGACTGGATTATTGCTGCAGGCACCTATGAGGAAGAAATCTATCACGCACTGTACGAAACCGAACGATTCATCATGATTATGGTCATTGTGGGGATAGCACTGGTCTTTATCCTGACTATTACCTTCTCAAAGGTACTGACGAGACCAATTCAGGAGCTTACGGAGGTAACTACCAAGATGGTAGGCGGTGACCTCTCCCAAAGGGTCAGGATACATGGTGCAGATGAAATTGGCGTTCTGGGAGTCTCCTTCAACCGGATGATAGTCCAGATCCAGCATCACACCTCGAATTTAGAGAATATGGTTGAAGCCAGGACCCAGGAGCTTAAGGAATCAAGAGAGGAGTATCGCGAGCTTTCCCGGTTTCTGAACAGCATCCTCGATAGCGCCACTGAATACGGCATCATGGCCCTCGACTTTTACGGAAAAATCATCGAATTCAACAAGGGGGCGGAAAAGCTTTTTGGATGGACAAAGGAGGAGGTCCTCAACAAAGAAAAGGCAGAAATTACCCTGCTTCCTGAGGATCGCAAGAGGGGCATCCAGAAAGAGATGGCAAAACGGTTAGCGACCGAAGGCGTCTGCGAACTGGAGATGGATCGGGTCAGAAAAAACGGCGAGCATTTCCCAGCCCTCAGCACGATCACGGCAATTAAGGATCCATCCGGCAAGACAACGGGTTTTGTGGAAATCGTTCGCGACATTACCCGGAGAAAAGCACTTGAGAAAGAACTCCGGGAAACCAAAGAGTTTCTTGAAAATATCATGGAGAGTTCTGTTGACGGGATTGTTACCACTGATCTCAAAGGGAAAATAACCTATCTGAACCGTGCTATCGAGGAAATGCTCGGGTACATGAAAGAAGATCTTTTGGGTGAACATATCTCGCGTCTTTACGTCAGGGGCATCCAAGAGGCCAGGGATATCATGGCTCTTTTACAGGCAGGTGAAAGGGCCGGAAATTACGAGATGGAGGTGAGGAGGAAAGAGGATGAAATCCTGGCGATTTTAACCTCGCTTTTTCTTGTCCGGGATGAGGATGGCCAAGTTGTCGGCACGGCTGGAATCTTCAAAGACGTCACGGAAAAAAAGCGCCTGGAAGCCAAGCTTAAAGCAGCCCAGGCCCATCTTGTCGAGGCCTCCAAAATGCGGGCCCTTGGGGAACTCGTTGCCGGCGTTGCGCACGAATTGAACAATCCCCTTATGGCCTCGCAAACTATCCTCCACGTGATCCTTAATAATCCACTGAAAGACTGTCCCAACTTAGAGCGGTTGGAACTCGTCCGCAAATGCAACGATCGAATCGAAAAAATTGTTGATCACCTGAGAGAATTCTCCAGACAGACCAAGCCCGAGTTTCGGAAGCTTGATATCAACCGGCCAATAGAAAATGCATTGATGATCACCGGGCAACAACTCTTAAGCCACAACATCTCGGTCGTTAAGAGGCTGTCTGAAGACCTGCCTGAGGTCCTGGGTGATTCAAACCAGCTTGAACAGGTTTTTCTCAACCTGATTTCCAATGCCAGGGACGCAATGGATGTGGCCACATGTCCGACAAAGGAGTTGACTATTTGTTCATACATAAATGAAGATGAAGAAATTCCCATGGTGGCCGTATCAATAAAGGACTCTGGTGTAGGAATTCCAGAGAAGAATCTCGATAAGGTCTTCGAACCTTTTTTCAGCACCAAACCGGTGGGCAAAGGCACCGGCCTGGGCCTTTCCCTCTGCTTCGGCATTGTAGAGGCCCACGGAGGGAGACTTGAAATCAAGAGCCAGCACTTTAAGGGGACAGAGGTAAAGGTCGTTCTTCCAGTTGTTAAATCGGGAAAGGAGTAAAACAATGGCAAAACGTATTCTAATTGTCGATGATGATGAAATGGTCCGCATAGCCTTAAATGAACTCCTCAGGCCGGAGGGTTATGAGGTCAATATTGTTTCCAGCGGCAGCGAGGCCCTTAAGAAACTCGATGAAAACGGCTATGATCTCTTGATGCTCGATATCATCATGCCAGAGATGGATGGTTTTGAGCTTTGTAAGAAGATCCGGGAAAGAGAAAACTACAAAGAAACGCCCATTGTATTCTTAACGGCCAAGAGCCGGGAGGAGGATAGGGCTGAGGGGCTTGATGCGGGAGCCAACCTGTTTCTGTCAAAGCCGATCTCACCCGATAAACTAATCGAGATTGTATCGGATACAATTGGCTGAGAAATTAGTTGATTAGTGTTTTTTCATAAAACGTGACTACTCACGTAGTCAGGCTGCCTGTCGAGAGCCTCAAGGTCGAACGAAAGGTGTTTAGACTGAAGACTGTCCACCCTCCGTAGTCCCGCTTGAGCGGGACGGAGGACGGGAAGGGGAAAGAGAACCGTTTTTTGAACATCGAATGATGAAATCGCTTCGCTCCGCCAGTTTATAAATTGGCAGAATACCTTATTCAAAATTCGACGTTCGATGTTCGATGTTTATAGCCTTTACTAACAGTCTTCAGCCTACCTACCTGAGTTACCATAAAAGTACAAGTTGTTCAAACCACCTTGTGTACGTGTCAGACTCGCTACGTAACAGTCTCGACCAGCCGGTCGAGCGCACCATTACTATCCATCAGTTCTGTAAAATACCGGACCTTGATTTCATCCTTGGGGGAAAGAGGAGGCGTGCTTTGCTCTAAACGTTCCAGGACAGCAAAAGTGTCGCCTTTTACCAGCATAAGGGGGATACCGGCGTTTTTGGCGGTTTGCAAGAGCTGAGGAGCTGGGTTCCGGCCTCCGGTCAGGACGATCCCTGCAACGGGACGATGGGTTGCGGTTTCCTCGATTTCCCTGTCAAGAGAGGGCGCAAGGAGGATGATTTTATTGTAAGCCCTTTTGAATAGCTGAAGCTTCCCCCTAAGGTCGGCTGATCCAACGGTCATTCCACTGACAGGTTGCCCGAGGCTTTCATCCCCCCAGAGGATTTCACCATCAAGTGCCTCCCTTATCTCCCCAAGGCTCCGAAAGGAAAGGACAGGATCTTCCGGAAGTGTGGTAGTGATCGGGATTCCTTTCTGGACAAGGGAAGGGACTACATGATCTTTGATTTCTTCAAGTTTTTCCGCCGGAACGCGGTTGAGAATGATCCCCTTGATCCTATCCTTGAGAAGAGAACAGACAGATAAAATGGAATAGATGGATCTGGACGTCTCCCGGTAACGATTAACAAGGACGAAATCGGCCATCAGGTCGTTTGTAATAGCAATGTCGGAAACATGACAGGAGACATCGTCAAAAAATATTTGCCTGGATCCCATGATAAGGAGAATATCTTTTCCAATGGAAAGTTCCTGAGCAAGGGACTTTATCCTATCGATAATCTCCTGGGTTTCCTTTTGTCTCCAGGCCTCTTCCGAAACAAGATAGGGGCAGATTCGGTCAAAGGGTTCACGAAGATTTAATACCTCCCTAAACAGAAATGCGTCAGGGTCGGTCCAGAGGTCCTCTATATGAATAGGATTTGTTCCGAAGGGCTTTAGGAACCCCACGTTGAGGCCTTTTTCTACAAGCCTTTGGGCTATGGCCCAGGCTATAAGGCTGTGACCTGCCCGGTCTCCTGTGGAGCCAATAAAGAGAAAAGACATGTGGTTATTGAACCTCCGTAACCTATGGTATTTACCACTTGTTTGGGTATTATAAAAACTTTATTCTCAAACATCAAAGAAATTTTGATGTCTATGATGCATCCTTGATAACCTCCCTTTTTATTCCTGGCACTGTTCTTACTCCTAATAGCTTATGAATGGAACAGCATCAGATGCAAGACCCGGAGGAAGGAAGCTAAAAAACCTGGTCTTCCTTAAGAGATTTGTACATAATATAGCCCTGCAAAAGAGAGTTGACAATTCCACTTTTTTTGAGGGAAAAAATGTCAGGGCTTTCTGTGGAGAAACATGGTTTAAAGGAGGTAGAAAAATATGTTAGTTAAATACTGGATGAGTAAACCCGCTATTACCATTGATGTGAAGGCTTACATAAAAGAAGCAGATGAGCTTTTGAAAAAAAACAGAATTAGACAGCTCCCGGTTGTGGAAGATGGAAAGCTGGTGGGTTTGATTACGGATAAAGACATTAAAAGGGCCGCCCCCTCAGAAGTCACAAGGTTGGAACATATTACTGAGCTCTATGACATGATTTCCAATATCCAAATAAGCGATATCATGATCAAAAACCCGGTAACAATCCCGCTCGATTACCCCATTGACAAAGCGGCCAGTGTTTTGCTGGATAAGAAATTATCAGGTGCTCCTGTAGTGGACAATGAAGGAGCGCTGGTGGGCGTTATAACGCAGACCGATATTTTCCGGGTATTGGTCTCGTTTACCGG
This sequence comes from Deltaproteobacteria bacterium, assembly GCA_019308785.1. GTDB lineage: Bacteria > Desulfobacterota > DSM-4660 > Desulfatiglandales > Desulfatiglandaceae > JAFDHL01. The sequence continues at coordinate 9,996 of JAFDHL010000179.1, forward strand.
TGTAAATAAACCAGGGGTCCAGTTGGCATTTGAGTTGGAGGATCGCCCCGGTTCTATTAAAGAGGTTACGGACATTATCCGGAAGTATAATTGCCGGATG
>JAFDHL010000180.1 GCA_019308785.1 Deltaproteobacteria bacterium
TTTTAATCCACAGATTACGCAGATTTCACAGATTTTCGTGAGTTATTGGGTTAAATTCCCCGAAGCTTACTTCGTTTAGATTGTGAAAATCAGATGCGCGATACCCCGTAGCTTGTCCGTCCTCCGTCCCGCTCAAGCGGGACTACGGAGGATGGATCGGAGCGTAACGGAGATTTATCCGATAAAATGAGAAAGTAGATCTCCTTTGAGGCATAGCCTCATTCGTGTTAAGTTATTTTGCAGCTATAAAAATAACACAAAGAAAGGATACCATTTATAATCACTATATTGCAATAGATTGGTCCATTGAAAACATGGCCATTGGCCGCATGACGAAAAAATCCAATAAAATCACTCTAATCGATGTGCCGTCAGATATTGTAGAAATGAAGGTCTATTTAAAAAAGCTCAAGGGCTCAAAAATATTAGTGGTTGAAGAGACAACCACATCCCAATGGTTATATACAGAGTTGAGGGATTATGTGGACAGGATGGTAATCTGCGATCCCTATAGAAATAAGCTCCTAAATGATGGGCCAAAAACAGATAAAATCGATGCTTCTAAATTGGTGCATCTTTTGAAGGCCGGGCTCATTAAAGAAGTCTATCATTCTACAGACAAGTTTTTGTATCTCCGCCGGTTTGTTAGTGGCTATGAAGATCTGGTCAAAGCAGGAGTCCGGTTAAAGAATCAACGCTATGCATTGTTCAGGGCTTGTGGGAAAAGGGGTGACGAAAAAACTGACAGCAAGTTAGAATCCCGAGGCGAACAATTTGTGCTGGAATGCTTGGATAGGCAGATTGAAGCTTATGAGAAAGAGAAGGAAGGATATGAGAAGGAATTTAAGAGTTTTGCCCGAAAGTACCATGAGATAAGGCATCAAAAGAGTCTTCCAGGTATTGGTTTTATCCATGCGGTAAAGATTGTTGCTCGTGTTGTAAGTCCTTATCGATTTGCCGATAAGGGGCATTATTTAAGTTACGCGGGGCTGATAAAGCTGGAGAAGATAAGTGGAGGGAGGAGCTACGGCAGAAAGAATCCCCGTTACTGTAGGCAATTAAAGGGTGTTTACAAGTCAGGTGTCCTGGCAGCCATTGGCGGTAACAATCCGATAAACGATTATTATGAGTATTTAATCAAAGAGAAGGGCTACCCTGAATATATGGCAAGGCATAAGGCCTGTCGTAGATTAGCGATCATAAGCTTAGGGGTTTTTAAGAGCGGCAAGAAATATCAACCCTATATGAGAGATCATGTAAAAGTCATTAAGTAAAATATATCAGGCCTATAAGGATCGTGTTCAAAAGTGAACCTCATTAAAAATGGACAACGGTTTTATAGGTGAGGGGAGAGAACTCAACAGAGGCGGTAATACATCCGTTTTAGAGGATAGTAGTTCAATTGTCCGATTAGCCCCCCCTCTATTCCTAGAATTTATCATAGCCCATTCCTGGCTAAATGATTAGTGGTCAGAGATAGAGAGCTCAGATAGGCGCATAAGGGATACTGATAACACCTGCTCTTAATAGTCACTAGATAAAGCAAAATCCGTTAAGATGAAGAAAATGAGGTTTCAAAACATGATTCGAGGTAGGTAGCGTCCGGAGACCGTAAGCAAGAAAAAAATATGTTTTTTTCTAATGGAGGAGTGTTTTTTCTTGACTTACTTTCTCATAGGCGCCTCTGGAGGATCCCGCCTAAGCGGGGCTGCGGGGTAGTTCATTACGAGCTGTTTTCGGCCGGGGTTTGTTAAGCGTATAGACATCCTGAATGTTTTCAGGCATTTTTTTTGTTGTACCCCTTGACATTTACAAGCTTGTTATTAAGTTTTTTGTGTTAAGTCATATCGAAGGTTTTTCCCGCGAGAGCCACTAAAAATCCGGGAAGTGGGGAAAAGTTGTAAGATTTAACTATAAACTATCTATATTTGGGAGGAGATATTCAAGATGAAAGTGAGACCATTGCATGACCGTGTAATCGTGAAAAGAGTGGAGGAGGAAGAAGTAACAAAGGGTGGCATAATAATTCCCGATACAGCAAAAGAGAAACCGATCGAAGGTAAAATTGTTGCCGTGGGTAAAGGGAAGGTGACGGAAGATGGCAAAAAACTTCCTCTCGAGGTCAAGAAAGGTGACCGTATCCTGTTTGGAAAGTATGCGGGAACAGAAATCCAGATTGACGGTGAGGAAAATCTCATCATGAGAGAAGATGATATCGTTGCGGTTATAGAGTAAAGTTATTCGACGCTGTTCGATTTGGCATAATAGAAAAATTTAAGGAGGACTTTTAGTATGGCGAAAGAGATTAAATACGATGTGAAGGCCAGGGAATTAATCCTGAGAGGGATTGACACCCTTGCCAACGCCGTAAAAGTTACACTTGGACCGAAGGGCAGGAATGTCATCCTGGACAAATCTTTTGGTGCGCCGAATATCACCAAAGATGGTGTCACTGTTGCCAAGGAGATTGAACTGGAAGACAAATTCGAGAATATGGGCGCACAGATGGTAAAGGAAGTGGCATCAAAGACATCTGATGTGGCGGGAGATGGTACTACTACTGCGACGCTTCTTGCCCAGGCGATTTACAGAGAGGGTTCCAAGCTGGTAGCGGCTGGCGTCAACCCTATGGCCCTCAAGAGAGGGATTGAAAAGGCCGTGGATCTCGCGGTGGAGGAGCTTAAAAAGATTTCCAAGCCAACCAAGGACCAGGATGAAATCGCACAGGTGGGAACCATATCGGCAAACAATGACACAACAATCGGGAATATTATTGCCGAGGCCATGAACAAGGTTGGTAAAGAGGGCGTCATTACAGTCGAAGAAGCCAAGAGCATGGACACTACCCTGGAAGTGGTGGAAGGGATGCAGTTCGACCGTGGGTATCTTTCCCCTTATTTTGTCACTGATGCTGAAAAGATGATATCCGTGCTAAACGAGCCCTATATTCTTCTTCACGAGAAGAAGATCAGTTCCATGAAGGATCTGGTTCCTATTCTGGAACAGATTGCCAAGATGGGAAAACCGCTCCTGATTGTTGCGGAAGACGTGGAAGGAGAGGCCCTCGCCACGTTAGTGGTTAACAGGTTAAGAGGGACCCTGCAGGTTGCTGCTGTAAAGGCGCCCGGATTTGGCGACCGGAGAAAGGCCATGTTGGAAGATATTGGCATTCTCAGCGGGGGACGGGTGATCTCAGAGGATCTGGGCCTAAAACTGGAAAACGTTACCTTGAACGACCTCGGGTCTGCCAAGACCATCAATATTGATAAGGATAACACAACAATCGTTGATGGCGGCGGAAAACGCTCAGACCTGGAAGGCAGGGTCAAACAGATCCGGGCACAGATCGATGAAACCACCTCTGATTATGACCGCGAGAAGCTCCAGGAAAGACTGGCCAAATTAATCGGCGGAGTAGCTGTGATCAACGTGGGTGCGGCCACAGAGATTGAAATGAAGGAAAAGAAGGCCAGGGTGGAAGATGCCCTGAATGCCACAAGGGCAGCCGTGGAAGAGGGTATTGTACCTGGTGGCGGGGTTGCCACTGTTCGTGTGATCCCTTCGTTAGCGAAGTTGAAATTAGAGGGCGAAGAACAGTCCGGCGTTAATATTGTGATGAGGGCCTTAGAGGAACCGGTTCGCCAGATCGCAAACAATGCCGGAGTCGAGGGTTCGGTTGTAGTAGAAAAGGTCAAGGAGGGGAAAGGCGCCTTTGGCTTTAATGCGGAAACATGCGAATATGAAGACCTTCTGAAGGCGGGGATTCTTGATCCCACAAAGGTCACTCGATTTGCATTGCAGAATGCAGCGTCTGTTGCATCACTGCTCCTGACCACCGAGGCAATGGTTGCAGAGAAACCGGAGAAGAAAGAAGATATGCCAGGAATGCCTCCCGGAGGCGGCATGGGCGGTATGGGCGGTATGGGCGGAATGATGTAACAGAGTCCTGTCCATATTAGCTAAAATGCATGGCGGGAATTGATCACGCCAGAACAGTCTGATCCAAAGATTGTATTCGGAAAGCATGAAGTTCTATTTCTGAATACAATCTTTTTTTTTGTCCGGCACTCGTTAGTATCTTGCCCCAAAAGGTCTATTTGGTTTGCTTCAACTATAGAAAGTCTTTGCACTTATTAGGGCCATGGGGGTCTCTTTTCAAAAGCTGCATCACAAATTCTATCCCGCCAAAGGGACTTGTCGAACCCCAGACAACCTTCTATTGAGGGAAAAAGCTGTGGCCTTTGATCTATTTTTCTGGTATGGAATAACACTGATAACATTGGTATTATTTAAGTGAAAAAGGAAACTTGTTCATGGCAGGGAAGAATCAAATTATAATGGTGACAGGCGCAGCAGGCTTCATTGGTTTTCATCTATCAAAAACGTTGCTCGACATGGGAGAGAGCGTTATTGGTGTTGATAACCTGAACAATTATTATGATGTCTCCCTTAAGAGGAGCAGGCTCGATATTCTGAAATCCCTCAAGAATTTTGTGTTCTATAAAGAGGAGATTCAAAATTTTAAGGCCCTCGAAAAGATTTTTAAACAGCACAGGGTGGATTTAATTTGTAATCTGGCTGCTCAGGCAGGGGTCCGGTATTCCCTGATAGATCCCTTTTCCTATCAAAAGAGCAATCTGGAGGGCTTTTTGAATCTTCTGGAGCTGGCGCGAAAATACGGGATCACGAATTTTGTGTACGCTTCTTCTTCATCCGTTTACGGGACTAATAAAAAGATTCCTTTCAGTGTGGAAGATCGGGTTGACACGCCGATCTCACTCTATGGCGCTACTAAAAGGGCAAACGAATTGATTGCCCACGCTTACAGCCATATATACCAAATACCCTGCACAGGGCTCAGATACTTTACGGTCTATGGTCCATGGGGCCGACCGGACATGGCTCTTTTTATTTTTACCGATGCTATTTTAAAGAAAAGGCCGATAAACGTTTTTAACCACGGTCGCATGAGAAGGGATTTCACGTATATTGACGATATTGTTGACGGTACTATCGCAGCACTTGAAAGACCGGCACCTTATGAAATATTTAATCTTGGCAATTCGAATTCGGTAGGGCTGTTGGAGTTTATCAGTACTTTAGAAGAAGAGTTAGGCCAGGAAGCCGAGAAAAAGCTGATGCCGATGCAGCCAGGAGATGTGGCTGATACCGCTGCGGATATCACGAAATCGAGAAAACTGCTGGGATTTGATCCCAAAACCCCGATTAGAGAAGGTATCAGAAAGTTTGTTGCGTGGTACAGGGATTACTATGACCTATGAGTTGAGTGGGAAAGTCAATTCATTGGTCTTTCTGCTGTGCCATTGCCGCATTTTGGGTTTGGCCCGTTTTATTTCTCAGCCTCATCGCCTCAATGAGGATATCCTGAAAGTCGGCCTCGATTTTCTTTTCCTTCTGGGAGCACTTATCCTGAATAGAAAGAACAACATCATCCCATGTCAATATCTCAAGGGCGGCTGGTTCACCCTGGACATTATTGACTCTTGCATCGAGTAGCTCGCCCTCCCGGAAAAAAAGCACGCCGCGTTGGTCTGATGACCTGTTGACCAATCTGACGGTACATGTTTTCTGCTCCATCTCAATTAACTGGGTGAACATGCCAGATGAGACACTGGTAAATATGCCCCCATCCGATTCCTTCTCCAGGGTAGAAATGATTTTTTGAGCCAGATCATCCATCCTGAAGGGTTTCTCAATGTATTCCACAGCCCCGATTTTCATGGCCATCCGCTCCATGACAGGTCTGCTGTAAGCAGTCATTATTATTACGGGTATGTCCGGATAATGGGTCATTATGTGGACCAGGAGGGAAAATCCGTCCATTCGGGGCATTCTCAGGTCAGTGACTACAAGGGAAATGACGTTTTCCTTTAGCTTATCCACGGCCTTTTCCCCGTCTTCTGCCAGCAATACAGAGAAGATCTCGCCATAAGTTTCGAATCCTTCCTTAAGGGACACGAGCATGTCTTTCTCGTCATCAACAATGAGAATATTTTTTGTCATTGGTTTTCCTCCTGATCATGCTTTTATGAAGCCTGATCCATGTATTCAACTTCTTCACACTATAACATGTTTCATCGCCCTTTTTTTATCAGACTGAGATTTGACGGACTCGTAAAAAGTCCGTCAATCCCGCACAGCGGGAGGGTGAGGGTGGTCCCGCGGTACGCGGGATTGAATTTACTTCAAATGGCGGGGGAGAGGAAGCCCTTCCCCGCCGAGTAAAAAGGCGCACAGCGACTTTTTACGAGGTTATCAGACTTGGCCCTGGAAAAACTTTATATTATCACAACTTAGTCTTTTTTGTCTAACATAACTTCCCTAATTTATTATAATTCTCAACCATATGCAACCAACACTGATTTAAAAGAAAAAGAGGTTGATGCCGCCGAGGGCGGCACTAACCTCTTTTTCTTATTGTAATTTGTCTGGTGCCGAGACGCAGAATTGAACTGCGGACACGGGGATTTTCAGTCCCGGGATTTTCAGTCCCCTGCTCTACCGACTGAGCTATCTCGGCATTACATTGCGTAAAATTATAGTTTGCACCTCAAGTGAGGTCAAGATCAAACTAGTGTACTGTCCCGTAATTAAGTTGTCATCTCGACCACTTCGCTTTTGTCATTCCGAGCCCCCGCCCCTTAAGGCGGGGATAAACTCCGCGAGGAATCTGACTGTTTAAGCTCAGTGCAGGCTCCGGGAGAGATCTTTAAACGCATTGTTGCAATTAAGATTTCTCGCTTTGTTGAGATTGCTTCGACTTTGTAAAGGTTTTCATGAAACGCAATATTAGGCTATTTATCGTCAGGTTCTTCCAGCTCAAGGTCGAGATCCAAAGAATCCAGGTCGATAGAAAGATCTTCACCATTCTCTGAGGTTTCGGCAGATGTGGGAATCTCTTCTATGGATAAGGTGTCTTCATCAAGGGCCAAATCAATTTCCTGATCAAATACAAGTTCGTCAGCCGATATTTCTGAACTTACCTCCATACTATCGGGTTCCTCATCTTTGAGATCGTCAAGGGAAAAAAGCGCCTCTTCTTTTCCTTCCTCGGGTTCCGGTTGTTCCTCCAGTGAAATTTCCGGTTCACCTTTTGGTAGGTCTTCAAGATTTAAGGAAATTGTTTTGTCCAAATCAAAGGGCGCTTCAGGCTCCTGCTCCTCGAGAGCAATCTCCGTCACATCAGGTGATTGATCCTCAAGACCCAAGGAAACCGTTTCATCCAACTCAATGGGTACTTCGGCCTCCTGCTCCTCGATTGTAATCTCCGGCTCACCGTCTATAAGATCGTCAAGGTCTAATGAATCTGTTTCTTCACCCAGTACAGGAGATTCCGACGCAGAAGTTGCGGCGGCGAGATCTGACTCAAGGATGATTTCATCCTCTATTGACGGTTCGGCTGATGGTCCGGGTTCTGAATCCTTGATGGTGAGTTCCTCAATATCTATTGACAGGTCTTCATCACTTTCAATTGCGGACAATTCCACCTCTTCGATCTCTTCGGCCGATTCTGAAAATTCGAATGTTTCTGGCGATTCTTGACTCACTTCCTCAGGTGCCAATTCAAGGCTAAAGGTATCATCAAATGATGGCTCCGGAGTTTCGGTTGCCTGCACATCTTCAGCCTCGAAATCAAGGTCTTCAGTAGCGAAATCTAACTCTTGGTCCAGAAGTGCGGCGGTCCCAGGTGCTTCCATCAGATCAACCTCATCAGGCTTCTTGACTTTTCCGGTCAGGGTACCGAGCAGAGAAGGCGGATCAGGCTTATAGGAGGGAAGCTGCATTTTGTCCCTTTCAGGGGCAATACCCTTGTTACATCTCGGGCAGACATCGTTATAATCATAACTTACATAACCGCATTTTGGGCATTTCATTACGCTCTCCAGAAATCTGGTGGGTCAAATGTTAGTGGCCATAAATATTTTAGTATTAATTAAAGTGACTACTCACGTAGTCAGGCTGAAGGTGTTTAGACTGAAGACTGAAGGGGAAAGAGAACCGAAAGAGTTCTTTTCAGGGATAAAACAGTTACAGTAATACAATAATAGGAGCCCCATTTGTACCACGTTCAGCCATTTACTAATAGTCTTCAGCCTTCAGCCTAAATAACCTGAGTTACTAATTAAATATAATAACATTATTTTTCTTGAAGGTCAAGAATTGAGTAAGTTT
>JAFDHL010000181.1 GCA_019308785.1 Deltaproteobacteria bacterium
AATCAGAGATGAATCCTCGTTGGACAAGAAGCCCAAACGCTTCGATAAACTTAGTTGATAATGCAGTTCCCTCAATGACCCGAAGGCTATGTAGAGAAAACGAAGGTAATCGGCTTGACTGTCACGTGCGCATCCTTCAACGATGTTAGAAGGAATCGAAATCGCTGCCCGCCGCATTTGAGAAATCAAACCATACAACTCTTCTCTCGGAAACCTTGCGGTCACACGATAAACCAATACTGCTAAATCGTCAGCCAACTCAAATGCACGAAGTTTTGTGTGATCACGCATGATCTGTTCCCTTCTACCTTCAGTCTTCAGTCTATACACCTGAGCAGTTACAAATTTGTTATAAATCAGGCTTGATACACCTGAGCTCAGTCTGTTTCTGTCTGCCCCTGTCTAACCATTGGCATGTCATGACTATCTGCTTGGCATTTGTGATCTGCTTGCCGTCGGCAGGGTTGGTTGGGTTATCGTATACATACCATACTATGGTGTAGCCAGGATGGGTTTCATCTTTATGCGGATTTTCCGATTCTCTCAGGTCATCATGGGTCATCCTGTAGGTAATAAGCTCCTCCAGCTTATCCTGGGCCAGGGTGGTTCCTTCTGTAATACGATTCCCTGTTGAGTTGGTGTCAATGGCCGTGATCTGCATGTAACCGATGGCAAGGAGGCCCACGCTCAGGATGGCCATGGCAATGATCACTTCCATAAGGGTAAACCCTTTCTCTCTTTCCATTATAAACTCCTGCTCTGATCTCATCATTCCTTTTTCCTAAATCCCTAAGTTCCTGCAGTCGATATGCATGGTCAAAATCTTGCGGCGGTAGTTGTCAGGGTTGATAGACAAGTCCAAAACAGGTAGCCCCTGCTTGTTTTTGTATACCTTGTTGTTTATATATCCTCTCTCTGGCCTGGCCGCCCTGGCCACAACGGTTACCTCTACAGCCCTGATATTGGCAAGGACGGCTGTCTCATTCCCATTTCGATCCAGATAAAAAAAATCAAGGACGTCGATGTTTAGGGCTATGGCCTGAATAGGTATCGCGTCATTTTTATCATCCCTTCCAAGTTTATCGCCCCCATAAATACGATACTCAATGTATTCATTATCGTCTTTTGTGTCCCCATCCGGTTCACTTCCATCAGCATCTCCCCTTATATCTGATCTGAATTCGATTGTGCCGGGCTGGGCAGTAATGATTGCCGCAGCAGGAGCGGCATTGCCCTTCGGATCGCACCCTGCCATCCTGATCTCCCTTTCCATGTAAAACATGGCTGCCCGGAGATTCTGCTGCATGGCAGCAACCTGTATCTGGATATCATGCGATTTTTGCTGGGACTGATAGGCGGAATAGATGCCGGCCATAACAATTAGCGATATGGCCATGGCTATCATAAGCTCGATCAAGGTAAAACCATTACGGTTATCCTGCATATGTCTTCACCCTCCAACAAAGAGATGCTAATTAATCCGTATATTACCTGCTAAGGATACAACGACACTTGTTGTCCTGTTTCTCGTGTTAATGAGATTCACTGTTCCGCCAAACCCGCCGCCACCAAATTTGGGCAGTCCATTAGTACGAAATGCAACAGCTGGATACCCCTGACCATTAGCCCCAAAGGTAATACCGTTAAAACTCACGCTCCTGTAACCTGCCAGGAGTATCTTTGCGATGATCTTGCGATGATCTGTTCGCCGGCATCATATTCCATGTCGTTATCTTTATCTATAAACACAACATAATCATAGTTTGTAGCACCAACCAGTTGATTAAATGTAATGGTACAATTTGTATGTCTTTTAATGGCCGTTAGCTTGGCTCTCTGGAAATTGGAATAAATATCTCTTGCCGCGCTCCTCAATCTGTAATTGGGCAGCCACCCAATGAGATTTGGAGTCACAATACCAGCTAAAATGCCGATGATTCCGATAACCACCATCAATTCTACTAATGTAAAACCTGAACCCTTTTCCTTAACTGCGCTACCTTTTCTCATCATTCACTCCAAGAAATAACTATTCGCTTCTTTTTTTTGCAAGATCTGCACCAAAACGCCTTTTTCAGCTAAGACCCTGTTAATAAAAAAGAAGCGGTGTTTCGGCCACTTACAGAAACTCTTTCACAAAGGATATTTCTGTTAAATTATTTATCAACTGTTAAGTTTTTTTACACTTATCCATCAATATTAACCCGGCAATTAAATACGTCATTCCGGCCCCCGGTTTCCACCGGGACAGGCTGCACGAAGCGGAGAGCCGGAATCTATAACGTGCCGTATTTCCTGGATTCCCGCTTTCGTCCACCCTCCATAGCATTGCGGGGGACGGGCGGGAATGACAGCGGCACACCGGAGTTTCGCCTGTTTTGTTGGCCCGTTAATAGTAAGCGATCGCACGCTATCCCACTTGTCACCCATTAAAAGTGATGATATTGTAACAAAATGATAAAAGTGCGTAAAGGGGATATTGTCGAACTCAGGATTAATAAGATAGCCTATGGCGGGCAGGGTGTAGCCCGTGTGGACGGGCTGGTCATATTTGTAAGGGGAGGCATACCGGGGGATACAGTAACTGCGCGGGTATTCAGGAAGAGGAAGGGCTATGCTGAGGCTGAAATTATTGAATTAGTAGATCCCTCCCCCGATAGAATAGACGCCCCATGTCCTTATAACGGATATTGCGGCGGATGTCAGTGGCAGCATGTCGTCTACGAACGTCAGTTGGAATATAAAATGGAACATATCCGGGAATCCATGGCCCGCATCGGTTCTCTTGTGGATGTCCTTGTTCATGATGTGGTTCCTTCTGAAAAACGTTTCGCATACCGAAACAAGATGGAGTTTTCCTTTTCCGACCGCCGCTGGTTTCTTCCCAATGAATTGCACAGGCGCGAACCTGAAGGTGGTTTTGCGCTGGGTCTTCACGTACCCGGAACCTATCACAAAGTCATTGATGTCGATGCCTGCCTGCTCCAGGCTGAAATGGGCAACCAGATTCTCAGGGAGGTAAAAGGACATGTAAAGGACTCGAGGATACCGGTATATGGCCTGAAAACCCATGAGGGCTTTTGGAGATTTTTAACAATTCGTTATTCCAATGCCTTTGATGAATGGATGGTGAACCTGGTTACTTCAGAAGAAAGGCCGGAAATTATCGAGCCAATAGCTGACAATATATCCCGCCGAATTAAACAAATCAAAACCGTGGTGAACAATATCAACAGGAGAAAGGCTTCCATTGCCGTTGGGGAGCGTGAGGTCGTTCTCACTGGCGACGGCTGGATCAATGACAGAATCGGGCCATTCACTTTCCAGATATCCACAAACTCTTTTTTCCAGACAAACTCCCGGGCCGCCGAAAAATTATATGAGAAGGTTGTGGATTATGCTGAACTTGCCGGAAATGAGACAGTCCTTGACCTGTACAGCGGAACCGGCACTATCCCTATTTTCCTGGCAAACAGTGTCCGGGCCGTCACCGGCATAGAAATGAGCCGGAGTGCAGTCCAGGATGCCCGGAGGAATTGCAAGGAAAACGGGATCAGTAACTGCCATTTTCTCTGTGGAGATATTCGGGAAAAATTGTCCGCTATAACAGCCTCCAAACCTGATGTGCTGATAATTGACCCGCCACGAGCGGGAATGCATAAGACTGTACTGGCTCAGGTACTGTCATTATCCCCGGAAAAAATCATTTACATCTCCTGTAACCCTGCCACAATGGCAAGGGATATAGGGCAGATGATCCGGGATTATCAATTGGTTGAAATACAACCTGTTGACATGTTTCCCCACACTTACCATATTGAGGCAATTTCAAAACTCCGGCTCCGGAAAAGAGTGTGAGGTTCGAGAAAAAAAGAATTGACAAAAAATTTTATAAGAATATATTTAATTACTTATATTTCATTAGAAGATCCCGTAAATAAAACCTGATGCAAAACGACTTGCAGGCACCGGGATCACAAAAACCAAACCGAGAAGGGGGTGATTTAAATTGACCGGCAGTTATCCGTATTTGTTCATATGTAAAGGACCTTTCGGACCAACAGAGCCGGCCTCCCCCTACAAACGCTATGAGTGCTTCCAAACCTTCAATATGTTAGAGAGGATACAAAAAATGCTCCCACGGTAACTGACGAATATGCGAGCGCTTCAGGGGATATCCCTGTTTTCGAAGGTTAGGAAAAGCATCTCATTATATCAAGTGAGGTGCTTTTTTTATTCAAGCAATATAAATAATTGAGGTAAATTAAACATGAAAGTTATTGTCCAGAACAATCAAATAGAAAAAGCCATAAAGGATCTCAAAAGAAAACTAACCAAAGAAGGTTTCTTTTCCGAAATCAAGGAAAGGCGGTTTTATGATAAACCGAGCATCCAGAAGAAGAAAAAACAGGCAAAGGCCGCAAAAAGGCGCCGTAAAAGAATGAGGAGATTTTGAGCATTTCCATTCTTGTGAAAAACTACGTGAACCTCCCCGCCTACAAGGCGGGGCATAAAAAAGGAACCCCAAACCCCAGAAATTACCCTTTCATCCCCGTGCCCAGCACGGGGTATTCCGGCTGCGCTGTTTTGAAAGTCCCGCGAAGCGGGACGTTACATGAAATCGCGCAGCGATTTCATAAAATATTCCCAAATCTACCGTCAAGTTTGAATATCTTCATTCACACCAACCCCCTGCCAACCCGGTGTTTTCTCTTGACAAGAAGGGCCTTTATTTATAGGTAAATACGCAAAACTGTCGGTTCCAGAGTTGTTCAACCCCAAATCAACACATAAGAGGCTTAAATAAATGAAAAATCCAGCAAATTCCTCCGAAAAGTCTTCGAAGGGTGGATGGATGTCTTTTTTAAAAGGTCTCATACCGGGCAACAATGATTCCACGTTCGTCCCTCCATTTTCATTGAGTGGATGGATCTTCCTCCTCGCCGGCTTGATACCTGCTTTGATTGTGGGTTGGCTTATTTATCCAATGGCTTTGTATTCTAAACAGCCTCAACCCATGAATTTTAATCACGTCCTTCATCTCGACCCCGATGTCGGGGGTATAGAAGGAGACACTGAAACCGAACAATGCCTCTATTGTCATGAATTTCGTGATGATGGGTCTTTTGTAGGTATCCCAAGGCTGGCGAAGTGCACGGAATGCCACGATGACCCGGAATCACCCTTAGGGGAAACCCTCGAAGAGAAGGATTTTTTGGAAAAATATGTGGCCGACGAAAAAGAGATCCCATGGCTTTCTTATTACAGGCAACCGGATTGCGTCTATTTCTCCCATATCGCCCATGTACGAATGGGTGAGATGGAGTGCCGGACCTGCCACGGAGACCATCACAAAACCGAAAACCTGCCCACATACCGGGCCAATATTTTAACTGGATACAGCATCAATATCTGGGGCAAGAATATCGCAGGCTATAAATTCAATACCTGGGATCGCATGAAGATGGACGACTGCGCCGAATGTCACACAAAAAAGGGTCACGAAGAAAACAACGCCTGTTTTGTCTGTCATAAATAAAATTGCTCCGCAATTTTATTAATCCTGTCTAAAGTCTTTTAATAATGTGAACTATTACAATTTCAGATAGGCCAAAAGCTGCGACGGAGGAACAATGGAATTAAACAGAAGGAATTTCATCAAATTTGTCGTCGGTGGAGCAGCAGGTATCCAGATGACCCCGCTTCCCTGGAAACTCACGGACGATATTGCAATATGGACGCAGAACTGGCCCTGGGTTCCTGTCCCGCCTGTTGGTGAGTTTACCCACGTGAAATCCATATGCAATCTCTGTCCGGGGGGTTGTGGCATAGAGGTCCGAAAGGTAGATAAAAGGGCCGTAAAAATCGAAGGCCGTACCGATTATCCGGTAAACCCCGGCGGCATTTGCCCGTTGGGGATGGGTGGACTTCAGTTGCTTTACAACGAGAGTATCCGTTTCACCCGACCTATGAAACGGGTCGGGCCGAGAGGTTCCGGGAAGTTCATGGATATTACGTGGGAGGAAGCCCTCAATATCCTGGCCGCCCGCATCTCAACCCTGCGAAAAAATGGGTCGCCCGAGGCCCTTGCCGCAGTGGATGGAAATCCCATCAGGTCTACCATGTCTTTGCTCATCGAGCGACTGTTCAAGGCCATTGGAAGCCCCAATTATGTGAGGATCCCAACCATTGAAGACACTTTCGGTATGGCAAGCCTTCTCATGCAGGGAACTGATGGCCCCATGGCCTGTGATCTTGAAAACGCTGATTACATATTAAGCTTCGGCAGTGGACTCTCCAACACGGCATCCAAGGCCGACCAGTGGGTTGCGGCAAAGCCAGGGACTGAGGCCGCACTGGCCCTGGGACTTTGCCATGTGATCATTAAGGAAGGCCTTTATGATACCCGATTTGTAAACGATCATTGCTTTGGTTTCAATGACTGGAGCTCAGCAAACGGGAAGGATCATATTGGCTTCAAGACCATGGTCCTGGACAGTTATTCCCCCGATAAAGCAGGGCAGATCACTGGCTTGGCACCCGGAGACATCGTATCCCTGGCTAAAGAATTTGCCGGGGCAAAGGCCCCTGTTGCGATTTGTGGAAAAGGAAAAGGGGCGCTAAATGGCAGTTTGTATGAATTCATGGCAGTGAACAGCCTTAATGCACTGGTGGGAAACATCAACAGACCTGGCGGAGTCCTTGTACGTGATCCACTCCCCTTAAATCCGTTGCCGGAAGTTGAATTGGACGAAATTGCCCTCCAGGGCCTCGAAAAACCACGTCTCGACCTTGCAGGGAGCATGAAGCATCCTTTCACCCACAGCCTGATCAACAATTTTACAAAGGCTATCATTGACAGTTCCAGATCGCTTGTGGATACTCTCCTTGTTTTTTCGGCAAACCCTGTTCACACAATACCTGACGGTGGCTCCTTTAGAAAGGCCTTGAAAAAAATTCCCTTTATTGTGAGCTTCTCGCCTTTTCAGGATGAAACCGCTTACATGGCGGATCTTATTCTCCCTGACCACACCTATCTTGAAAAAACGGAAGATTTTATCTGGCCTGCCGGATTACAGTATCCGTTATATGGACTTTCCCAGCCGGTGGTGGAGCCAATTTACAATACAAAGAACACCGGGGATGTCATCTTAGATCTGGCAAAGCGGATAGGTGCATCCATAGGATCTGCATTTCCTTGGAGTCGCTTTGAGGAGGTCTTGAAAGAGAGGGTAAAGGGGCTCTTTGATTCCGCTGGAGGCCTGGTAGATCATGACGGTTCCACCCCTGCGTGGCAACGTCAGAAAGAGGGAGGAGAACTAAACCCTGACTATAAATCTTTCGAAGAAATGTGGAAAAAAATAAAGTCCACGGGTTTGTGGTACCGGCCGGTGCATACCTACAAAACCCGGGAAGTTCTGTTTAAGACCCCCACCGGCAAATTTGAATTCTTCAGCTCAAAAATCGAGCTTGCGGTTAATGCCCTTTCAGAGAAGGGCTCGCTGGATACGGCCTTATGCGACATGGCGATCAGCGGTAAAGGGGATGAGGTCTTCATGCCCCATTACGAAACAACCAAGTATGACGCAGATCGGTCGGTATATCCTCTTTTGATGATGCCTTATGAAATGATCAACCTGGCCAGCGGATGGGTGCCAACTCCGCCTTTCTTAAACAAGTCTCTCTTCGACACTCAGCTCAGAGGAGATGAATCTTTCTTTGAGATCAATCCCGGAACTGCGGCCGATTACAACCTGAAACAGGGTGACCGGGCTATCATCAAATCCCCTGAGGGGAAAGTCCGGGCGCGTGCGAACCTGTCTGAAGGCGCAATGCCCGATATTATATATATGCCCTTAGGATTCGGGCATACGGCCTATGATGAGTTCCTGCAGGGAAAAGGCGTCAACCCTAATGACATAGTATGTGCGGGCAAGGATCCCCTAAGCGGCCTTCCTGTCTGGTGGAACACGCCCGTTAGATTAATCAAGTTATAAAATTGCTGCACAATTTTATTAAACGCGGCTTCACCGCTCTAAAAATTGAAAACAGAACATCCTTATACAAGCTTCAAGCAAGCAATTATTATAAGCTACAGTAATTTTTTTCGTATCTGCTAAATAAATCGGGGTGGGGGTAAAAATCCAAGATAACGAGCTGTTATTTTCTTTCGTAAAAGATCAATACGTTGTGGCTTTAGCGCCGTAACTAAGAAGAAATTTTACGCAATTTATTTTTTCAAGCGGTGAAACCGCGCTTCATGCAATTGCGAAGCAATTGCATCATTGAGGTAGATCATGAAAGAGAAACATGTTCCCGGTAAGAGGTATGGAATGATCATCGATCTGGACAAGTGCACCGGGTGCGGGACATGCACGATTGCTTGTGCTGCAGAAAACAATGTCTCTGTCAGGAGTGACGAATCTGACAAGGAACGTAGTATCACATGGATGGAGCTATTCAAGATTACCAATGGCAAGGAGTTTCCCCATACTGAAGTCTGTTATTTCCCCAGGCCTTGCATGCATTGCGAAGAAGACGGCAGAGGCCATCACCAACCATCATGCGTTTCGGTGTGTGTTGCCACTGCCACAAAACTGGATCACAACACCGGCATTGTCAGCCAGGTCTATACCCGCTGCATAGGATGCAGGTACTGCCAGGCCGCGTGCCCTTATAAAGCCAGGTATTTTAACTGGTGGGATGCCTATTTTCCCAAAGGTAAAGGCCTCGAGCGCTACCTGTCTCCCGAAGTGTCTCCTCGCATGAGGGGCGTTGTTGAAAAATGCACATTCTGCCATCATCGGCTAATGCGGGCAAAAAACCTGGCCTACGCGGAAGAACGAAGGGAGCTTGAAGAGGATGAATACATAACAGCATGTGCCGAGGCCTGTCCGGCCCAGGCTATTACCTTTGGAGACCTAAATAATCCAAAGCACAGGGTCTCACAATTGATCAAGAGCCCGTATGCATTCAGGCTCTTAGAACGCCTAAACACTAAACCCAAGGTCTACTACCTATCTAATAAAGATTGGGTGCGGAAGTTGGCCGATAATTATCTGCCCGGCGAATTTGAAAAAATAATGAAGTTAAGTGGTTGAGTTAGTGATAAAGGATATATAGCGGCAGAACCTGTATAAAGACCGTATGCCAGATTACCCTAAATACTATTTTTTGAAAGCTATAGAACAACTCAACCAATTTACTACTCAACCAGTTAACCAACTCTCTCGGGAGGACAAATAATATGGATTCTCCATTGTTACCGGAAGGCGTAAAAAGATGTTCCACAAAGGCATTTTTTCTATGGACATTACCATGGCTGGGCCTCTTGGCCTGGGGTGGATTATCCGCTTTTCTCTGCCTCTGGAAAGGACTGAATCAGACCAATATGAGCAATATCTTTGCTTTTGCCTTGTGGATTGTATTTGATCTCGCGGTGATCGCCTTAGGTGCTGGCGCTTTCTTTACAGGTTTCCTGACCTACATCATTGGGAAAAAGGAACTGAAAAACGTTATCAATGCCGCCGTGATCATAGGTTTCATATGCTATTCTGGCGCCATAGCAATGCTGGGCATCGATATTGGGCAGCCCATTCGAGGGTGGTTCATTTTCTGGCATGCCAATATCCATTCCATGCTGGTTGAGGTGTCCTTCTGCATTACATGTTATTTGATGGTCTTAGCGATCGAGTTTGTGCCTATTATCCTTGGGAACAGGCAATTGAGCAAGATCAGGGAGCTTAATATATTTGGCCATAATCTCCATGAAACAATGGCCGTGTTTGCGGCTACCGGCACGTTTCTGTCATTTTTCCATCAGGGGTCCCTGGGCGGGATGTTCGGCGTCTTGTACGCCCGGCCTTTCGCGGCCAGAGATGGATTTTTCATCTGGCCCTGGACCTTTTTCCTCTTTATTCTATCCGCCATCGCAGCAGGTCCGTGCTTTACCATATTGTGTACGAAACTTACCGAAAAACTGTCACGGAAGAAGCTTGTTCCCGACAATGCAATCCAATTGCTGGCAAAGATATCCGCCTTTTTACTGTCTCTTTATATGGTTCTAAAGATCGCCGACACCCTGGGCTGGATCTATGGCGTGGTTCCCAGGGCCGGCCTCAAATTCATAGACTTTTACCAGGAAGGGCCTTATGGAGTCTGGCTGGTGGTATGTGAAATCATTATTTTCGGAATCGCCCCGGCCATTATCCTTTTGGTTCCCAAGGCCCGACAGCATGACGGCTGGCTGATCGCTGCATGCCTGATGACCTGCATGGGTATTGTTTTGAATCGCTTCGTGTTTATTGTGGTAACTCTCGCTATACCCGTAATGCCCTTTGACAGGTTCTGGGGTTACCTTCCTACATGGCAGGAATGGGGCATTGCCATGGCGGTTATCGGTTACGGGTTTCTGCTATTCTCCGCCGCTTACAGATACCTGCCTCTCTTTCCGAAAGAAAGAGAATTAAACCCCGTCACTGAATAGATAATCTGAGGAGAGAGCAAATGACTCCGTTTAGTTTTGAATGGCAGTGGAATATAGAATACATTCTCTTCATGGGGCTTTTATATATCGCATTGACGATTATCGTATGCGGCCTGGTTTATGTTCTTGTAAAGACCTGGTTAGACCTTCCCATGATAGAAAAACCACATGACACGCCGCCGGAAATCTCTTACCGATCACGGTATTCGGATTATTAATAGATGCCTAAATCCATATCACCGTGTCTCTCTTCCAGTACTTATTGTCCTGGGCGGTGTAATCCAGGTTGTAATGAAGACCACGGCTCTCTTTTCTGAGTGAGGCACAGGTGATTATAAGTTCAGCGACCAGGGCAATGTTGCGGAGTTCTAACAGATCCCTTGTCACTGTAAAATCCCAGTAGTACTCTTCGATCTCTTCCTGTATAGTATTTACTCTTCTTTTGGCCCTTGCCAAACGGTTATTTGTCCTCACAATCCCCACATAATTCCACATAAATCTCCTGATCTCATCCCAGTTGTGAGAGACAACGACCAGTTCCTCACTGTCGGTGGCATCACCAGGGTCCCATTCCGGCGCCCTGGGAAAAGGAGTAACCCTTTTCTCCTCCAAGTCCCGGGATGACTTCTCAACGGCACGTCTTGCAAAAATAAGGGCCTCAAGGAGCGAGTTGCTGGCCAGACGATTTGCACCGTGAAGACCTGTGCAGGCCACTTCGCCTATGGCGTACAGATTGTCCAAATTCGTAAGACCATTTTCGTCTGTCAATAGTCCGCCGCACATATAATGGGCCGCGGGGACCACCGGTATGGGCTCCTTAGTAATATCGATCTGAAACCTGAGGCAGGTTTCATAGATATACGGGAACCTGTCTCTAATGAATTCCGGCGTTCTATGACTGATATCCAAATATACACATTCATCCCCTGACTTTTTGAGTTCCATGTCAATAGACCTTGCCACAACGTCCCTTAACGCCAGATCCTTTAAAGGATGATATTTTTCCATGAATCGCTTTCCGCTTTTGTCTATAAGGATAGCCCCTTCGCCCCGGACCGCCTCGGAAATAAGGAAGTTTTTGGCCAACGGATGATATAGGCATGTTGGATGGAACTGCACAAATTCCATGTTGGCAACTTTTGCACCTGCCCGGTAACCGACCGCGACACCATCGCCTGTAGCAATATCAGGGTTGGTCGTGTACCTGTAAACCTTGCCGGCGCCACCACTTGCCAATACCGTCATCTTGGCCAAAAAGGTGATAACACTGTTGTTGTTCACATCAAGGACATAGGCTCCCCAACAGGTCTGTGCAATTTCGCTGGTTAAAATGCCTCGCTTCAGCATCTTGGATTTGGTTATGAGGTCAATGGCCATATGGTTTTCATAGATCCGGATATTCTCATTTTCCTCGGCTCGCTCAAGGAGAATGCGCTCTACTTCTCGACCAGTTAGGTCTTTAGTATGCACAATTCGGCGCATCGAATGGCCGCCTTCCCGACCCAGATCAAAGTCCTTTTTGCCATCCGTTTGGCGGGTGAAATGCACACCCATGGATATCAGTTCTTGAACTCTTGCCGGGCCGTCCCGGACAACCATCTTCACAACATCCTCATTGCAAAGGCCATCTCCAGATTCGATAGTATCCCTTATATGCAACTCAAAGCTATCATCCGGATCAAGCACGGACGCTATACCACCCTGGGCGTAGTTGGTGGACCCCTCCATCTTCTCCTTCTTGGTCACAATAGCCACAGTGCCTGACCTGGCCGCCTCCAAGGCAAAGCTCAATCCGGCAATCCCACTGCCTATTACCAGATAATCAGTCCGTATTTCCATTTTTACTCCTTCATCTCTAACATGCGGTTTATGATTAGCCACTGCCTTCACATGAGGCGTGACCTTATAGGACTTAACCCTGAATTGAAAATATGCAAAGGGACAATAATCTTTTTTTAATGTAAGTCTTCAAAGCTTTTAAAAATTATCCTTCCAACTTTGACACGACAGGCATTGACATTAGGTCTTCCTATCTCTTAAAATGTGTGCCAATCAAAGTT
>JAFDHL010000398.1 GCA_019308785.1 Deltaproteobacteria bacterium
TTGGATGACGATATGTGCTTCCTTACCGCATTGATTTCGTCAATACTGGCCCCGCATTCCAGTAAACTGCGGGTCAGTTCCTGCTTTTCTTCAAGAGTGATGTCTCCTGCCGGCTGGGGAAGCAACGCGGAACCGCCTCCCGAAATAAGGGAAAAGATCAAATCTTTCTCACCGGCCTTTTGCAGAAAATCGAGAATCTTTCTTGTCCCTTCCACACCTTTTGGATCGGGCAGCGGATGACCTGCCTCAATAATCTCGGTAATAGCAAGTTCTTCCGTAAAACCGTATTTGACATTGATCATGCCTTTGCCAATCATACTCCCGAGCAGTTCTTCTATGGCTCTGGCCATGGGCGCTGTTGCCTTTCCTCCCCCGACAAGCGATATCCGATCATATTTTACCAGATCAAGCTTTATACTTGGCTGGCCTTCCATCCCTAATGTCAGCCTGTCATCCTCCACGCGGACAAAACGTTTCACAGCCTGATAAGGATCCACGGCCTTAAAAGAACTCACGAAGATTTCTTTGGCCTCGATTCGCATTTGTTTGATAAGCTTCTCATCCATGATCTCTCCCTTCCGGTCATTTGTACAAGACGACATAAATATTTCCGGATTGAGCCAAATATCATTCCATGCATTTGAGCAGAACCTTAATCCTCGAAAAGGAAATTGGCTGTCAAGGCTTTAATGGAAATTGCATATTAGTGTATTAGTTAAGGCATTCGATCGCATATCGCAAGTTTAATTACTGCTTTGCGACGGACCTAACTTTCCACATAATGATGATTTTCGGTAAGTTTGCAATATTTTTTGTAGGTACAAATCTATTATCAGCATATTAGCTTTAACTCGAGTTCTCTCTTGACTCTCAAGTACTACTTTCTTATATTAATCCGCGCTTAAAAATCCTTCTAATTTTAACCCGCCCTGAAAATTGCAAAATTAAGGAATCCGAACAAATTAAAGGAGAGGACAGGAATGGACGGAATTGTCGGTATATATGGCCTGGGTGATAAGGATTTAGTGAATAAGACATTCCTGGCAACAGGTGCTTGTCAGCACAGGGGCAAGGCCAGCACCGGATTGGCCATAGCAAGCCAGAAGGGGATCTATGTTCATAAAGGCCTGGGCAGGATCGCCGAAGTAAAACCTTTCAAGATCTGGAACCTGTCGCCGCTATTGGAAATATAGGTTACACAAAAAGAAAAATAGCTGAAAAAATAAATGCCGAGCCTATAGAAATCCGTCCGAGAACCGATTCTGAATTCGTTGTCGTATTGACCATGGATGGGTATCTCATAAAAGAAGACGATTTAAAAGCCGAGCTTGAAACAGACTACGATTTGCAAACCGATAACAAGACAGAAATTATTGGCTCATTGCTACACAAATACATAGAACAGGATGGCATTAGATTTGAGGCCGGTGAAAAACTTATTGATAAACTTCATGGCAGGGCAACTTTTGCATTAACTGCATTAGTCCATGACGGAAAAGAGGTTTATTTGATTGCATTAAATGATTCAAAGGCATTTGAGCCTTTCTGTCATGCAACGATTAATGGCACCTTCGTTGCGAGTTCAGAATCATGTTCGCACAGGAGATTGAATGGCTTAACTGACAAAGAATATGACGGTGCGGAAATGACCATATGTTCTTCCGCCGGATATGAGACTAAAAGATTAAGAGAAGAACCTATGATGCCCGATATATTCCAGGGTGTCTATTTTGGGAATGTTGGGTCGTTGTTCAGGGGAAAAGAAATATTCCAGCTAAGAAAAGAACTGGGCTTAGAATTAACCGATCATTACAATATTTCGAGAGCTGATATTGTTATCCCCAACCCTGAATCAGGCTGGACCCTGAATCAGGCTGGGGTGTCACAGTAGGGATAGCGGAAGGTCTAAAAAAGAATTTGTTTCCTGCCCTGATAAAACTTCCACAGGCTATCAGGACATTTCAGGAAGGTGCACGAAAGACAAGATCTCAGGAGGTCGGGCTGAAGTTTGGCGGCATTGATTCCTTGTTAAAAGGCAAAAATATTGCCATGGGAGATGATAGCATTGTAAGGGGGAGTGTGAGCGAGGGTGGTTCTATCTGGGTGGTATATAACGCAGGCGCAAAATTCATCGAGTTCTGGATATCCTATGGACCAATGTTTTTCCCTTCGTTCAAGGAATGGCACCGTGGAATTGAGTGTTTGCACGAACTTGCCGTCCAGAGGGCCTTTAAGAATGATAACCCTTATGATGTTTTTCCCTTCGTTCAAGGAATGGCACCGTGGAATTGAGTGTTTGCACGAACTTGCCGTCCAGAGGGCCTTTAAGAATGATAACCCTTATGATAAAACACTCGATGAGATAAACAAAGCCGTGGCTAAACAGATCGGTATCGACGAGGTAAAATACAACACGAAGGAAAGGATTGAAAAAATTGCGGGTCACGGGTCTTTCCAGGCACTTGACGCAAGCTATCCCATAGACGAAGAATACTGGCCCGATTGGCTCAAAGTAGAAGTTGATAAATTCAATCGGTATCGAAACAGGTAGGCCTCCTGCCTAACGCCTGAGGGAATTACCCGAAGGGCACACTTAAATTTCCATACAGAAATGAAATTGCGCAAGCTCAAGGCGATCAAGCCATCGCCTCCGGCGGTTATAGCTGACTAAGTAAGATATGGCGCCCACTGCTTTGCAGTCTCCAGGATATATCCGGGTGGGACATTCTCCACAATACTGTTATGGCCTGGCAACAGGATATCCACTTCCAGCTCGGCTAATGCATAAAGAGAATCTTTATGCTGGGCACCACTGGCCCCGAAAAGGTCAAAGCGGCCGATTGCATAATCTGCATAAACCACATCACCAGGAATAAGGATCTTTCCCGACCGGTTATAAAAAGCAATGCTTCCCTCAGAATGACCCGGGACATGGATTACCTCCCAGCTTATACCCCCGATTTCCAGGGTTTTATCTCCTT
>JAFDHL010000182.1 GCA_019308785.1 Deltaproteobacteria bacterium
CTGCTCCTGGGCCTCCTTGAGTTCCTCATAGGCCCTGTTAGCGCTCTCATACAGCATGGCATTATGCATCGCCATTCCTATCTGGTTGCCGATAGCCGTAAGGAATTCCACATAATTCTCTGAAAACTTAAATTCGGAATGGCTGCACACGCACATCACTCCCACTGACTCCCCTTTTAAGACAAGAGGTATATAGACGGTGGACTGGAGACCTTCTTCGATAATGGAATCTACATAAGGATTTTCTGATCTACGGAAGTTATCCACAACTTTCGTTTCGCGCGTAAGAACAGTTTTTCCCAGAAGACCGTCTCCCACCCGGCGGGATCTCATAAAGCTTTTTTCAATGAATCCGGGCGAAAACCCCCTATAAGCCGCCAGATCAAGGATCTCTCTTTTATCGTCCAGCAGATAGATCCGGACACAGTCGGGCCCGATGATCTCAAGCATCTTATCGATAGTGTTTTCCAGGACCTCATTCAGATCAAGGCTGCTGCTGACAGTCATGGAAATGGCATTTAAAGTGGCAAGCCGTATATTTTGCGTCTCTATCTGTTGCTGTGCCTTTTTTGCCTTTGTGATATCTCTTATGATGATCACATAGCCGGTAATCTGCCCCGTTGCATCCAGAATCACACTTGACGTGGTCAGGGCGTTAAACACACGGCCTCGTTTTCCCACATGGCGGGACTCGAACTCCGTGACAAAGCCTTCCTGGGAAATCATTTTCCGAAATCGGTAAAGATCGTCCCGGTTTTCAAAGATGTCGGCAGCCGAACTCAATGCCGAAAGCTCCTCTTTTCTCTCATATCCCAGTATCTCAACTCCTGCCTGGTTGATTTCCAAGATCTTGCCACTATAATCGGTGAGGATGATCGCATCGCGGGAGCGCTCAAATATGGTTCGATATCTCTCTTCGGATCCCTGCAAGGCCTTTAGATACTCCGCAATCGTGCCTCCCAGGTTATCAGCTACCAAGTTTAGTTCATCTTGAAAATCACCCTTTTCAGTGATGTCCGTGGCCGTTTCCAGGACATAAGCAATCTCGCCCTGTTCATTCTTCACTGGAGTTGACTTAACAAGCATCTCAGCAGTCCTGCCGTCCTTCATGACAACTGTCTCTTCATTCCAGTGAACCTGTCCATCACGGAAAGACTTTTCTACAAGACAGTCTTCACATTTCTCTTCCCTGTTTTTCCATCCCTTGTAGCAAAAACCATCAGGAGGTATACCAAATTCATTTTCAAAAAGACTGTTGGCCGTAATTATCTGGTAGTTTCTATTGATGGCAGTCACATAATCGATGACGCTTTGGAAAAGAACCCGAAACCTGTATTCTGCCTCCCTGCGCCTCTCTTCTTCCCCCTGGATCTTATAGTAAGCCTGCATTATCTTGCCCAATAAATGTTCCGGTTCTATTGGCTTGCTGAGATAATCATAGGCCCCTGCCTTAATACCTTCAACGCCATCCTGGATTGTCGCATGGCCTGTCAGAAGAATAACCTCGGTCTTTGGGTATTTTTCCTTTATATGTTTAAGGATCTCGATACCGTTCATGCCAGGCATCCTTACATCCAAGACCACCACATCCATGGTTTCTTTCTCGAGTATGGATAGGCACTCTTCCCCGTTTCCTGCCTGTTGTGAGACAATGCCCCTGTTAGCCAGCACCTTGGAAATACCCCTCCGGAAAACATCTTCGTCGTCAACCAAAAGCAGCCGTATATTTTCCATGGTCAGTTATGCCTGTCCGTGCCTTAATCTAATAATCTCTTGAAATCAAACCAGATAGATTAATTACATCACAAAAAAAATGGGCGATCAAGCGATTAAAATTCGGAAATATTTCTTGACAAAAAACTGCCATTTTCTGTATTGATTCAACTTGTTACTTTTTTCACATTTTTACCTTACAGATTAAGTTGCTTAGTGATCGGTTTTCATTAGATTAGGAGCAGATAATGAAAGGAAAAACACCTCAAAACGTCCACGGTGCCGTGATGGTTGTCGGTGGCGGCATCGCCGGCATGCAGGCGGCCCTGGATTTGGCAGATTCCGGATTTTTTGTCCATCTGGTTGAAAAATCACCGGCCATTGGTGGGGTCATGTCCCAACTGGACAAGACTTTTCCCACCAATGACTGTGCCATGTGAATCATCTCTCCCAAACTGGTCGAGGTCGGCCGGCACATCAACATTGAACTCCATACCTGTTCAAATATAGAAAGAATTGACGGGGAAACAGGAAACTTTCAAGTAACACTCCGTAAGACCCCGCGTTTTATTGACCCTGATGCATGTACTGCCTGTGGTGATTGTGCAGAGGCCTGCCCTGTGCTGAGACCCAGCGAATATGATATGGAACTGGTGCCCCGTAAGGCCACCTATAAAGCTTACGCCCAGGCCATTCCAGGCGGGTTTGCCATCGAGAAACTCGACACGGCCCCATGCAGTATGGCCTGCCCTGCCAACCTGAATGTTCAGGGTTACGTGCAGATGATAAAGGAGGGTAAGTACAGGGAAGCCATCGAAATCATCATGCGCGATCTACCGCTTCCCGGGGTCCTCGGCCGTGTCTGCCCCCATCCTTGCGAAAAAAGTTGCCGCCGACTTGAAGTGGATGAGGCCATTTCCATAAGGGAACTCAAAAGGTTTGCAGCCGATCATGTTAAACTCAGTGAAATTCCCGTACCTGATATAAGCCCGAAACAAGAAAAAGTGGCCGTTATCGGCTCGGGACCTGCAGGTCTGTCCGTCGCATATTTTCTTGCACTGGAAGGCTATCAGGTGAGCATTTACGAGGCCATGCCCGAAGCCGGCGGCATGCTGCGCTACGGCATCCCCGAACACCGCCTCCCGAGGTCTTTAATTGACACAGAGATTGAAAACCTCAAACGCTACGGTATTGAGATACATACCAACACGGCCATTGGTAAGGATATCACCATTGAAGAACTCCAGAAACATGGTGCCAAGGCCATTTTCATAGGATCCGGTGCCTGGAAAGGCCTGAATCTTCGGATACAAGGTGAACAAGCCGAGGGGGTTCGCGACGTCACCTCATTTCTCAGAGACGTTCATCTGGGTAATCTCAAGAAAATAAAGGGCAAGGCAGTCATTATTGGAGGTGGCCATTCAGCACTTGATGGGGCCCGCGTGGCCCTTCGCTTAGGCGCGGACGAGGCCCACATCATATATCGTCGTTCCCGAAAAGAGATGCTGGCAGAACCGGAGGAGGTGGAAGAGGCCGAAAAAGAAGGGATAAAAATCCATTTCCTGGTGGCCCCATTAACCATATCCAGTGAAAACGGCAAGGCGACCGGCATTGAATGCATCCGTACCCGTCTCACCGAACCTGATACAACGGGCAGAAGAAAACCTATCCCAATTGAGGGCTCTGAATTTTTCATCGAAGCCGAGCACATCATCCCGGCCATCGGCCAGGAACCGGATCTCGATTTCCTGGGGAAAAAATCTGACCTGGAAGTTTCCAAGTGGAATCTCCTCACTGTCAATCCCGAGACATTGCAAACCAATCAGCCGGGTATCTTTGCCGGCGGGGATGTGATTACCGGGCCTGCCACGGTAATTGAAGCGGTGGACGCCGGAAAAAGGGCCGCCATGTATATAGCAAAATATTTACGGGGCGAGAAACTTCCCACAGAATGGCAGGACGAGGCTCCCATAGGGACCAACTGGGTAGAGATCCCGGATAATGAACCAATAAAGGACAGGCTAAAGCCCCCCACCATGCCGGTGGAAGACAGGCTTTCAGGATTTAATGAGGTCAATCTTCTTGCCGATGAAGAGGATGCCAAGGCGGAAGCAGGCCGTTGCCTTAACTGTGGGGGGTGTTGTGAATGTTACGAATGTGTAAAGGCCTGTAAGGCCCAGGCTGTTACGCTCGACACGCACGCCCAGCAAGAAGAAAGCCTGTCCATCGACGTGGGTTCCGTGATATTGGCTCCCGGTTTTGAGGCATTTGATCCCACTCAATTCGATACTTACCAGTATGCCACCTACCCGAATGTGGTAACCAGTATGGAGTTTGAGCGCATCCTGAGCGCTACGGGTCCATACCAGGGACATCTTCAAAGGCCATCCGATCAGAAGGAACCCGAAAAAATCGCCTGGCTCCAGTGTGTCGGGTCCCGGGATATCAACAGGTGTGATCATGCATACTGTTCCTCGGTCTGTTGCATGTATGCTATTAAAGAGGCCGTGGTCGCCAAGGAGCATGCCGAGCATGACCTGGATGCGGCCATCTTCTTCATGGATATGAGGACCTATGGCAAAGATTTCGAAAGGTATTATGAAAGGGCCAGGGAAGAGCAAGGTGTCAGGTTCATCCGTTCCAGGATGCACTCCATTGATGAGGCCCCGGGATCCAATGATCTGATCCTCCAGTATGTTGATGAAAACGGCAACATGCAGAAGGAGACTTTTGATCTGGTCGTGCTCTCCGTTGGCCTGGAAACCCCCAAGGCCCTTGTGGAACTGGCAAAACGGCTGGAAATTGAACTGGATCATGATCAATTTGTCCAGACAGAGGTCTTCAACCCCGTTGAGACATCTCGAAAGGGAATCTTTGTTTGCGGCGCCTTTCAGGAACCCAAGGACATCCCCTATTCCGTAATGGAGGCGAGCGCTGCGGCATGCGGCGCAAAAGCGGATCTTGCAACTGCCCGGGGCACCATGGTTAAGGAACGGACATACCCTGAGGAAAAGGATGTCAGTTCTGAAGAGCCCCGCATCGGCGTATTTGTTTGCAATTGCGGCACCAATATAGGCGGTATAGTTGATGTGCCCGGGGTTGCTGAATATGCCCGCACCCTGCCCTGTGTTACCTATGTGGAAGAGAACCTGTTTACCTGCTCCCAGGACACCCAGGAAAAGATGACAGAGGTTATTGAAAAGGAGAATTTGAACCGGGTCGTTGTTGCGGCCTGTACTCCAATGACACATGAACCGCTGTTTCAGGAGACCCTCAGGGACGCAGGGCTGAACAAATATCTGTTCGAAATGGCCAATATTCGAAACCAGTGTTCGTGGGTTCACTCCAAAGAAAAAGACGAAGCAACTGAAAAGGCAAAAGACTTGGTGCGAATGGCGGTTGCCAGGGCCCAGTTGATTAAGCCCTTGCCTCAGCCGACCATCTCAGTGGATAACAAGGCCCTCGTAATCGGGGGCGGCATATCGGGTATAACAGCGGCCCTCGGTCTTGCCGATCAGGGTTATCACACTTATCTGGTCGAGCAATCCAACGAACTGGGCGGGAACGCCCTTAAGCTCCTTGACACCTGGCAGGGAGATGAAATTTCCGGCCGGATCAAAGACATGGTCAAAAAGGTTGGAGATCATTCTTTGATAGATGTATACACAGAATCCACTATCAAAGAGGCTACAGGATTCGTAGGAAATTTTGAAACTATCCTTTCACAAAAGGGTTCGGATATACCTTTAAAACATGGCGCAGTAATAGTGGCCATTGGGGCCGAAGAACATAAGCCCGCGGAATACCTTTATGGTGAGGATGACAGGATTCTGACTCACCTGGAACTGGATGCAGCCATAAGAGATGGAGACAAAAAGGTTACCGGCGCCAAAACCGCTGTTTTTATCCAGTGCGTAGGCTCAAGAGAACCTGAGCGTCCCTATTGTTCCAAAGTCTGTTGCACCCACACCATCAAATCAGCCCTCAAACTAAAAGAAATGAACCCGGAAATGGATATCTATGTCCTCTACAGGGACATTCGCACATATGGCCAACGAGAGGAACTTTACAGAGAAGCAAGAAACAGCGGCGTTATCTTTATCCGGTACAGCCTTGAACAAAAACCAGACCTTGAGAAAAACGACAAAGGAATCTCCGTAACCGTCAAAGATCATATTCTGGACCGGGATATCCTTATCAAATCTGATCTCGTGGTACTGGCTTCTGCCATCATTCCACGTGATAATGCACTCCTTGCCCAGATGTTTAAACTGTCTCTTAACCAGGACGGTTTTTTCATGGAGGCCCATGCCAAACTGAGGCCGGTTGAGTTCGCCACGGAGGGCATTTTCTTGGCGGGCATGGCCCATTACCCGAAGCCAATTGAAGAGAGTATTTCCCAGGCCAAGGCGGCGGCCTCAAGGGCCTCCGTAGTGTTGTCAAAAGAAAATATTACCGTTGAAGGCGCAGTTTCCCATGTGGATGAAATCTTTTGCCGGGGCTGTGGCAAGTGTGTGGAGGTCTGTCCATACAGCGCTGTTTCTCTTGTGGAACGTGAAGGAGGCAAAACGGTTGCCTATGTACAGGAAGCCCTCTGCAAGGGGTGCGGATCTTGTGCCGTGGCCTGCCCCACCGGGGCAGCTTCCATTTTCCATTATGATGATCAGGAAGTGCTGACCATGGTGGAGGCGGCATTGGA
>JAFDHL010000183.1 GCA_019308785.1 Deltaproteobacteria bacterium
CCTTATGGGATATCAAAAGGAAAATGTCAATTGTGTGGCTTTCGGCGATATTTTTTTGGAAGATGTAAGAAAATATCGTGAGAAAAAGCTTTCGCAGGCGGGCATGAAGGCTGTTTTTCCCCTCTGGAAAAGGAATACAGCTAACCTGACAAGAGAATTTATTGATTTAGGTTTTAAGGCTATTGTAACGTGCGTTGATCCGAAATATCTGAACTCATCTTTTGCAGGGAAATTTATTGGCAATGAGTTTGTTTCCAGCCTTCCGCCAAATGTTGATCCAGGTGGAGAAAACGGTGAGTTTCATTCATTTGTTTTTGACGGTCCTAACTTTAAAAAGAAAATTGGAGTATCTATTGGTGAAGTAGTATTGAGGAATGGATTGTATTTCTGTGATTTATTGCCGGGATAGCCTTTTACAAAGATGATGATGCAAAAACCTATCATATTGGCGGCTGACCTTGGTTGCCACCTAAAAATCATTGATTATCTGGGATTTTCGTTATATATTCTGAATCGGATTCAGTATTGTACAAGAGCTTAAATTGTTGTCCTATTGTTGTGTAAAAGGTTGGGTGGGGGATGCACTTGCTACACATCCTTATAACCAAATGCATTAAAATAAGGAGGAAATGGTTGTGGTAGATCTTTCCAAGCAGGAGCAATTAGTTGATCAGTATGTCAAACAGGATAATAAAGAAGGCGCTGTTAAATTATTGTTTGACTTGATTGTAATATATGCCAAGAAAAAAGACTTCGCAAAGGCTGAAGTGTTGAGAGAAAAGCTTTATGAAATTGATTCCATGGCATTAAACGAGATCGTCAGGTCCGGTGAAATCATTGAAGAAGAAAAAAGTGAATCCATAGATCAAGACCACCTTGTTATATGGTCAAAACTATATGATACACTGTCAAGTGAAGAAGCAAATGCCCTTTATTATGCAATGAAAGAAGCCGCATATGATATTGATGAGACCATATTTGAACAGGGTGAACGAAACTCCAACCTCTATTTTATCAATCAGGGACAATTAAAACTGGTGTATAGCGAAGGGGGCGGAGAAGTCTTGTTAAAAACTTTAGGTACCGGTCATATCGCAGGGGAAGATACATTTTTTGTCGAATCAGTCTGTACGACCTCAATGATAACGCTCTCCCGCGTGAAACTGAACTTTTTAGAAAAAGATGCCTTATCGAAGTGGGGAGATGAATTCCCGGGCCTTGAATCAAGACTTAATGATTATTGTAGTAAGTTAAAAAGGGTTCGTGATCTATTGAAGGCAAAAAATCTGGATCGCAGAAGTCAAAAACGGGTCAACGTCTCGGGAAAAGGAATGATTCAGCTTTTAGGTGCATCCGGAAAGCCGTTAGGAAGGGCTTTTAAGGGGGAACTTTCGGACATCTCTGTTGGCGGGCTGTCATATACTATCAGGATTTCAAAGAAAGATACCGCTCGTCTGTTACTGGGTCGAAAAATGAACATAAAATTTGTCCTTCCTGTACAGGGTTCCAAACAGAGAATAGACAAAAACGGAACGGCCATCGGAGTTCGGTCACATCCTTTCGACGATTATTCTATTCACATAAAATTCGACAAGCTCTTAGATGAAAAATTACTGCTAAGAAGGTAATGCCCTTTGGAAGGGGTCTCGTTTTGACTCTTGCAAGATTTGGTTAAGAGTCAAGAGCAGACGCGACCCGTTTTTTCTTAAAAAGGGTATCTTGCAAACATTTCCTCGATCCCGTATTCGGTTAGTTCCATGGCAGAAAGCCACCTGCCACGCCTTTGAAAAAATGTCGGGGCCGCCAAAATGTTTTCAGAAAGGGAACGCTGGGTTTCTTCGAAGTTTTCACTCCACAACAAATTTCCATTGGCGACGTCAATCAGATAGACAGCGAAAGCCACGGCAGCAGGTCTTTCGACGCCATATGAGCCCCCAATTCTTTCCCTGTAGCGCCATACCGTCCCTATCATGACGTGACTGACCTTTAATTCGTTACCCAGTTTCTGCGCAAGCGTTCTGGGCGTATCTCGCGTCTCGTCTTTGGGCATCTGTTCATAAACCTCGATAGCCTCCCGTAATCTAACGACCCTTGCCCCATGGTGGTCCCTGAGAGCCTCCTGCACATGGCGGGACAGAATCTGGTCGGCATTACTGGAGATGTTTTCGTAGTCAAAGTAAAGCCGGGATGTTGGTGAATCCAAGGTTTCGGTTGCGGTGTGACCAAAGGTCGCTTTTAAGAAGGGCATCACGGCGATTTTTTTTACTTGTACTGCATGCAGGCCAGGTTGTGATTGCCCGGTTGCCGTGAGAGGCGAGGATACTTCAGCAAGGAATCCAATGGCGATACACACAGCTATTATCGACCGAAACGACACCTTTTTACCATTCATAATGATCTCCTTTCGTGAAGTAAGGATCAGCCCCTGACTTGCAATAAACGCGAGATTATAATTTCAACTTTTCTCTTGTTTAGGCAGTATCATCACTGGAATCGCGGAGATATCTCTAAGTTGATTTGTTTATCAAGCCTAAATACGGTAACTGCTTTCTTTTTGCCTAATTCTTTTTGGAACATCTTAAGAATTTCGGATACAGGCTTGTTTCTCACTGCAATACCATCAATAGATGAAATCATGTCATACATCTTAATACCTGCTTTATGAGCAGGAGAATCCTTAATCAATTCAAAAACAGTTGGGTAATAATCATTCCCATTGTTAGTAAAGACAAAAAAGCCAAACCCAAAAGGGGCCATGACATGAACATATGACAATGGACCTTTTGGAAATTCGCCCAAGAGAAAGATAGAAATAGTCTGACTTGATATGCGTAAATCTGAATTGTTGGCTGTTCCTATTCCAATTCCGGCCCAGAGTGGTTTGAGAGTATTGGGATCCAAAGCATCAATCCGAATAACAGGATAACATGTGCCAACCGTGTTGTGTGGGACTGTGAAA
Source organism: Deltaproteobacteria bacterium (assembly GCA_019308785.1). Classification (GTDB taxonomy): domain Bacteria; phylum Desulfobacterota; class DSM-4660; order Desulfatiglandales; family Desulfatiglandaceae; genus JAFDHL01. The sequence goes on from JAFDHL010000183.1 coordinate 2,960, forward strand.
GTTTGTTTTGTCATATTACCCGGCACGTAAGTCTTTAATGCTGTTTTTTCAATAAACCATTTTGGTGAAATCAATGTTGCCGGAGGCACACAGCTTTTTTTGTGTTGAATATGGCCATCAATCGTAGCCAGAATATCAGGTTTTTCCGTAACCTCGACATATCTATAGCCACGAATCTCAAAGATGTTCCGTAACGAAAACAGCATTTGCATCTCCGTTATATCATCTTTCAATAGCGGCTCTGTTTTTAAACGTGAAACTGGAAACACAGAGAAAGTCTTGAGTTTGATATTATCCAGGGAGGGGACTTTAAACGTCTGTATGCGAGGATTATCTTTATGGTGGACGGGGGAAAGGTTCGTTGTTGATGCTGCACATCCATAGAAAAAAATAATCGCTGCACCCCATATAAAGTTCTTGTATTTATTCATAAACTACTTTTCAACCTTGCAGATTCTTGGTGCATCGTGTTTTCCAAAGATTGTCTCTGCTGCTCAAATTCGTCTTGGGATTCAACTGCATCAAATTTGATCATATCTCCGAACTTCAAAACAACTTTTGCAAACGGTTTTGGAAGTAAAAACCTGTCCCAACTGTTAAAATACCATGCCCTGTCTGCAGCAATGTAAAACGGGACAATCACTGCATTTGAGACGTGTGCCAATCGAATAGCTCCGGCTTTTATTATGCCTGCCGGACCAAGTGGTCCGTCGACTATATGAGCTGCAAGCCTGTATTTTTGTAAATGTTCAATCATCAGTTTTAAACCTTCATCCCCTCCTTTTGAAGAAGAGCCTCTGACCGGGTACCAGCCGGTTCGTTCTGCAACATTGGCAATAACTTCCCCATCTCGGCTTTTGCTAATCATAAGACCGGGACGATAAACCCGGTATTTCTTAAAGTAGCGAATAGCAGAAAAAAAATGCTGGTGATAGGTGCAAAGCAACACTGTTCCGCCATTTTTTAAATAATAATTCAACCAGGCATGCTCGTTTTCAACCTTGAGACGAAATGTCAGAGAATACGCGCGAATTAAATAGTATGGCAACGATTGTACAAAATTTGAAGTGGCAAATTGTTTTGTTCTTATTAGCATATAGAGATTCCTGTTTAAAATTGTTTATAAGTATAAATGCTAAGATGATGCCCAGGTATCCGGCTACTACCCTATAAGCTCTGTATATTCGCCTCCGGCAAAACACTCATACAGGTCGAAGATCCCGCTTTATCGGGAGTGGTGTAAGGGCCGGCGGAGAAAAACCCAGGCGGCCATACTTCCGTGCTTGATTTAAGGTCGCCTGACGGCACTGGGCATTTATTTCTTCTTTTCTTTTTTCATTTTTCGTTTTTCCTTTGGATTAAGCTGGGCCTTTTTTTGTTGTTCCCTTTTGCCTTTATCTTTTTTTCCTTTATCACCCATATCTCTTTCTCCTTGCTTGAAAATGGTTTGCGCCGGACTGAAATTGGAAATCTCAGCTAACGCCTGCTTCACAGGCGCGAGTTCACGAGCGTCCTCGTGAAAGCAGATGTTCTGCCTTAGAGGTCAAGTTGGATTGCGATAGCTCTCTCTATCCCCTCCAGCTCAGCTTTGGAAACTGTCTCCGCTTGATTAATAAGCCTCTTTTTGCTCACAGTTGTAAGTTGATCAGCCATGGCCTTGGTCTTCTTCCCTCGAAGGGTGATATATGTCTCGCTGGGGTAAAGTTTACCGACACTACTTGTCAGGGGGAAGACTTGGACTCTATTAAGGAACTGATTTGCAGCATTGTTACTAACAATAACGGCAGGTCGTTTTTTGCGGATTTTACCTCCAACGGAAGGGTCAAAATTTACCCACCACACTTCACCTCTCTTCATCATTCACATCTCCAAATGTAGCTTCAGCCCATTCAAGCGCTTCAGATTCTCTGACTTCATCAGCAGCCATCTCTTTATATGCGGCATAGATATCTTTTTTGGTCACATGAGGCCGGACTAAGTCCTCGATAAAACGACTGATTTTTCGCGGTCCAATAACTTCTCGTAATCCTTCATAGACCTCCTCATCTATTGTCACAGTAAGCTTTTTTTGCATAACCAAGACCTCACTTGATAATACACGTATTGTACACGTATAAGGGGGTTTATGTCAAGGGTACCATTTTCACGATAGGCATAATGTGGACTTGTAAGATCATGTATGATTTTTAGTGCCCACAGTGACAATATGTTTTTAAATCCAATATGTTTGCTGCCGCTGAAATGGTAACGCCATAAAAAAGCGCTGGTTTATCTTGGTTAAGAAAATTTGTAATTGTCCCATTTACAACGGTTGACCCGGTAGCGAATATTAAATCGCACCATTTTATGGCGTCAGGAGTCATCTCCGGTGGTTCTATAACGACACCGAAAACATCTGATCCGATATTATCCTGATCCAGATCAACAACCCTGATATTGTACTGTGATGCAAGCATTTCAAGAAATCTCGGCTGATGGCCGACAAGTAAAACGTTATTCCGGGGTCCGATAGCCTCGGACAAATTATTTGCGCATTCCTTTGGTTCGGTATCCTTGCAGTGAATCGTTTTATCGCAGAGATTAAGATATCTGAAAACGGCATTCAGGCCGGATATAAAACTAGCTCTTCTCTTATTTGAGTTCAGCTCGATTTTTAAAAGATCATCAACAAAATAATCCGCATTTTCAAACTCGTCTGTAAAAGCCTGCCCTTTTGCTCCATTAAAAACAGCTTCTACCATGACTTCCTTACCCTTTATTATCGGGTAGTCATCGTGTTCGGGCTTTCCTATTGCCTCTGTAGGGGAAAGCGCTTTGTATCTTACACTTATATTTTGTCCTGAGAGACTGTGTTTTTGTATTTCTTTTCTCAGGGCTTCTCTTAATTCTTCATATAAATTCATAATGTTTGTTTTTGGGTACTACAAATATTTGTCCACGAAATCCCGCGGATTCAAAACAGTAATGCCTTGATATCCTGTCAGTTTTAATAAGTGCTTATCACCGCTGATAATTGTTTTGCATTTGCCGGCGATTGCGCATTCAATGAATTTATCGTCGTCAGGGTCTTCGCATACCGAGATATCAAAACCATGAGTATTGATGAATTGCCCATGAATTATAACCAGTTCAATAATTGGCAATATATCGATCGCCGGGAATTTAGATGATAGATCCTCTGCAACACGTTGGTATTCATCAAGGATTTGTTGCGAAAGTACAATTTGAAAGCTTTGGTTTCCCCATGCTTTAAGGATTTGTGATGGAGGGCCACTGAAAAATATCCCGGATATGAACACATTCGTATCAAGGACAATTCTCATTTCCTTTTTCCTCGAGCTTTTAAAATGGCATCGCTAATATCAGACTTTTTAATTCCGGCTTGTTTTCCTTTTTTTCTGGCCTTAGCAATAAGAGCGCCAAAGTGATGGTGGTGCTATGTTCTTAAGGATGACAACGTCCTTTTCACCGACAACGACGAATTGAGCCCCAGCCTTTAAGTTTAGTTGTTTCCTTATATTTTCAGGAATAACGACTTGCCCTTTTGATGACATTTTTGTTGTTGAAACATCTACCATGACAAACCTCCATACAGTTAGGATATCTTACTGGTAAGATTTTATGACAACCCTTTACAAAAAGCAAGCCTTAATATTGATAACTTCGCACATTAATGATAAAATTTAATGAGTTTGAACTTGAAATGAAAAAATAACTGATTTACCTTTCTTTGCTGAAAGGGCGACAGATCTACTGGATGAGCTGATGCATAAAGCGGTCTGAATTTTGTGAGCATCACCTGCATCACCAAGTATTAGGAGCGATGGACATGAAGGGGAATAGGAATAGGAAAATAGGTACCGGGGAAGTCGGGCGATTTGATCAAAGAAACACCATGTTCAATAGACCGAGGGATCACGAAAGGTCCAGTGCTGAAATACTGGAGATGGGCAAGAAGCACTATGGGGTGCATAATTTCAAAGATGATGAAGGCTACACCATGCTGGACTGGGCTTTCGCCATGGGTTCATGGTATTTAGAACGCTGGTGGGGATTCGGAAACATGGTAGGTAATGAGGGACTCTACGAGTGGTTTCCGGGCCGATCAAAGATTGCCGAGAAAGACCGCATCCCATTGGGACAGAAATGGGATGTTTCCGACCCGGGTGAGATGACCCGGATCATCAAAAAGGCTGCAATATACATGGGCGCATCAGCGGTGGGGATTTGCAGGCTGGATCGACGCTGGATTTACTCTCATCGCTTTGATCCCCGTACCGTCGAACATACTCCCATAGATGATATCCCGGAAGGGTTTGAATATGCCGTCGTAATGGTTCATGAGATGGATTATACCCTGATTAGAACGGCTCCTGCCTACGGTGAGTTTGCAGCAGGCGGCAGGGGCTACTCAATGATGGCACATGTGGCCTCATCAATGGCTCACTTTATTCGTGATTTAGGCTACGAGGCCATCCCCTGTGGTAATGATACGACTCTTAGCATCCCCATGGCCATCGATGCCGGCCTCGGTGAAATAGGCCGTAATGGCCTTTTAATCACACCCTGGTTCGGCCCCCGGGTCCGGATTAGCAAAGTGCTCACAAATTTGCCTCTGGTTCCGGATAAACCCATTGAAATCGGCGTCAGGAAGATGTGCGAAGTTTGCGGAAAGTGTGCTAAGGCATGTCCCGGACAGTCCATCAGCTTCGACGAACCCACTACTGAGGGGCGTACCCTATCCAATAACCACGGGATCTATAAATGGTACATTAATCCTGAAAGATGCTTTAAGTTCTGGGTTAAAAATAATGGTGATTGTGCCAACTGCATCAGGGTCTGCGTGTTCAACAAACCAAACACCTGGTTTCACAGCTTTGTCAGATGGCATGTAAGGAATCTTCCCCAATTCGATAGCATTTACCTATGGATGGACAACCTGTTTGGCTATGGCAAAAGGATGGAAATGGGAGATGTTTGGAAATAGGTAATGTCCGTTGATTGTTGTCAGTAGTCCGTTGCAATAAGCAGAAATGGATGTCATTTCACATG
>JAFDHL010000184.1 GCA_019308785.1 Deltaproteobacteria bacterium
ATCAGCGAGCATCGCGACGGAGGTGGCCAGACGACCCTCGCAATCTTCAAATGCCGCAAGCCTGTAATCGCGGCGATTAACGGTCATGCGGTGGGCGTCGGGATCACAATGACTTTAGCCATGGATATCCGGGTCGTAGCCGGGGACGCCAAGATCGGTTTTGTCTTTGCGAGGCGAGGCGTGGTTCTCGAGGCATGTTCGTCCTGGTTTCTGCCCCGCATTGTTGGGATCTCAAAGGCAGCAGAGTTTGTTTATACGGGGCGCTTATTCCGTGCCGAGGAGGAAGCGACATCCGGGCTTTTCAACTACGTGGTGCCTTCAAATCAGGTGCTGCCAAAGGCCATGACAATTGCAAGAGAAATCGCTGAAAACACCTCGGCGGTGTCGGTGGCCCTCAGCAAGGGGCTTCTCTGGCAATCCCCAGTCCGCCCATCTTATAGACTCGCGCTGCTTTTTCTGGGCGGGCCGGCAGAAGGACGCATACGAGGGCATCCAGAGCTTCTTAGAAAAGCGGGTTCCAAGGTTCACGATGAGACCATCGTCTGACATGCCTGATTTCTATCCATGGTGGAAGGAAACAAAAGTTTAAACGCTCCCAAAAAGGCATGCTCCTATTGAATATTTTCCCAGATTACAGAATAACCCTGTCCCCGGCCAACGCACATTGTCGTAAGCCCATATTTGGCATCAGGGTATTCCTTAAAAAGCCCGGCCAAAAAGGCCACAAGACGGGGGCCTGATGAGGCCAGGGGATGCCCGTAGGCAATGGCTCCCCCCCATTTATTCACTCTCGGATCATCCCATTTCATACCCAATCGGTCAATGCAGTAGCGGGCCTGGACTGCAAATGCCTCGTTTAGTTCTATAATGTCTATATCGTCTATGGTCATGCCGGCCTTTTTGAGAGCCTTTTGGGTAGCAGGTACCGGGGCTATGCCCATTATGGTGGGATCCACGGCCGCCATCGCAGAGGCTATCCAGCGCATTTTTGGTTTGGTATCCATTTCCTTAGCCCTGTTTTCACTCATCAAAAGCACAGCGCAGGCGCCATCCTGGGTTCAAAGGGTTTAAAGGCTATAGCCGTAAATGGTTCTATTGATATTAAGGTTGCAGACCCTGAAGGTTTTATGGAAACCATTTCTAAGGCAGAGGAGGCGTTGAACAAATACCCTTTCGAGGGTATAAATCAGTTCGGAACGCCGTTACTCGTAAATATTTTAAATGCTGGGGGCTGTCTGCCGACGAAATATTTCAAACAAAGTACCTATGATAAGGCCGAAAGTATATCCGGCGAAATGTTGACGGAAAATTATCTTATCAAACGTCGGGCCTGCTATGGATGTTCCATGGGATGCGGCAGGTATTCCGGTGTGGGAGAGGGAAGGTTTGCTACGCCACCACAGGAAGGACCTGAATATGAGACGATAAACATGTTCGGCTCGCTTTGTCTTAATGATAACCTGGAATCCATAATCAAAGCAAACTATCTATGTAACAATCTGGGAATGGACACGATTTCTGCTGGGTCTGTTATTGCATTTGCCATGGAATGCTTTGAAAAAGGCGTTATTTCAAATAAAGACCTGGATGGAAAAGAGCTCCACTGGGGCGACAGCGACGCCATTGTTGAGACATTAATAAAGATAGCCAACAGAGAGGGTATTGGAGACATTTTAGCAAATGGTGTTCGAGCGGCGGCCGAGCATTTCGGCCCCGAAGCTGAGGATATTGCCCTACATGTCAAGGGTATGGAACTTCCTGCCCACGAGCCAAGAGGGGAGTCAAAGATCTTAGGACTGCAATATGCCGTATCGGCAAGAGGTGCCTGTCATATGCACCCCAACTGGGCAAGCTGCTGGGACAGCGGTAACTTCGAATCGGGATTGACCGAATTCGGTCTGCCCTGGCCTCCTGCGGACAAGTTCCTGGAAACCGACCACCAGAAAGGAATCGCTTACCGGATCCTGGTCCTGCAGGGGGAAATAGCCGAAATCCTGGGGTGTTGTGTCTTCCACTCCTGGGGCGCAGCAGACGAGTGCCTCACCCCCCAATTATACGGGGACATGCTTCGCACCCTTACGGGTCTCAACATAACCAATCAAGATCTGATGACCGCAGCCGAGAGAAGCTGGACGATGAAGCGGTGCTTCAACGTACGGGAGGGTTTGCGCAGGAAGGACGATAAACTTCCCCGGCTCATGTTTGAGCCGCTACAGGACGGCCCTGCCAAGGGCGAGTGCTTCAAAGACCTTGAAGGCATGCTGGATGAATATTATGAAGCATTTGGCTGGGATAAGGGCGAGGGCGTACCCTTAAAAGAAACTCTGAAAAAATTGGATATGGAAGATATCGCTCAGGCAATTGATCAATTTATCTAAGCAGATATCCCGGACATGCAAGTACACGTAAAATTATACGGCCCTTTTTCGTCGATGTCGGGTAGAGACGAATTTGAAATTCAGGCCGACGGAGATATCATTTGTGTTGAGGACTTTATATCCCTTCTCGGGAAAAAGCTACCGCAGTTAAGACGATCCATAAAGGACGTTGATATGGATCAATTTTTAAAACAAAGGATCTTATTGGCTATTAATGGCATGCTTTGTTCCGACAAATTGCAGTTCATTCACGATGGTGATCATGTAAAAATACTAAGCCCTGTTGCAGGTGGATAATCTACAGTCCTTACTACAAAAATTCATTGAATCTTCGGTTTCACTGGTGCCTCATTGAGCACCTCCAGATGGTGATGCCCTTTGTCATGTTGGGATCATCAGCGACTTATTCGCCACGGGCGTGACAGACCACAGTACAAGGTAAGGGGGACGTCCATAAGAAACTAAGAAACTTGGCAGGCGTTCAATGATGGGTTCATATTGCGTTTATGCCTAGATTAGCGCGATTAGATGCACCCGGAGTATTACATCACATAATGATCCGGGGGATAGAACGTCGAAAGATATTTAGAGATAGTAAAGACCGTGATGATTTTATTGAACGCTTATCCATCATCTTACCGGAAAGTAACACATCTTGCTATGCCTGGTCTTTACTGAGCAACCATGCCCATTTTCTATTCAGAAGCGGTGAACCCGGAATATCAAAGGTAATGAGAAGACTGCTTACGGGATATTCTGGTAGCAGGAAGAAGCCAATATCCGAGGCCAGGAGTCTTTTTTGTTATTGGTGTGTCAGAGAGCTCGGGGAGAGCATGACAAGCATGGCAAAATTATTAGGTCTTACACAACCTGCCATTGGTTATTCTGTTGGCCGGGGAGAACTACTATCCAAAAAAGAAAAAATTGGTCTGTTTGATTAATTTCTTAGTTTCTTATGGACGTCCCCATCTTCCCCACTGAGTCGTTCAACTTGGTTTCCTGAGGAGTAATCATGCCTATCTATGAATACCAGCATTTGAAAAAGGGTTGTCTCCGTGGAGAGGTCTTCGAGGTTGTCCAGTCCGTTCACGACAGGCCTTTGACCCATTGCACCGAGTGCGGAGGACCGATAAAAAGGATCATTTCAAGGACCAATATCAGTACGCCGAAAACCAACAGCGAACTCCGTGATCTCGGTTTTACCAAGCTTGTCAGGAGAGATGACGGCGTTTACGAGAACGTGACCGCGCGAGACGGCGAGAGCAAGATGATGCTCCGCGACAAACCGGAGACATACCCGAATCTGAAAAAAACGATCAGTGACTAATTCCTGTTATGGAAAGCCAAGCAAAAAATTTCGAGATTACCGAAGCCTACCAGGCTGGATCAGGGATGCCTGTTTTGACCGATGAAAGGCGGCTTCTCTTAAAGGAACTTTTCGCCTTTCCAGGGAGAGACATACTGAATAGAATCATGAATCTGGATGACCCTCGAGAAATGGTCCTGGGGCTTACCTGTGAAGACTTTTTCTGGGTAATCAAAAAAGTCGGAGAAGAGGACTCTCCGGTTCTCCTTGAACTGGCCTCCGTGGATCAGTGGCAGTATCTCCTTGACCTGGAAATATGGGAAAGGGACCGTCTCGATATCTCCCATGCTTCTCGCTGGATGACTCTGTTGCAGCAGGCCGATTGCAGGAAGCTCGTCAGATGGCTCTTTAGCGAGGGGGAATACCTCGCCTATTATCATTTTTTCAGGACTCTTGAAGTCGTGGTGATAAACGATAAGGATGAGGTTTTTGATATTCCGGACGGATTTTTCAGCCTCGACGGTGTATTCTACATAAGGGTTCTTGATCCCCAATACCGGGAGAGCATGGAGGATATCATCCGCGTCATGGTCGATGAAGACCTTACCAGGTACCAGGCCCTTCTCCTCGGGCTGGCGGGCGTGCTCCCTGCCGAGGCTGAAGAAGAGATGTACAGGCTGAGGAACGTGCGCTTAGCCGAGCACGGGTTTCTGCCATATGAAGAAGCCATCGAGGTTTACTCCCCCCTGGACCCTGGGGTTCTTGAAAAAGAAGAAAGGCAGGACTTCAACGAAATCATTCATGATAGCGAGATTCGCGCCATAATTCCTTTGCTGCCTCTCTCCCAAACCGGGACACAGAATGTATTCATGGATGTGGTGGGCCGTACAGGGGACTCTATCTTTCTGGAAAGGTTAAGGCTGGAATTTGCAGGCCTTGCCAACCAGATCCTCTCAGCAGATGGAATCGTGGCCCACGAGATCGAGACCCTGGTTGAGGCATGCAAGAAGGGAGCACGGGTGATTAATCTCGCGATTGAAAAGGCCTGCGGCAATGACCTCTTATCGGCAGAGAAGCTTTTGAGGTGTCATTCCCTCGTGACCCTGTTTCGGGTCGGATTCGGCATGGCCCTTAAACTCAAATGGGAAGCAGAGCACTGGCTGAAGGGGAGCTGGTTCTATCGGCTGGGGTTGGACCCGGATTTCTGGGGAGAGCATTGGGGAGGGATTCTCAAAGGCCTCCTAGAGAAAAGACCTCGACTTTACGTCGGTCCCGGTCAAAAGGAAGAATACAAGGACTTTGAGTGGCTCTCCGATCTTGGAGAGTGCTTGAAGGCTCTGCGTGGATTGATGGTGCTGGATGGACTGCTGGAAAAACTCGTGGAGTCCCATCCGCTAAAAGAAGAGATCATTCATTCCCCGGAGCTAACATTTCATCCGATCCTTTTCAACCTTTGGGCACGCCTTTTATTGAAGATAGAACCCTCTTTTTCTGGGATATCCCTGGAGAAGGCGAAAACCTTCTTGTATAAATTGAGAGGCCAAAGCAGAAAACCGCCCTATAAAATGGAAAAATTTAGGAGGACCTTTATCACGGATTTTATGGCTCATGCCTCCGATGCCGACCCGGAAACTGCATCCATGCTCGAAAAGACTCTATCCCTGATATGGGAGGAATTTCGCGAGGAGTATGAATTGGTATCCATCAGCGATTTTGACGGAAGGTACTCAAAATTTGTTACTATAATTAATGACTTAAATAGCTGAGCATCTGGAGCATCATCATACCCGTATTGGTCAGCCAGGGTTTTCTTTTCCGGGGTGAACTTTCATTTCAAGCTCCATGGCCTCCGCCTTCTGTGCCCGGCCAATCGCCCTGCCCGGGATTTTACCTGTAATGCTTTGAATTTACATCATATTTTATGGCATCTAAGAAAGTGCCTTGTAGGTTTTTTTCTTGACAGACTGCATTCTTTATTTTACAATCGTGGCAATCGTGGCAATCGTGGCAATCGTGGCAATCTTTTAAATTGATATTTCTAATGGATAAAGAAAAAATGACAAAAGATATGCTGACCGTGGGGCAGGCTGCCGCGTATTGCGGCCTAAGCCGGAAAACGCTTTTTCGGTATGTCAAAGCCGGTGGTATTAAAGCGTCTCGCACACCCGGCGGACACTACCGAATTCTTAAAAAAGACCTGGAGTCCTTTATCCTTGAAAAAGGGATGTATCCCCTGGCTCATAATCATTCCACAAGAAAAAAAATTCTCATCGTTGATGACGATCCCCAGATCCGGAGGCTTCTCACCAGAACACTCCAATCTCACAAGTATGAAACAGAAACCGCCGCAAACGGTTTTGAGGCCGGGGCCAGGGTTTTCAGCTTCAAACCCGGCCTGATTATCCTGGACCTGATGCTGCCGGAAATGAACGGGTTTGAGGTCTGCCGGCAGATAAAACAAAATCCAGATACCGTTCATATCAAAATACTGGCCCTCACAGGCCATAACAGCGAGGCGAACAAGAACCGGGTCATGGCGGCCGGCGCGGACGGCTATATGGCAAAGCCTCTCGATATGGACCGTCTGATCCAAAATGTCCGGGATCTCCTGGGCGTCGATTCAACAAGATAGGAGGAGGATTATGGCTAGAGAGAAAAGCAAACCATCCCTTCACCCCATTGAAAAGTGCCCCACCGGCATCCAGGGGCTTGACGAGATTACCGGCGGGGGGTTGCCCAGGGGACGGCCTACACTGGTGTGCGGGGGCCCCGGGTGCGGCAAGACGCTCCTGTCCATGGAGTTCATTGTCCACGGCGCTGAGCAGTTCAAGGAGAAGGGCGTCTATGTGACCTTCGAAGAAAGCCCCGAAGAGCTGGCCGCAAACATGGCCTCCCTT
>JAFDHL010000185.1 GCA_019308785.1 Deltaproteobacteria bacterium
CTCCTGCTCTTATCTCAGGTGGTGCATTTTGGAGTTGAATTCACCAGTTGGGCTTATGATTTTGCCCGGTGTTGGTTTGCAACGTGTCAATAAACCAAACTCCTATCGAATTTTACCTCCATAGCCCGGGCCGGGCAAGCGGAGACGCATAATTCGCAGGCGCTGCACTTTTCCCTGTCAAAAATTACCGCCATTTCCGGTCTCTCGATATAGAGGGCACCCGTAGGGCAGACAGCCGTGCAGGCCCCGCACTGGAAGCATTTATCCTCATCCCGTTTGATATCCTGCCCGATGCTCTCCACCTTGACTCCGAGGCTTTTCAGGTAGCGAACGCCTCTCTGAAAGCTCTTGCGGTGCCCGCTCAACTCCAGCACCATAAGGCCTTCTTTTCTGGGGTAAATGGTTGCCTTGAGTATATTGAAGGAGAGGTCAAACTTTTTGACAAGATTGACTGTAATAGGCTCGTTGACGACCGTTTTTGGGAACCTCAATGAAAGCATTTTGGAGTACATGATCAATCCCTCCGTAGACCTCTGTGAAACTCGAAAAAACTATACGAGGTTTCATCTTAATTCAATATTTTTTCATGACCCTTTCAAATCCGGGCATTGCCTTTTCAATTGTTTCATCAGATACACAATAGGCGATTCTAATATGGCCCGGGCCTCCAAACCCACTTCCCGGAACCGTGAGGATATTCTCTTCCTGCAATGCCCTCATGAAGACAAAATCATCCTCAACAGGGGTTCTTGGAAAAAGGTAAAAGGCTCCTTTCGGCTTGATAAAATCATACCCGAAAGAAGCAAGCCCGTCACAAAGCATATCCCTCTTTTTCTGATAGATTGAAATATCTACGCTGTCTTCCAGGAGGTGGCAAATGGCCCTCTGCATGAAGGCAGGGGCATTTGTATATCCAAGGGTCCGATTGCAGAGTGACAGGCCTGTCATAATCATTTTCTTATCAGATATATCAGGGTGTGCAGCCACGTAGCCGATCCTCTCCCCGGGGATCGAAAGATCCTTGGAAAACGATGTCACAACAAAGCTCTCGTTATATAGCTCAAAAATACATGGAATGGTGACACCGTCATATGCAATTCTCCGATAAGGTTCATCAGAGATGAGGTATATGGGTTGCCCTAATTTTTCACTATAATGGGTAAGTACTCCGGCCAGCTCCTTCAACTCCGCTTCGTGGTAGACATTGCCTGTGGGATTATTCGGAGAATTAATCAGAACGGCCTTTGTTTTCTCAGTAATAGCCTCCGAAATGGCGTCAAAATCAAGTGAAAAATCCTGTCTTGATCCCACTAACCTGGATAGCCCCTGGTGATTATCGAGATAATTATCATATTCAACAAAATAGGGCTTTGGAATAATTACCTCTTCCCCCGGGTTCAAAATGGTCTTGAAGACCACATTCAGGGCGCCCCCCGCCCCTACGGTCATAATAATCTCGTCTGCCGTAAACCTGGTCCCGCCTAATTCATTAAGATGATCAGCAACTGCCTGCCTGGTCTTCACGATACCGGCATTCAACATATATGCATGCTGACCCGGCGAAGGGTCATTGATCAATTCCTTGAGAACCTGCTTGAACTTGGGAGGAGGTTCCAGGTTCGGGTTTCCCAGGCTGAAGTCGAAAACATTCTCTGCCCCGTATTTGGCCTTTCTTTCTCTGCCCTCCTCAAATATTCTCCTGATCCATGAAGCGCTTTTTATGGACTCCTGGATTTTTCGGGAAATAGCCATTTTTGTCCTCCTTCCGGTCTATAAAGTTTTTAACATAGCTTTTTGATCCTACTTGTCAACAGAAAACCGAATATATGCCCTCTCCCCTGCAGTAGATCTGCTATGGATGCGACAGACAATAAGGAAATCGTCTTGACAGGATCAGTCTGTTTTTCTTATTTTGTTGAAGAACCATTATTGAAAAAATATAAAACGTAAAATCAAAAGCCGAAATTCATCAATCGTTAACCGCAAGAATCACGCCAGGAGAGATTTTCAATGAAAAAAAGTGCCAAAAAAAAACAGACCATTGCTATCCTGACCGGTGGCGGGGATGTTCCAGGATTAAATCCATGCATCAAAGCACTGGTCTATCGTGCATCAAGTGAGGGTATCAGGGTACTCGGCATCAAACGTGGATGGGCCGGCCTTTTGCAATACAACCCTGATGATCCTGAAACTGCCGACAGTTGTTTCAAGGAACTTGAACCGGCAGAGGTCCGGACCATTGACCGTTCCGGAGGAACCTATCTTCATACCTCGCGTACCAATCCCAGTGCTATCAAGATAAACCAGGTGCCTGACTTTTTAAAAAAACCTTTCAAAAAGAAAAATGAGATCAAAGATCTAACAACCCATATCCTTAAGAATCTGGAAATATTGGAAATTGATGCCATTATCCCCATAGGCGGAGATGATACGCTCAGTTTTGGAGAGAGGTTGCATAAGGAAGGATTTCCTGTCATTGCAATTCCCAAGACCATGGACAATGATGTCTTTGGCACGGATTTCTGTATTGGCTTTTCCACGGCCGTGACCAGGGGGGTGGGTTTCATACATGCCCTGAGAACATGTACCGGTTCTCACGAAAGGATCGCCGTTATTGAACTGTTCGGCCGGTACTGCGGCGAAACATCACTGATATCGGCCTATCTGGCTGGAGTAGAGCGGGCCTTAATTTCAGAGGTTCCTTTTGATCCGAAAAGGTTAGCTGAGCTGATCATGAAGGACAAGAAGGACAATCCCAAAAACTATGCTATGATCACGATTTCAGAGGGAGCCAAAATGACCGGCGGTGAAATGTTGCTATCTGGGGAGACAGATGCTTATGGCCACCGCAGGCTCGGCGGTATAGGTGAGGAAACAGGGGCCATTCTCAAAGAACTGACCGGAGAAGATGTTCTTAATCAGAGGTTGTCCTATCTAATGAGGAGTGGTGCGCCCGATTCTCTGGATCTCATGGTGGCTGTTAATTATGCCAACATGGCAATTGACCTCTTCATAAAAGGAACTTTCGGTCGTCTTGTTGCACTGAGCCGGGGCATTTACACGGACATCCCCTTAAGCACGATCACCACGGGTCAGAAAAGGGTAGATATAAGGGAACTCTATGATGTCGAAGAATACCGGCCCAAGGTGATGCACGTAGGTGGAAAGCCCATGTTTCTGTATTAAGTAATAAAATCGCTGCACGATTTTGTGTAACCCCTCTTTTAAAATCCCCCTTAATCCCCCCTTTATTAAAGTGGGGGAAAGGTTTATTCTGCTTCTGGAATTCCATATGCCCACACATGCTAAAAGAAAAATCACACGCAGGATATACGTGGGAAACGTCCCGATTGGTGGTGGAGCGCCCATAGCTGTGCAGTCCATGACAAACACCGATACCAGGAATGTTTCTTCAACAATAGACCAGATCGACCGGCTTTCGGAGGCAGGTTGCGAAATTGTTCGCCTGGCTATCCCCGACAAGGAGGCTGCAACCGCCTTTAAGGAAATCAAGGCAACGGTTAAAATCCCGCTCATAGCCGATATCCACTTTGATCATCGTCTTGCACTTGCGGCCCTGGATGCCGGTGCGGACGGCTTAAGAATAAATCCCGGCAATATTGGGAGTGAAAAGGCAGTCACGAAAGTTGTTAAGGTAGCCGGTAAACTGAAAGTGCCTATACGCATAGGGGTTAACGCCGGCTCCCTGCAGAAAGACGTTTTACTGAAACACGGCCACCCGTCTCCCGAAGCCATGGTGGAAAGCGCATTGATACACGTAAAAATCCTGGAAAGCCTGGGTTTTGATTTGATCAAGATATCATTAAAATCCTCCAATGTAATGAATACCATTAGAGCTTACGAACTTTTGAGTGAAGAGGTGGATTACCCTCTTCATCTGGGAGTAACTGAAGCAGGCACACTCATATCGGGCACGGTAAAAAGTGCCATCGGCATCGGGTATCTGCTGGCAAGTGGTATCGGAGATACCTTTCGTGTCTCCCTGACCAGGGATCCCGTAGATGAGGTCAAAGTCGCCTATGAAATTTTGAGGGCCCTTGATCTCAGGCACCGGGGTCCTGAGATCATATCCTGCCCCACCTGTGGCAGATGCGAGATAAATCTTTTTGATCTTGTGGAAAAAGTGGAAAAGGCCCTGTCCGGTATTGAGGCCTCACCCAAGGTGGCCATAATGGGTTGTGTGGTGAATGGCCCTGGTGAGGCCAAGCAGGCCGATATCGGAGTTGCAGGGGGCAAAGGCCATGGCATTCTCTTTAAAAAAGGAGAGGTCATGAGAAAAGTCCCGGAGCACGAACTTGCAGAGATTTTGATCAGTGAAGTCAAGAAATTGGTCAATTAGTTGATTAGTTGAGTGGTCGAATGGATAAAAATACCCTTTTGAATCCAAACGACTCAACCACTTAACCATTTGACCACTTAACTAACAAGGAGACAGGTCTTAATTATGCGTTATTCAAGCTATTTCATGCCTACATACAAGGAAATCCCATCGGACGCGGAGGTCATCAGCCACCAGTTAATGCTCAGGGCAGGCATGATCAGAAAACTCACATCAGGTATCTACACCTATTTACCGGCAGGCCTCAGGTCTATTAAAAAGGTAGAGAATATCATCAGAGAAGAGATGAACCGGTCCGGAGCAATAGAGATTTTAATGCCTGCTGTCCAGCCCGCAGAACTCTGGCGGGAAAGTGGAAGATGGGATCATTATGGTCACGAACTGCTAAGATTTAGAGACCGTCACAACCATGATGCCTGCTTCGGCCCCACTCATGAGGAGGTCATTACAGATCTTGTGAGAAGAGAGATCCATTCCTATAAACAAATGCCTGTCAACCTTTACCAGATTCAGACCAAGTTCAGGGACGAAATACGACCCAGGTTCGGTCTTATGCGCGGCCGTGAATTCATAATGAAAGATGCTTACAGCTTCGATGTTGACGAAGAAGGGGCCGACCGCAGTTATGAGATTATGAATGAAACTTACACCAGGATATTCCAGAGATGCGGTCTTCGATTCCGTGCCGTGGAGGCAGATACGGGCGCTATTGGTGGCAGTTATTCCCATGAGTTCATGGTGCTGGCCGACACAGGGGAAGATCAGATCATGAATTGCATGGAGTGCGATTATGCTGCCAACCTTGAAAGGGCGGAAGTGAAGTTGCCTGACAGCCAGCCTGAATCTGACAGGAATGATATGAATCCTATGGAAGAGGTGGACACGCCTGATATCAAAACCGTGGAGGATGTGACATCCTTTCTCAGCATCACGCCGGATGAACTCATAAAAACCCTGATCTTCGTCGTGGATGAAGATGTAGTGGCTGTAATGGTGAGGGGGGATCATGAAATAAATGAGGCCAAGCTTAAAAATTTCCTTGGCGCTCAAGATGTTGAACTGGCCGATACGGACCTGGTATCGGAAACTACAGGCGCTCCCATGGGTTTTGCCGGTCCCGTGGGACTTAAAATTAAGTTGGTGGCTGATAATGCAGTTAAAGAGATGAAAAACTTTGTGGCAGGAGGAAACAGAAAAGACTTACATCTTAAAAATGTAAACCTGGGCAGGGATTTTAGTGTAGATCGTTTCGGCGATCTGCGCGTTATCACTCCCCAGGATTCATGCCCTAAATGCTCGGGTAAAATACAGTTTGGAAGAGGCATTGAGGTGGGGCATATTTTCAAGTTAGGCACAAAATACAGTAAGTCCCTGAAAGCCTTATTTCTTGATGAACAGGGAAAGGAAAGGCCGATTATTATGGGATGTTATGGTATCGGGGTTGGGAGAACCGTTGCAGCGGCCATTGAGCAGAACCATGACAAAAATGGCATCATTTTCCCCATACCAATCTCGCCTTTTGAGGTCACTATCCTGCCGCTCCAGATTCACGAAACCTCTGTCGCTGAGACAGCAGAAAAAATCTATGCCGATCTCCTGAATCATGATATTGACGTCCTCCTCGATGACAGGGATGAAAGGGCCGGGGTCAAATTCAACGATGCTGACCTCATTGGGATCCCGGTACGCGTGACCGTTGGCCTCCGGGGCGTCCGGAACGATCAAGTGGAAGTGAAGCTACGCGCTGAACCTGAGAGCATCGTTGTCCCCATCAACGAAGCGTCAGCCATTATCAGACAAAAAACGAAAGATCTATATGATTCGCTTAAATGATATTACTTCACAGATTCTCAGCTATCATCCAAAGGCCAATATAGAGCTGGTGGAAAAGGCATATGTCTATTCGGCCAAGGTCCATC
>JAFDHL010000186.1 GCA_019308785.1 Deltaproteobacteria bacterium
CTATACGACGACGTGTTTGGTTCCGAGCAGAATCTGGAGGAGTTTATCGAAATGGTCAAAAAGCGAAACAGGGAGAGACAATAATTCTCTGACCTGAAAGTTCCGTGCTTCCGAACGTCGTGGAAAATAGAAGGGGTTAGCCGCAGCAGGTTAACTCCTTCTCCATTTCTACCTCCCTTTTCCCTGCTTTTTCAGTTCCTCTTTAATTCGCAATACTAATTCTTCGGATATTTTTCCGTCAACAGGTATTCCAACCTTTTGCTGGAATGCCTTAATAGCCGTTTTTGTCTTCTTTCCCATGTAGCCGAGTGCTGCCAGTCCGGACTGGACTTCCTTGATGACATCTTCCCGGCTTTTGATAACCTTTTTGACCGACTGTTGGCTCTTATACGGCTTGATCCTGGCCAGGTTATTGATACGGAGATATTCAGCAGGTAATGGATAGCCATTTGCCTTGGCTAACCGGAACCATTTCAACGCCTCATCATAATTTTTCTCAACACCCTCGCCAGTGGCATACATCCTGCCCAAGAGATACATGGCTATGTCGTCTTCCTTATGTGCTGCGCTGATGAGCCATTTTTTCGCTTTAGCTGGATTCTTTTCAACTCCATACCCCAGTAAGTACCAGTGGCCGAAAACACGCTGTGCCGGGGTATAATCCTGTTCCGCGGAGGCCCTCATCCATTGCACTGCCTCAGCCTTGTCTTTGCATACCTCATGGTCAATTGCACACAACAAAGCGAGCCTAAATTGGGCCTTTTTATTCCCTAATAGGGCAGCTTTTCGATACTGCGCCGCAGCCGTGGCGTTGTCTAACTCCAGACGAGCTTTATTCCCGGACTCATATGCTGCATCACCCTTATCTCCTTTTGCTGCAACAACATATCTTGATCTTGCATATGCTTGTCCTTTTTCGGGAGTGATCCATCCTGTTAACTGAATTGCCCACACTACCGGCAAAACGCAACATGTAAAAAGAAAACCGGATATCAAAATTTGCCTCATATCGTTCCCTCTGCAAATCCCTGTAATGCCTTGTTGCGGCACGGATTTATTGAATCTTTAAAAACCATGTCCTTTGGGCGTGGTCAGAATCCTTTGGCTATGCCTGGTTAAACCCCAAAGAGTGCCTAAAATGAGCTAAAGTTTGAAGTGCCTAAAGTTGTGGTGTCGCTTCGCTCCATATTATTTATAGAATAAAGGAATTCCTTAACTTTAGTCATTTTAGATCACTTTAGTCACTTTACAATCCTGAGATTATATATGATCATAGCCTCTTTCAGGGGCATATCAAAGCCTCGTCCTTCCCCGCATAGCGGGATCTTAGATGGGCGTGGATTCTTTACTCACCTTTTACTAACCCAACTTAAAGACCGAATTTGACCAATCTACTTACCGCCTCCTCCGGTATTGTGGACAAGATATGTTACGGTTTTGTCAGGCGCAGCATAAAAATTGTGCGAATTCGTAACATGTAGATTGTATACTTTGACAGGCTTGTGTACCAAGATCACAGAAGTTACTTCCTTCATCTTTCTGGCACTCAGGATATAATCCCCGGCCTTGAGGTATTTGACTCTTTTCCATCCTTCGGGAGTAAGAAAGCGTTCACCTGCTGTTACCTTCAGCTTGTTGTTGACCACATAATAATGGTTATTGTCGAACCGGTACACTTCCTTCACAGGACTGGTCGTGAACAAATCTCTTCCGATATCGTACGTCATCAAGACGTCCCCGGGCCTGACATTCTCTATTCGCTTGAAGCCTCCATCTCCTTTTTGTACAAGCGTTTCCGCCGGGAAGCATCCGCTGGTTGTTCCGATAACTAACTCAGAATAAGCTGATTCAAGTAGCGTCATATCGTTATTTAAAGCATGAAGTGATTCGTAGTTCTGATTCAACTGAGATCCATGTGGTTGAGCGATTTGGGATTTAATGGCATGAATCTGATTTTTTGTTGTTTCCATCAGTTCCCTAATTTTATCAACCGCCTCCGGGCTTTCCAAATTATGTGGAAGTGGAAGTGATTGTATAATCCCTATCAGGTGTTTCAGATCCTCTTTCAGTTTGTTTCTCTCTTCTTTTGGCAGAAGGCTGTTCGCGATCATCGTTTTGTAGGCCAGTACTATCGCCTTCGTTATTTTGTCCGGGGTCGGATCATGATATGCATCAATCAATGCTTTGGCGCATGGTATTTGCATCAGGTTGTGTAGAGTGGGTTCTGCTACGGCCCCAACGGAAACAGGCCCTTGAATATTGCCTGGCATCTCTCCTTCCCAATCAATGGTGGCCTTAGTCCCAATAACGCCGATCTTTGTACCCCGCACCCCGCTGACAGAATTAGCGGATTGAAGATAATTCGCTATTCTTTCCTTATCGAAAATAAAAGCCCTTTCCATCTTAAGAACCAGCGCACCCGCAAAACAGGTGATCCGTCGGAATGCTTTTTTGGTCCCACTGAAAAGGTTGATGGTCTCTTCCCTTTCTCGGATTATGGTGCTGGAGAATTGCTTGACCCTCAACAAGGCGCCATCATGAAATTGCACATCAACCTCTCCTTCCATAGTTTGAATCCAGTCACTATTGAACACCGGGTGACCTACCCGAACGTCTTTGAACTCCCTGCCTGAGAGTAGTATAACCTTACCTTTAAAGCTGGCAATTTTACCGATTGGCTTTGAGGCATGGGTTTGAGATGTGAGAAAGAATATCCCCACATACAAAACCAGTAATAGGAGAAGGATTCGAAATCTGGGATTCATGACTGCCTCCGTAAAAAAGGCTGATGGGAACTAACGGTCCTGCGGCACTTCAATTGTCTTATGTAATTCGCATAAGGTTAAATGATGTATTTATAATTTTGTGTGCGGCCTCCTTTTCTGTGCGGCAATCTCCAGAATTTACTCTTGTATCATCATCTGCAAAAGGAGATCCCGGGCTTTATCGGATCTTGGATCTATTTTTAATACATTTTTGACAGCCTTCATGGCGTTTCGAAAATCACCATTATTAAAAAACGCCTTGGCAAGCCCAAGACTTGCATCAATATTGAGGGGTGATAACATAATAGCTTCCTTGTAGGCAGATATAGCCTCCGGTACCTTTCCGTCCGACAGAAATTTTGCGCCGAAGGATAGAAGTGTCGTTCCAAGCTCCTTGTTTTTTGGATTAATTCTTATCGCTTCTCTAATAGCGTCTAGGGCATTCAGGGCTTCGCCGTTGTAAAATAATGCCTTGGCAAGTCCGAAATAGGCATTAAAATTACCAGGTGATAACTCAATAGTTTCCTTGAAAGCGGATATGGCCTCCAGTATCTTTCCATCGGACAGCAACTTCGTGCCAAAGGCTAACAGTGATTTGGTCAACTCCTTTATGGCAATTGCAGATCCAGGATTTAGTTTGAGACTTTCTCTAAGATAATCAATGGAAGCCTGAAAATTACCCTTCCTAAACTCGAAAAGTGATGCACCGAAAAATGCATCTAACAGGTCACCAGCAATCACTTTAGTTGTTTCCTTCGGGGCCAAACCATAGGCCTTGCGCAAAGGTGCGATCGCGTCGATCCACCTGTCAAGTTTTAGATAGGACCGGCCAAGGTACAAATAGGCTTCCATGTATTTCGGCTCAATTTCCGCAGCTTTTGCAAAATGCGGGACTGCCTGTTCATGTTTACCATCATTAAACAGTGCGAGCCCTTTTTCAAACTCATATTTAGCCGTGGAAAATTTTTGCGTGCCGGCACAGGAAATGAGAATCAAAACAGCAATAATAAGCATAAGCGATTTTGGTATTTGCATGTGGTTTTCCTCCTTATCCCTTTCATAGATATCATAATCCCCGGCACAAATCTACTGTGAAACAGTCTTTAGAACCTGATAACAGGCGGAATATTTGCCTTAGTGCCGTGCAGTTTTGCTTGGAGCGGACTTCGTAGCGATTATTAGGCGAAACGCATAATTTTCCCCACAGGCTCTCGTTGGCTCCGGAAGAGGCTTGCCGGGGCTTCCGGATGGGGCGTTCCAATGGCAATGCCGATGACAACTTTCTTTGTTTCAGGCATATGAAGAATCTTTCTCGCGATATCAGGGTAATGCATTGACGCAGCCAGGTAGATCGTCCCAAGCCCCTCCTGGACGGCAGCATAACAAATAGTAGTTCCTATGGAGCCCATGTCCAGGCAGGCGTAAGGCTCGTTCAGACCTCCGTCGATGGTGAGGTATATGACTGCTGGTGCGCCGAAGAATCGATACATGTTCAGGTAGTGCTCAATGCGGGCTTGTTTGTCTTCTCTGGCAATTCCCATCTCCGTAAAAAGGGCCCTTCCGAGTGAGACGTACCTCTCTTTGTGAATCGCTGGATAGTCGACCGGCATGGTTATGTCGGGCCGGGGGATGGCACCTTTTTTCGATTCAGCTACAAAGGCCTCAGCAAGAAGCTTTGCCTTTTCACCGTCCGCCACAACGATCTCCCAGGGCTGGATATTTCCCCAGGACGGGGCCCACCGGGCAAGCTCAACAATTTTAGAAATCTTCTCACGTGGAACCGGATCGGGAAGAAACGCCCTTACGCTTCTCCTGGAAAGGACTGCATCGTTCAGGTTCATGTCAAACCTCCCAATTATGTTGTGTGCTCAGATCGTAAATAAGTTTACGATCGAGTCAATTTATAATTAAGTTATAATTAAGATGCAACCCCAGAGCCTCCACTTTTACTTAGATTTCTTTAAGGCCCATCAAAAGCGCGCAGGACAGTGTGGTAAGCGCTCCGAGGAAAAATATGCCAGTCTGAAAACTCCAGACATCCGCTACGACGCCAAGGAAAAAAGGGGTCAAACCAAGCCCGCAGATGACACCGGCGGCGATACTTGCCCCTGTAAAAATGCTTCTCTCATTGAAGCTACTGAGCATGGAGATGGCTACGAGACCAACCGGAAAGAAGGCGGTACAAACTGTTGCCTGCACAACGAGCATGATCACCAGGAAGGGAAACGCCGTGGCCATTGCCATACCCATGGTTGAAAGCCCTGTAGTCAGGAATGCAATGTACAGGAGCTTCTTTACCCCATACCGATCCACAAGCATACCGGCCAGGAGTGCAACAAAAAACCCTCCTACCCTTGAAAATCCGAAAATGATATTTGCCGTTTCCACGGGCACCCCCCTTTCCTTCACCAGGAACAGAGGAACCACATTGTAGACGCCAAGGTTTGATGCCGCTGCAAAAATCCACAGAACGGCTATAATCCAGAAATCCTTGCGACCGAGTATACTGGAGAAACGAACTCTTTCATCATTTTGGGGACGAATATTAGGAGTGAACAGCCAATAGCATATAATCATGATCAGGCAGGTCCCGCTAAGCATGACGAAAAGGTTCGTCCAATGGAGGAATCTAAGACCAAGGACGGTCAGGAGCGGTATAAAGAGTATGCTGAAAGAAGCGCCGGTGTCATGGAGGGCAAGCGCCTTACCCCAATTGCGGCGTTTGTATATTACAGTTAATAAGGGAATGGCGCTTGGCATATACAGTCCCGAACCCAGGCCGATGAAAAGTGAGGCAGCTGCTATATAAGAATAGGTCGAGGCGTATTTCAGGCTGTATAGAGTAGCAATCAGGATCGCAAAACCCAACCCAATGGTCCTTTTGTGACCGATACGCACGATCAGCAGGCCGGACAGGAGCAAGGTAGTTGCATAGCCTACGGCCAGAAAAAAGAAGAAGCTGCCCGCCAGTGCGTGGCTTATGGTGAGCTCATCTTCGATAACGGGCAGAAGGGGGGAAATAATTGTTCGAGTGGAAAAATTTAGAAACCAGAGACTCCAAAAGAGAAATAGAATGAAAATTTTCATTGGGGGAGTTTACAGAGCCACAGGAAATATTACAACCTTTAGGTGGTAATTAATTTTCAACCATAGCCAATACGCGGCAAGGCGCGCCGCTGAAGTTTTTAAACAGCGGTGGGAGGACAATCAGTTCGCATTCATCCTGATGGATCAAGGTCAGGTTTTTGACCGCTTCCAGGAGCACAATCCCTGCGCCAAGAAGTGTTTTGTGAATCGCCTGGCCGGGATCTTCAACAGGGCTGGGTGAAGGCGTGTCCATGCCGAGCAATCTGATTTTCCTGTAAGCAAGGTATTCAGCTGCCTCTAATGTCAGGCAGGGGAATTCTTCATAAAAAGAAACCGGCCTGAAATTTTTGTCCCAGCCGGTTTTTATGAGTACTCGCGCACCGGGGTCGAAACGGTCCTGATGCCGCTGGAGATCCTCTCTGGTGATCAGGCCGTTCTTTCCCTTGCCTGTAAAGTCTAAAATAATTGCCTTTCCAATCAGGGTTTCGAGCGAAATCTGATGTACCGTTATCCCATCCTCGATAAAGTGTGACGGCGCATCTAAGTGAGTGCCTAAATGGCAGTTGAACCGGATCGACTGGACGGTGCAAATGTCTTCCCCAAGGGTCATGGGTTGTTTGATCTCCGGCTGCGGAGTTCCGGGCCAAACCGGCATGTCTTCATCAATCAGGTGGGTCAGGTCAATGTAGCGTTTCATGGAGAGGCCCCTTTGTTGTTATTCTAATTTCTGATTTCAAAACATTGATGTATTCGTTTGTTCCGGTAAAAATCCTTTGGGATGGTCGCCAGGGAAATATCTTTGATATTCCATTCCGGCAAGGATTCTTTATTCAGTTTGAATTTTAGACTGTTGCTGGAAAAAATCAATAGGCCATCAGGAGCAAGCAGCCTCAGGACCATTTTTAGCAATTCAATGTGGTCTCTTTGAATATCAAAGGAGCCTTTCATCCGTTTGGAGTTCGTTTTTGCTCCGACAAAATCCTGCCTGGAGATATTTTGTTCATGTACCGGGATTCCGGATCGGCAGTAAATACACTTGCCTGCCAGCCGGAAAAGCATTCCTTCAGCCGTTCTCCGAGACAACGGTAAAGTGATTCGAGGGCTTCCTTTTCGCCCATGCGTTTGCCATATGGTGGATTGACGATAACCAGTCCTGATTCAGAAATACCGGGTGCCTTCAGGGTATCAAGATCGCGGCAGTTGAACTGGATGAATTCCAAAAGTCCTGCACGGGAGGCATTGCTTTCGGCCTGTGTAATGATCTGCTTGTCGGCATCAAATCCAAAAAATAATACGTTTTTCCCTTCAGTGCCCCGCTCTTCTCTTTCTATTGCCTCATTTACCAGATTTTGCCAGACAACTTGATCGTGCTGTTTCCATTTAAGAAGACCCAAACATTTTCTACCGAGTCCCGGAGCGATATCAAAGGCCATCATGGCCGCTTCAAGGAGAAGCGTTCCGGACCCGCACATAGGGTCGAGCAATGTTCCTCCTTTTTTCGCAATGTCAGGCCAACCTGCACGTATTAAAATTGCGGCCGCCAGGTTTTCCTTCAGAGGGGCCGAGCCCCCTTCAACACGGTAGCCACGCTTATGCAGACTGTCTCCCGACAGATCCAGAGAAATGGTTGCACGGTCCTGCTTCATGTGCACATTTACCCGGATATCCGGTTTTGAAGTGTCAATCGAAGGACGTTTTCCAAAACGTTCATTGAACTGGTCAACGATAGCGTCTTTAACCCTGAGTGCTGCATAATGACTATGGAATCTGTTTGACCTGTCTGCGGTAAAATCGACGGCCAGGGTTCCGTCAGTTTCCATATGATCATGCCAGTTGACCAACGAGCGAACCCGATTATAAAGATCATCCGGTGTACCGGCCATGAAGTGCTCCAGAGGCATCAGAATGCGATTGGCAAGGCGTGACCACAAACAGACACGGTATGCGGTTTCAAGGGTGCCTTTAAAATGAACCCCGGCTTTTGTCTGTTTCGGTTTCCGGGCCCTGAGGCCGATAAGCTCCTGATAAAGAATTTCTTCAACGCCCTTGGGGCAGGTGGCAAAAAATGTGAAAGTGTCACTCATAAAAAGAGGGGTGTCCTTACTTTTTGTCCAGTTTTGCTCGAAGAATATCTCCCAGCGTGCCCAAAGATCCGGATGATTTCTCACCCCTTTCCGCGACGTGTTTTTTGTAGGAATCGATCTCTTCTGAATCCTCCTCGTCTAAGACCATTTCAAGGGAGAGCCGTTTTTCCTCTGCATCTAATCCGGCTATCCTGACCTCAATGGCCTGGTTTTCTTCCAATACTTCACGGGGGTGACTTATCCTTTTGCCTTTTCCAAGTTCTGAAATATGAACGAGACCGTCTATACCGGGTTCAAGGGTTACAAAAGCGCCAAAAGGCGCAAGACGCGCAACTTTGCCTTTGTGAGTGGAGCCTTCCGTGTATTTCAGCGCGATGTTGTTCCATGGATCGGGCAGAATTTCCTTCAGGCTGAACGAAAATTTGTCATTTTCCCAGTCCAGTTTCTTGATCGCAACATCTACCTTTTGCCCGACTGAGAGTGAACTATTGATATCCTCCACCCGACCCCATGAAATCTCCGAGATAGGGATCAGACCTTCGATACCCCCGATATCAACAAACGCGCCGAATTTTCTGATTGAGGTTATTTCCCCGCTTACTTTCATCCCCTCTTCCAAAGTTTCCCTAAGCGCATCCTTCTGTTTCCGGCGTTCCTCTTCCAGTACGGTCCTGTTTGAAATAATGATATTGCGTCCGTTTTCACCATATTCGATTATGTTGAAAGTCAAATGCCGCCCTATATATTGGTCGGCATTTTCAACCCTGCTAAGTCCCATCTGGGAATACGGGCAAAATGCATGAAGGTTTCCCGCTATCTTGACTTCGAATCCCCCCTTGATTTCCTTTTCAACAAGACCTTCAATCGGGATTCGATTTTGATGGGCCTCTGCCAGGTGTTCCTTCGTTGTGTCAGCAGTGAGCCGGGTGGTAAAAAGCATTTCATTGTTTCTGGAAGACAGAAAATAGGCATTGATCGTGTCTCCCTCTTTTATGGTGAGGTTGCCTTCATCATCTATAAATTCGCCTATTCCAATATAGCCTTCTGATTTACCTCCAATATCAATAAAGACCCACTCACTTGCTATTTTGATGATCACACCTTCAACCCTTTCACCAGGGTTAAGGTGAACCGATTCAATAATGCTCCGGTTTAACAATTCTTCAAAGTTTTCTTCTGATTCAGTTTCAGTAATCAAATCCCGATTGTCTTTATCCATGTTCTTCCCATATTAAAATTTTCATCCATAAGTACATCCAAGTCAATCCCAGGCCCAGAC
>JAFDHL010000399.1 GCA_019308785.1 Deltaproteobacteria bacterium
GGGGTCCGAATGTCCCCAGATGACACCTTTTCGGCCTAAAATCTTGTACCAGTTATCCGCATTGACCTCGTTTGCAAAGCGACTATTATCCGTATAACAAAGGACCAACTGGTTAGTTGCAAAACGAACGTTCCACGCCGCATATTCGGGAATCAGGGTTTTGTCAATAACCTTAAAATCAGCAGAACCCATTATATCGGCAGGCTTGTGAAGTTCTGAAATCATGCGCGCCATTTTGGTGCTCCCGCCTCCCTCACGGAGCACATCAACTTTTGGATACTTTGTCTCAAAAACTTTTTCCATCTTTGCAAAAGGCACTGTGAGACTGCCTGCATGAAAAATTATCAGCTTCCCTTGTGGTTCGGCGCCAACGGAAAACGGGAAAAGAATTCCTGTGATCAAGAAACAAAAAACCAATTGAACAATCAGCAGCGTGCGAGATTTCTTCATCTATTACTCCTCCTTATTAAGTGTCGATTGTTGTGGAAAAACTATTTTACCGCACAAGCTCATGTCATAACCGTCCAGTTTCTCAACTATCTCCCGGAACTGGGATTCATGCAGAATTCCTAAAAAAAGCTGGACCCCCTGTTCAAAAAAACGCTCTTTTAAGATAAGAAGATCATAACGTTCCCAGCGAAGAGATATGAAGTCCAAACCCAGAAGCCCCGCAACAGGTTTGATGGCAGGAGCCGCATCAGCCCTTCCTGATAGGACTTCCATGCCCACGTCCAGATGGCTCCTGAACTCCTGATCATACCCTTCAATCTGTTTTCCCTGGATATTAGCGATTTTTATCCCTGGTTTACCTAAATCAGAAACAGAGGAAATCGCCTTGGGATTTCCTTTAGCTACCAGGAAGCCCTGTTCTCTTCGACAGAAATTCACCAGCACCGGCGCAATTCCTTCAAGTTCCTGGATCGCAAATTCAAAGTTGTATTCATCTTCATCCTCCTGCAAGAGGTGACTGGACGCCACGTGGCACAGATCACGACTCAGCGCCTTCAGTCCACCCCTACTTCCAATGTTGCCAAAAACTGCCAGGTGTTCGGGATATAGGCGATTAAAAAGAGAGATCGTGCGGTCCAAAAGGATGTCGTTGCTCCCGCATATTATGAGCAAACCATGATAAGGGGGCAAAGGGTGCGCCGCCTCGGGATAATTGATTGTCTGATTCTCCAGCCACTGTTCAACAAGCTGGCGCGGGAAAAGCCACTTGCCTGTTACTTTCGTAGCCGGTAGCCCCTTATCTGCAATAAGTGCATAAACCATCTTTTCGTTGATATTCAGAAACTCTGCCACCTCCTTGGTGTTGAGCAGGGTCTTCTTCTCCATCTTTTAGCCACCTCCCCTCTCAGGGCTTTTGATTTTGATCCCTAATCATCGTTTCAATGGAAACTTCACGGGGCAAACACAGGCCCTTTATCTGTTTCCGTAGAAATGATTAAAAGAATATTAACACTATGTTAATATGTAATTATCTGTCAATATATTTTTATTATAATATTCTATGCTCTTTTAACTTACTAATATTAACTGAATCTGACACATAATACCAAAGCTCGTGCCTGTGGAGCCCCACGGGCAAGCCCGTGGCACCACTTAGTTTCGCCGATTCGCTTCGCGAATGGCGGGACTTAGTGGTACGACATCCCGACCGTAATCCCGCCCACAAAAGGGCGGGACTAAAGCCGTGGCTTTCTGTGGTCGGGGTGAAAGGCTCCCAAGAATATCTGTTGATAGTGCTCCGAGGCAGATTGGCAGTGTTCGCAATGGGCAAATTGAGGCAAACTTAGTTATTCTTGCCTTATCAAGAAAAATACTTTAACATGCGCTCGGTCAAGAAAAATGAAATCAAAACCCACTAACCCATATTCGCTTCGATGGTATGACCCGTTTTTCTTGAGGATAATCCCTCCTTTAGCCGCGGCATTGATCAAACTCCTGATGCTCACCTGCCGGGTGGTCAAAGAAGAGGGGCTTGAAAGCAAAAAGGAAGCACTCATAAGGTCCGGCGGAAGAGCCGTGTACACTTCCTGGCACCAGAGGATGTCTTACAATTTTCACTACTTTGGGTCCCGCCATGTTACTATAATGATCAGCAATAGCCGGGACGGAGAATATACAGCCAGGCTGGCAAAGTGGCTTGGTTTTAAAAATGTTCGCGGTTCTTCTACCCGGGGCGGATCAACGGCACTAAAAAA
>JAFDHL010000187.1 GCA_019308785.1 Deltaproteobacteria bacterium
CGCCGCACTAAGTGAGCAAACTGTCTCTTCTGCTGCTCGTTCTCAGCTTTTAACCGGGCCAATCTGGGCATATCGGCCTTAATGGTGCAATAATCCTGGATGACCCAGGAAAGGAAGGCTGCGGAAAAAACGGAGAAAATGGTAAGAAAGATTAGAAAAAATCTGGGAAGCCTGAATTGTCTGACCCTGCTTGTTCCATCAGGAACAAGGAATATGCTGATCTTTTTGGAAGCCAACTCTTATCCTCAATTGAACAAAAACGCTAAAAGAAACCTGCAGATTAATTTACCAGGGTTCATTAGCAAACTCGCATTGAAATGTCAAGCAACATTCCCTCTCCCGTCGCTTTTTTCAGTTTTTATGGCTTTAAAAAACGAAAAAATACTCTTGGCCACAGAGCGGCTGATCCCGGATACCTCGGACAGGTCATCCAAACTCGCCTCCGCAATTGCGTCTATGTCTTTGAAATGTCTGATTAAATACTTTTTCCTTGCCGCACCGATGCCGGGGATATGATCCAACTCGGATTCCGTCAGGGTTTTACCCATAAGCTTTCTGTGGTAAGTTAGTGCCCGGCGGTGGGCCTCATCCCTGATCCGCATCATTAGAAGCAGTATGGGATGATCAGGTCTGAGCGTTACAGGATTTTTTCTATTCGGTATATAAATCTTATCACATTTCTCCATCCTTTCTCTATCCTGCTTTGCAATTGATACAACCTCCGGGACCTTACGATTTGCCTGGGAATCAAGTACCCGTTTAACTGCCGAAAGATGGCCCTTACCTCCATCTACTAAAAAGAGGTCAGGCAGATCACCTTTTGCCAATCGCCTGGAAATCAATTCAGCCATCATACTGTAGTCATCAATCCCTTTGACCCCCTTTATCCTGTAATTTCTATATGCCGACCTGTGCGGCATCCCATCAACAAAGGAAACAATAGTTCCCACTGCCATATCCCCGTGCAGATTTGAAATATCGAGTCCCTCGATGAACCTGGGGAGTCTTTTAAGATTAAAAAAAGACTGAACGGATCTCATTATATCCTCCTTCTGAAGATCTGAACGGTCCACAAGGAGGTTTTCCGCATTTCTCACCGCCATCTTAACCAGTCGATGTTTTTCTCCCCTTTGCGGTCTCTGGATCAAAATCCTTTTTCCGGCCAGATCGCAAAGATGTTCAGTAATAGACATAAGATCCTCAACCCGTTCGGACACAAGAATCTGTTTTGGAACAAATTTCTCAGTGGAATAGTATTGCTTTAAAAAGGCCTCCAAAACTTCGGAGGAAGTGCCACCAGGATTCTTGAAGGAATAGCCGCGATTTCCCACCACACAACCTTTGCGAACGAAAAGGATCACAACCTGGTACAGGTCCTTTTTTTGCGCCAGGCCGATAATGTCCTGATCTTCCATACGCGAAGAAACCACATGCTGACGCTCCACAGTATTTTCTATTGCCCTTATCTGGTCTCTTATCCCGGTAGCCGTCTCAAAATCCAAACGGCCTGCTGCCCCGGCCATATCCTTTTTCAGCCGGCGGATCAATTCACGGTTGCGACCTTCCAGAAACAACCTCACCTGTTTGACAACAGCCTGGTACTCTGACACAGGAACATCGTATGTGCAGGGGCCGAAGCACCGGCCCATCTGGTAATTCAGGCATGGCCTTTTGCGTTTCTGCAAGCCGCTGCTCTTGCACTTCCTGATCCGGAAAACACGGTCAATCACCTTAAGGGTGCTGCGTACAGAGTGGGCGGAAGAAAAAGGGCCGAAATACAGTGCCCCGTCCTTCTTGATCTTTCTGACAATGCTCAGGCGAGGATAAGGCTCCTTCATGTGGAGCCTGAGGCATGGGTATTGCTTGTCATCCCGGAGAATAACGTTATACCGGGGCATATACCTTTTAATAAGATTGCTCTCAAGAATGAACGCCTCTTTTTCGGTCGTCGTAATAATAAAATCAAGGCCGGAAGCCCTATTAATCATGATGGACGTTTTATTGGGAATATCAGCCAAAGGCCTGAAATAGGACAAAACCCTCTTCTTGAGACTCTTCGCCTTTCCCACATAGATCGCTCGCCCGGAATGGTCCGTAAAGAGATACACGCCCGGACCATCCGGCAGGGTGTGCTTCAATATCTTAGGATCCAGTGCGCCTGCCGCCTTTGGCCCTATTGTCATTCCCCGGTCTTTACCTTTGGGTATCACCATCTTTCGGTCCTGGAATATCTGACACTTGCATTGAAGAATCCCCACCTAAAGAGCAGTTTTGTTCCCCAGTAAAACATTTTATGCCCAGCCGCATACATAGTGGATGGGCCATGTGGCTCTCTTTTCAAAAATCGCATTCAAACTTCTGCCGAAAGAGTCGAACGCCCCCATACTAACGTTCCGTAAAAGGTCACCCTATGCGCCTTTTGAAAAGAGCCCCCCATGCCCCTGCTTTTACTGTATAATGGAGACACAAGGCCCAAGCATCAAGGCGAAGGTATGGGACTCTTCGAAAGGACGCATCTTTCCAAACCTTGCGCCTGGCGCCTGGCGCCTTGCGCCTCAATACAGATGCGGACTGGAGAAGAGTGCCATTCCAAGCCTTTTGACCGGCAGTGCCGACCTGCATAATCCCCAATCTAAGTGTGTGGCTTTATTCCCCAGTCAAAATTGGTCCCATTCCGTGGGCAGATGTTTGGTCATAATGACCAGATTGCAGGGATTCCCTTCCCTGTCCAGCACATAATCCTCCAGAACGGCCTCTTCAATAAAATCAAGCTTCCTGACAGCGCTGATGACGTAGGCATCCTTTTCCTGGACCAGACGCATGACTACCGTCTTGAGTCCGATTGCCATGGCAACATTGACGAGGTCGAGTAACATCCATGTACCTAACCGTTTCTCACGAAAGGAGGGATCAACAGCAATCCGTACTTTGCCGATGTGACTTTTGGCCCCGTAATCTTTCACCATAAGGGCCGCATTTGCAATAATGCGCCCCTCAAGCAAGGCAACTATTGAGACAACACGGTTCAAATCCAGACCCTTGACCCAGTCCTCAAACAGCCTCGGATCTGACACGTCATGATTCAGAAACCATAACTCATCCTCGGAAAACAGTTTGAACATCTCAAACAAGGCATTCTCATCACCGGGTTTCAGCGGCCTCAAGGTAACCCCGGTTCCGTCTTTAAGGATAATCTCTTTCGGGTAGTCCATTGTCACGTCTCTAACACTCCGGTGGTAACTCATATTCTCCTCTATCACTCATTTCTCCGAATTAATCTTGAATTTGATGGAGTCGTAAAAAGTCATTCCATCTGTCATTGCGAGGAGCGAAGCGACGAAGCAATCTCCTGAGTTCAAGCTGTTACCGATCCCGCTAAGAGCGGGACTTCGCGGAGTTTATCCCGCTATGCGGGGCTCGCAATGACGTGCTTTTCGACTTTCAACTAACTTAGCAAGATAGTTTCGGTTACAGTGCCGCAGCGCGGCATCACATAGCTTTTTACGAGAACATCAAATTTAGGTCTTTCTCCCAATTAGTCAGGAGAAAGGGGCCCAGGATTCGAGGGGTCAAGGGTTCGAGGAATAGTATTTAAGCATTTCACTGGAATCCTTGAATCCTTGGACCCTTGAATCCTGAATTTATTCTATTGCTGAAATACAGGGTAAATGATACTCATGGAAGCAGTCAAGATCATTATCCTTACTAATGAT
Organism: Deltaproteobacteria bacterium; assembly: GCA_019308785.1. GTDB lineage: Bacteria > Desulfobacterota > DSM-4660 > Desulfatiglandales > Desulfatiglandaceae > JAFDHL01. The sequence goes on from JAFDHL010000187.1 coordinate 3,714, forward strand.
CATTTTGGAGTCTGTTCATGAGAAATAGTGGGATCACGTGCCGCTTAATGGTTTATCTATCCATGATCTCCCTTGTTGCTGTTGGATGTTCAACAATGAAGCCTGCAATACCGCCCACGGCTAAGTTAGAAATGATTTCAGGGCCTTTTCAAATCGGTCAAATCATAAACATGGAGACTGGAAAGACCGTATTGTTCGATGAACTCATTTATCAGTTAGAAACAAAGGACCTGGTCTTCATCGGAGAATCACACGATAACCCTGAACACCATCTTATACAGGTCCAAATTCTGCAGGCCCTTATGGCCCGTCACGATTTACCCTTGACCATTGCCATGGAGTTTTTTCAAACCTCCCAGCAGCAAGTCCTGGATCAATATATGGAAGGGGCTGTTACTGAAGAAATGTTTTTGAAAGGTGTGGGCTGGCGCAAAGGATGGGGCTTTGATTACCATTTTTATCGTCCCCTTATTGTTATGGCAAGAGAAAGAGGCAGCAGAATCCTTGCCATAAACGCTCCCCGTGATATCGCAAGAAAGGTGGCAAGATCGGGTCTCTCGGATCTAGAACCGAAAGAACGTAAGGAACTGGCAAGCGACATCGATCTGAAGAATAAAAGCCACCGTGCCTACCTGCGGGAGGCTTATAAGAAACACTCACACCGGGATCTGAAGAGATTTGACTATTTCTATCAGGCCCAGTGCGTATGGGAAGACACCATGGCCGAAAATATTGGCACATACCTTGTAAAAGAAAAGAGAAAGATGGTTGTGTTTACCGGAAACGGACATATTATAAAAAAATTCGGGATTCCGGACCGGACACTGAAACATGCCCAGGTCGATCTTGCTACGGTTATATTATTCCCCTTTACAGGCCAGTTGAAAATTGAAAAAGAAACCGCTGATTATGTCTGGATTACGGGTGGCTGTTCTCGACATAAATTCCTGGAAAAAATTTGAAAAGGGCGCTATTGAGTACTACTCACAAAACATTTTGGGTTAAAAATTGGCAATGTTCAGAATTGTTCGCATGGGATATGAATTCATCCGATTCCCGTGCATGGATTCTTAAGTCCGGTGCCTAAAAATCCGGACTGATCTTGTCAAAATGAAGGGCATGGGACTCTTTTTTCAGAATCGACTCGGCCAGAGCGCTGGACTTGGCAGTCCTGCAAACCAATTTTTAAATTCCTGAAAAAAGAGTCCCATGTCCTTCAAGATGCGAAAAGTTTTGAACGATACTGAAAAATTGGGAATAAACCAGCACAATACGGAATTTCACTTCTGCCCGGTCTGTGGCGGCCCGCTCAAGTCCTTAAAATTAAAAGAAAATGAGCGTACCAGGCTCGTGTGTTCGGCCTGCGATTTCATATTTTATCTGGACCCCAAGGTTGTGGCTTGCTCAATCCTGATGATGGATGGTAAAATTGTCTTATTGAAGCGCGGAATCAATCCTCAAAAGGGGAAATGGGTACTACCAGGCGGTTATGTTGACCGGGGCGAAGAGGTTGAGGCTGCCGCAATCCGAGAAACCAGGGAAGAATGTGGACTGAGGACCCGAATCGAGAGACTTCTGGGGATATACTCCTATCCCGAGCACATTCCGGTGGTGATTGTTTATGTGGCACAATACATATCAGGAGACCTTGTAGCGGGAGATGAGACCCTGGAAGCCAGGTTATTTTCAAAGGACCGGACCCCATGGCAGGATCTTGCCTTCCAAAGCACGGTAGATGCCCTGAAAGATTTTTATAAACATTCAACCGTCATGAAAACCAACATCCCGAGCGAGTGAAAACACTCAATTGGGAGCTTTCATAATCAAGCAATTAGCTGAAGGCTGATTGTTGATAGCTTAGGTAACATTTTGGCTCTTTGAAAAAATCAATCGTGGATTGTTGTAGGGCCATGAGGGTCTCTTTTCAAAAACTGCTTGGAATTGCCTACTTGGAAGGAACCGCTAATGAATACCTAAACCTAGTCTCAGGCCTGGCCATGAAATTCCTTTGGTTTAGCCTGATTATGAGGCAGCGTGTCATTGAGACCTTTTCTTCGGTTCCGAGCCTCTCCCGCCGTTGGCGGGATCATTTCTACGACTTATCTACGTCCCGCCACCGGGCGGGACTCCGCATTCCCCTCGACAAGCTCGGGGCTGCGGTTTCCCCCACTGATAAGTCGTGAAAACGACGGCGGCCTCCCGCCAGTCACTCAGAAAAGGCCTCAAAGCCACGCTTCATATGGCCCTCTAGAATTTGTGATGCGTCTTTTGAAAACTGGACAGGACGGGCCCGCCTGCCGTACTGCTGGCAGGCCATGGGGGTCTCTTTTCAAAATCCGCATATTGACATCATTACATGGAACGGCAGTGATGCTCTGAAATTCATCCCAGGACAGCCCCAGAAGGTAGCCTTCGTCGTGGCGTTGGCCTTTCCTGCCTGTCCGGTGACCTTATATTTGCGGGCCTGGGGGCGTTCGACTATCTCAGCAGAAGTTGTGATGCGATTTTTGAAAAGAGACCCCCATGGCCCTTGTGTCTTTCAAAATCTAAAATGTTACAATGGGTATAATTCCCCGAATCCTACTGCGGCTTAATTAGAGTAAAAGAAAGGAAATCAGATATGAATTTAAAACCGGAAAAAATTGACGACCTGGGCCCCGAAAAAAGAAAGGCTGTTATGGAAAGGTCAATGGAAGACATCTCGTCCATCTACGAAGATGTCCGCAAGATTGTGGAAGATGTCAAAAAGCGTGGCGACGCGGTTTCCCTGGAACATTACCGGAAGCATAAGGACAGTATTACCCAATCCGATCTGGAAGTCACTAAAGAAGAGACCGATGAGGCATACAAACAGGTAAACCCGAAAGTGGTTGATGCTCTGAAAACAGCGGCCCGGAACATCACCCGTTTCCACAAAGCCCAAATTGAACGCGAAATGTGGTCTATAGAGGTAAGAGAAGGGATCCTGGCCGGTCGCATTACAAGGCCCATGGATATTGTGGGATGTTATATCCCGGGAGGGACAGCAGCTTACCCCAGTTCCATTCTTATGACCGTCCTGCCCGCCAAGGTTGCCGGTGTGGGTCAGATTGTGGCCGTGACGCCTCCCAGTAAAGGGATGGTGGCAAACCCAGCCACACTGGTAAGTGCGGATATTGCCGGATGCGACCGGATTTTCAAGGTCGGAGGGCCATGGGGTGTCGCAGGGCTCGCATTTGGCACGGAGACCATGCCGAGGGTAGACAAGATAGTGGGTCCGGGAAACAAGTATGTTACGGCTGCCAAGATGCTGGTATACGGTCAGGTAGACATTGATTCCCCGGCCGGACCCAGTGAAGCGCTTATCCTGTCCGATGAAACCGGGGACCCTGAACTGATCGCCGTTGACTTCCTGTCCCAGGTGGAACATGACCCCGATTCGGCAGCAGTGCTCGTCACCATATCAGAGAAAATCGCTGAGGATGTCTGTGATATCATAAACAGGGAGTTCGATACCCTCCCGAGGAAAGAAATCTTTGAGTCCTCGCTTTCCAAGCACTCCTATGTGTTGACGGCAAGAGATATGGAACAGGCCATTGAATTCACCAATGAATATGCCGCCGAACATTTACAGATTATGACTCAAGATCCTTTTATCACCCTGAACAAAATAAGACATGCAGGGTCCATTTTTCTGGGACCGTACGCACCGGTTCCCGTGGGTGATTATGCCTCAGGGACCAACCATGTACTGCCAACCGGTCAATGCGCGCGTATGTTTTCCGGTCTGTCGGTGGACGATTTTATAAAAAAGCCCACATTCCAGTACCTGAGCAGGAAAGGCCTGGAAGATTTGAAGGATGTGGTTGTCACACTGGCCGAGGAGGAAGGGCTCCCCATCCATGCAAGGGCAATAAAGGCCAGGTTCAAGTAGTGTCCATTCAGAAATGGCCCGTCCTTTACTGTTTTCAAAACGCAAAAGTGTTACTATTTCTTATATTCTTGATATATGAAGCAATAGATGCTAAACACACCTTGCTCAATTCAATAGTCACGGAATTCCTATTTTTTTGAGTCCGGGACTCAGTCTATGCTGAGTCCCGGACGTTAAATAAAATTGTTTCACGATTTTATAAAAGGAGGTTAAAACACATGGCTGAAATTGAAGGTTACAATATGCCCGACGAGCTTTATTACCATAAAGACCACGCGTGGGCACGAGTGGACGGCACCAAAGTAACGGTGGGTATGCACGACATGTTCCAGAAGGAATCGGGCGATATTGTTTTTGTTGACCTTCCTGAAGAGGAAGAAGAGGTGGAACAGGGAGAAACCTGCGGGAAAATTCAGTCAAGAAAATGGATTGGCAAGCTGGTCGCACCGGTATCTGGAGAAATCGTGGAAATAAACGAAGAGCTGGAAGAGGATACCAGTCTTATCAACAAGGACCCCTACGGTGAAGGCTGGATCCTGGTGATTGAGGCCAATAACCTGGATGAAGAACTGGACACACTATTCCATGGTGAGTCAGTCGTTGGTTTTATAGAAAGTGAATTAGAGGTTGTCGAAGCAGAAAAGGCAAAGGCGAACGAGTAGACTTCGAGACTACAATAGAAATTTCATGGTTTATAATATCAGTGACGCAGAGCACAGGGCGTTAGGCGCAAGGAGATATATTCATGTTTGAAATCCTTGTGCCTTGCGCCTTTTTGTCTTTTGCCTTTCACTAATATAATC
>JAFDHL010000188.1 GCA_019308785.1 Deltaproteobacteria bacterium
TTTATAAACTGACGGAGCGAAGCGATTTCATCATTCGATGTTCAACGTTCGATGTTCGATGTTCGACGTTTAAAAACCACTTTGCTGCACTATTACGGAAAATAATTTGCCAATTATATCAAGAGGTTATAATTTAGTTATTTGAAAGTCGCTTTGCGCCTTTTACTCGGCGGGGAAGGGCTACCCCTCCCCCGCCATTTGAAGTGAATTCAATCCCGCGCACCGCGGGACCACCCTCACCCTCCCGCTGTGCGGGATTGATGGACTTTTTACGAGTCCGTCAACTTTGTATCTACAAGTCTTCTTTAGGGTGCATTCGGCACAGACTTGGGCCTTTGTCCAGGTTGGCATTTGGGGGCCTATTCCCACAATCATGGATATGGACTTGCGGGGTATCATCATTGCGCTCTTGCTCAGGTGCACTCCGATTTGTCCCGCTTTGGCTATTCGGCAAAGGGCCCGCTGTTCTGATAAAGGGAAGCCCGGCATGCCCGGACTGAAGGGACTGCTGGATTCGTTGCCTCGGGATTCGGCCAGCACACCGATCATTCGGCAGGCTTCTTGCGCCAGGGTGTCCACGGCTGCGTTGCCAATACCGTCTAACAAGACCCCGTGTAATGGCTCATCATGCGCAAAATAGTCTGTTACTTTTCTTTCCAGTTGGGGTCCAATCGTGCAGACAATTGCCGCCAATTCCGAAGCGAAAGGGAGTCGTTTTTGCAGTAGATCCGTCTTTAAAAATATATGCCCCTGTAATCGTGCTCCTCCGTCGTTGATCTTTTTCACCGGACAGAATTCATAAGCAATGGCCGGTTCCAGGGACTGAAGGGTCGCAGCCTCCTCCAGCAGTTCACGGGAAAGGGCAAGGATCTTTGGGGATACAGCGGATATGTCTCCCATTCCCTGCCTGCGAAGGACGTGCTCCATGGTCAAAGAGAGGGGAATGTCACGAATTACGGTCATGGTATTTCGCGTAAAGGGTTCACACTATGAGCTACTGATTCATCAGTATACCCCGTATTCCTTTGTAAAATCTATCATGGCTTTCACATTTTCCGGTTTTGCATCATCCATGACAGTGGAGCCGTCCATGATAAATCCTCCGCCCTTACCAACGACATCAATAAGCTTTTTGCAGTAATCCTTCACATCGTCGGGCGTGCCGGTGCACATTATAGAAAGGGGGCTCAAACCAATATACGGCCTTCCCCTTGGGTATATCTGCTATAGTCTCCAGTCGTGAGGTACAGTCGCCTTCCCATAGCAGAAAAGGATTCAAACCTTCATCAATTAATCCCAAAATGAGCTTTCGGAGTGTGGGCCAAAAAAAGGTGTTGAATTGTTCCGGTGACATGAAACCGTCAAGACCTTTGTGAAGAGGTATAAATACCCTCCTGTGTCCTCTGCTTTTAGCGCTTAATCCTATCTGAAGCATTATGGGCAATAGTTTTTCGCAAGCTTCAAGAATCTTGTCAGGATGTCTGAACATGTCTAACATGGCCCCCTTTGTCCCTCTGAAAAAATCGGAGAGGGTGTCAAAAGGAGACTGGGACAACCCACCGAATTGTGGAGGGAAACCGAGTTGTTTCATTCTCTCAGCGTATTCCATGGCCCCTCCTATCAATCTTTTGGCTTCTTTGGCGGCTTTAAGAAGGGTCTCCAGGGCACTTTCGATCTCCGGGCTGTCAAAAGCCGCAAAAGCACCCAGCCCCATGTAATAGGTAATGATACTATGAATAGGCGGGAGATTTTTGAAGGGATCAAATGCTCCGAATACGCGAGGCCAGTAAGTTCTTACCATAAAATCGGAAGGATCAAAGAGAAAGGCATCGTACTCGTCCGCTTTCATGTACTCACCTTCGATGTACTGGTATGATGTCATCACATCACACCCGTGTCCGGGCCACTTGAGCTGCTTGAAGTCAAGGGTCTCCATTATTTGTCCGAGATAGCGAATAGTGAAAGGGTTTTCATACATGTCCGGCTGAAACTCGACCGTAGCATCCACCCATGCCTTCATCATTTTGTCATAGTCATACATGGCCTCCTCAAAGGTTATTCCTGCGTATCTGGCCGGGAAAAAACCAAAAAGGCTCATTATCGGAACCCTATCTGGCACCTGAAGCTGTATGGCGTCATGGGTTCTCTTTTCTCTTTCTTGATATAGTTGTTCAGGCGCCTTTTCCATTGTCAGCTACCTCCTATCCATCCTCTGCTCAAAGTAACGGCATCCATTGCGTTCAGACCGTATGCATCTGCCTCGGTATACCGACGTATCTCATCATCGATTTGGCCCCCTCCGATCATGATTTTCACCTTATCCCGCAGGTTAGCACCCCTGATAGCATCAACAGTTTCCTTCATGGAGTCAAAGGCGAGGGTTAAAAAACCGCTTAAGCCAACGACTTCCGGCTGAAACTCTTTAATGACATCAACAAATTTGTCAGGAGGCACATCTATGCCAAGGTCCATAACATCGAAGCCGTTGACATCCAGCATAAAGACCACGATGTCCTTTCCTATGTCATGGAGATCTCCCTTCACCGTCCCAATGACCACTTTCCCCAATCTCTCCGACTGAACAGCTCCTTTCAGCTTGGGTTTTAGCATTTCGGAAACCTGCCTCAACATCTCGCCCGCCATCACAAGTTGAGGCAGAAAATACTCGCCGGTCTCAAAACGCTTCCCCACAACTTCCATGGCTTTAGAACACGAACCTAAAATCTCTAAGGGATCCTCGCCGCTCTCTATCAATTCCTTTGCTATTTCTAAGGCTTCCTGTTCCTTCATGTTTACCAGGGTATCAACCAGCTTTTCAGACATGGTTTTTCTCCATATTTTGTTAACAGTTTTTATGCGAATCAATGGCCCTCGACTGGTTGCCTATGAATAAGAGCTTTTTCAAAAACCAGCCTTTTAATACAATTTATGAACGCAAGCGTCTCCCATTGATAATAGGGCCCACACCAACCCTCGACTCACTTGGAGTTTGGTGTGGCCCTATCAATTTTGAGAAATCTCTACATAAGACATTATTTTATTTTCTCACTTAACTAATCTCCATTTGCCATTGCTGATTACTACAGGTACGTAGCATCCAAAAGGAAGGCCGTTATGATTATCAGGGGAGTAGTCAAAAACGCCATTTTGCCCGACCACATTTTTGAGATTCTCAATATTATCCCGGAGCTGTACTCTTATCTTTTTCAGATCTTCATCCTTGGTGGGGTCGAGCTTGGGATCTACATTTTCAAGGGCCCTCTTGATTAGAGTCAACGCATCCCAAGCGTGACCACTATAGAGGCTAAATGTGCCATATTTCTTTATGTACTTATCGTAAAGCTCCACGGCAATTTTTTTCTGGACATCACTGTCAAGAAGGTCATGGGCGACAAGGGCCTTGAGAGAAGTGCTAGCTACTCCCTCCCCGTATTTTCCGGTGAGCTTGATAAATTCAGGGCCAACCACAGCGTACTCACTGACGATAGGAAACTTAATACCAAGGTCTCGAGCACTTTTAAGAACCATGGCCGTATCACCCATGTATCCGCAAATAATGAGGCCATCTGCGCCACTGATCTTAATATGCGTAATCTGGGGACTGACATCTGTGGTGCCAGGGGTATACTTCTCTATAGTCGCCGGCTTAATTCCCTTATTTTTGCAAACCCATTCAAACGTTTCCTTTCCTGTTTGGCCGTAGGCGGTGTTAATGTATATATAGGCAATCTTCTTGGAGCCACGCTGAAGCAAATTATCCACCAATATTGGGGTGCACGCATCTTTCTGGCGTGGCACAACATTGAAGACCCATTTTTTGGTAGGTTTCCATATCTTCTCTGATGCGGCATTACTGACCAGGACCGTCTCCCCTGCCATTACCGTTTCTGCACTGGCCAGGGTTGAGCCTGATGTTGAATAACCCAGGGTGGCAATAACCTTTTCAACTTCGATTAATTTTTTTGTATTTATAACTGCCTTAGCCGGTTTGGTCTCGTTATCGAGGATAATCAGTTTTAAGTGCCGCCCGTTCACTCCGCCAGCCTTATTAAACTCTTCGGCCTTCATTAGATAAACCCTTTTTTCTGGAATACCAAGGCCGGCCGCGCGGCCGGTGAGATCTACGGCAATACCAATAACATATGGCGCCTGTTTTGCTTCAGATGCTGAGACTGAAAGAAACAGGCCACCACAAATACAGATAGCTATAATCATAAATTTTTTCATCGTGTTCCTCCTTTCATAAATACTATAAAAATAATCTTATTTACTTTTTGGAGTTCTTTACCGCCGAGTGTCTTAAAAGGGACTCCTCAAAATGTACCTCACCTTCTGACTATCACCTCCCCCCATGATTCGGCCGCCGCACCAAAATTCTCTGTGTTATTTGATATTCCTTGGTTTTAGGCGCCGAGATATGCAGATTGAATCCTTTCACTTGCCATGACCTCTTCAGCCGTATTCCTTAGAGTTATCTCCCCTCTTTCCAAGACATAAACATAGTCCGCAATCTTTATGGCCGCCCTGGCATTTTGCTCGACCAACAGGATAGAGACACCAAGCTCGCGAGAGATGAGTTTCAACATCTTCATCATTTCCTTTACCAATAAGGGGGAGAGGCCGAGCGATGGTTCATCGAGTGTAAGAAGTCTCGGTTTAGACATAAGCGCACGCCCTAATGCCAACATCTGCTGCTCGCCTCCAGAGAGTGTCTCTGATTGTTGCTGGAGCCTGGACTTAAGGACAGGGAAAAGCTTGAAAATCATTTCCGACCTTGCCTCCAGCATGTCCTTCCTTTCACTCTTGGTGAGAGAATACGTCCCCAGCAGCAGATTGTCCGAGACACTCATCGTACCGAACAGCTGCCTGCCCTCAGGCACGCTGGCGACTCCTTTTCTGATTATCTTATCCGGGGGCATATCCGTTATGGATTCATTATTAAATGTGATTTTCCCACTGCGAATGCCGAGCAGCCCGGTTAGCGTTTTTAATAACGTCGTTTTACCTGCGCCGTTACTTCCCAGCACAGCAACAATTTCATTGCTGTTAACAGTAAGACAGACATTCTTTAACGCCTGGGCGTCTCCATAAAAAGCGGAAACATCCTCGACAACCAATAAAGACTTGCCTGATTGTCTTGCAACTTTCTTTGGTTCGGACTCTTGAGAATCGGTCATTGCTAATCCTCTTCTCCGAGGTACGCCTTTATAACCCCTGGATCTGCCCTGACATCATCGGGTGAACCATCCGCAATTTTTCTACCATAATCCAGGACAATCACGCGCTTAGAAATAGACATGACAAAAGGCATGTTGTGTTCAACAATAATGACCGCCAATCTATTTTCTACGAGTTTCTGGACAAGGTCGCCAAGCTTGGCAATTTCGTGAGCGGCCAGTCCGGACGCTGGCTCGTCCAGCATAATTAGATTAGGCTTCACACCGAGCGAACGAGCTATACCCAGCATTTTCCTCTCACCCAAGGGAAGACTATTGACATCATCGGCTGCTCTATGTTCCAAGCCAACCATCCTCAAGTTCTCCAGCGCTTCACCCCGAGTGCGATTTTCCTCCTCCCGCGCCGATCTCAGTCGAAATCCTGCGGCGAACATTCCCGTTCGACTTCCCGTATGACAGCCGACCATTGCATTCTCAAGCACCGTCATGCTGGAAAAGAGCTCCTCCAGTTGAAAGGTTCGGCTAATCCCCAGGTGAGCGACCATGTGTGCCGGGAGACCGGTAATATTCTGCCCCTGGAAATACACATCGCCTTCATCGGGAAAGTACATCCCCGTGGTCACGTTGATAAAAGTTGTTTTTCCCGCACCATTGGGCCCGATTATTGAGACAATACCCTCTTTTTCCAATCTAAGGCTCACCCCACAAAGAGCCCGAATTCCGCCGAAACTCTTCTCCAACTGAATGACCTCAAATAGCGAAGAGCCCACACCAACTTTGCTACTGGACTGCCCAGATTTATGTCGTGGATCCCCTGAAGCGATCATAAAGTTTTCTTCCGAGATTGATTAACTGGTCTATCCATCCGGTTAGTCCTCGAGGCATAAATATGAGCACAATGATTATCAATATTCCAAAGAAGATAGCATCAACCTCATTGGTCATAACCGGAAATATTTTCCCGAGGTAACCGTGTATCAGTTCGGTCAGCCACAAGACCACGAAGGTCCCGGTTAAAGGACCCCTGAGATGTCCTACACCACCGATGATGATCATCATTAGAAGTTCAACGAGTAAAGGGAAACCAAAGGAATCAGGCACTGCAAAGCGAAGGTAGAAGCAAAAAATACTCCCTGCAAAGCTGGCCATAACAGCAGTCAGTATAAAAATCTGAAGTTTATACTTAGCCACGTTGACACCAATACTCTGACTGGCGACCTCGCTATCATGGAATGACTTCATGGCACAGCCAATACGGGAGTTAATAAGGTTAGAGCAAAACCAGTAGCAGCCCAGACAGAAAGCCCAGGACAAATAATAGAAATGGAGATCAGTCTTGAACACAAAACCGCCCAAAGAAAGAGCCGGTATCCCTACCAAGCCTTCAGGGCCGCCAGTAAGATTAGTAAGCTGGGCTGCAACAACTTGTGCAATGAGAATAATGGCAAATGTGGCGCAGGCAAGGTAGAAACCTCGTAACCTCAACACGGGAGCGCCCACGATGTAGGCAATCAAAGCCACACAAATGGCGCCGACAAATATACCTGGCAAGGGGGGTATAATTCCTCTGGCCGATAATATACCTGGAATGTAAGCCCCTAAGCCAAACCAGGTGGGATGGGCCAGAGAGAATAGACCAGCCTGGCCCATTAATAGCCCCATCCCGATAGATAACATGCCATATATGGCCACAAAAAACATGACGCTCACAATGTAGTTGCTCCGAACAATGATTGGCAGGACAATAATCGCGGTCAGAAAAATCAGCCAGGGAATATTTGTTTTGAACCTGCCGTCCTCTTTCATGGGAATATTTTCCTTCTCCGGCGGGAAAAATCGATTGTTTGAAATATCAAGAATAGGACCATAATGGAAAGAGCGAGAGCATCCTTCCAACCCGTCGAAATAAATCCAGCGACGAATCCTTCCACTAAACCCAGTGCCAGTCCAGCCAGAACTGTACCGCCTATACTCCACCCACCGACTATAGCAACCACAAGCCCTTTCAAGGCGGCCATGAGGCCTATATTATAGCCGGTAAATGCAATCGGGGTGATATTATAGCCGGTAAATGCAATCGGGGTGATCACAATGCCTGCCAGAGCCCCTAAAGCTCCGGCAAGACCAAAACAAAAAAGTCTGAATTTGCTGACATCAACTCCTATCAAACTGGCGGCAATTTGATTAATGGAAGACGCTCTCAAGGCTTTTCCAAAAAGCGTGTAGTTGAAAAACCATAAAAGCCCCAAGGTCACAATGACCAAAACACCTGTCACAACGATGGCTTGCGGTATAAGCGTAGCCCCTAAAATATTGATAGGCTCGATTTCAATGAAGGGTTTCACGGTACGCGTTTCGGAACCGCACGTGATAAGAATAATTCCTTTAATTACCGACGCAGAGGCGATGGTTATCAGCATGTAAGTCATTTCCGTGGGGTATCTGACGGGACGTATCACTATACGCTCCAGCAGGATAGCTATCAGGACTGTGCATGTTATTGCCAGAATGACCGCATAAGCCAATCCTAATCCTGCGTCAAAAAATACCCAGGTAAGCATGCCGCCTAACATGACGAATTCGCCCGTAGCGAAATTCATAACACCGCTGATGAGAAATACGGTGCTCCAGCATATCCCTACAATGGCATAAATGCTCCCGCTCGTTATTCCTGAAATTGCGTATTGGATAATCTGTGACAAAAGTGTCATGGCCGGCAGTTACATACCCTTTGGTTTAGCGTAGTGTTCACAGCCCTCAACCAAAAACAAAATATGCCTAAGAACGAACCCATAATGGGTTGATCAATTAATAATTTCTTGCAACTTTAATGCCGTATTTTTATGTCTTGATAAATCTTTGATATCAATATTGTTTTTGAAATTGATGTTGAAATTGCATCATTGTCGAATTATGCTATTTCGTAAATTTGTTTTTTATGGTAGAATTATTCAATTTGACACGCAGAGCACTTTCCATGCCTCCGGCAGGTATTTTTATATAAAATGGCGTCAAATTCAAATATTAGAAGATTGCTTATTGAACAGTAAATAGCTTGGAATTCATACATATATGATCCAGCAATGGGCTTGAATCACCCTCACGGCATGTTGAGGAAAAAGGAGGTGTCGCAATGCAAAAACCAGATTGGTGGAATAACCTGGACCAGGAAGAAAAGCAAATCCTGATTCTGATATCCATGATCCCACCTCCTGTATCACTGGACAACCTGATAGACCTTACATCCATAAGCGCTGTAAAGGTGTTGAGGCTCATAGAAAATTTGAAGAAGAGAAAGGCTATCTCCGTTTATGATTCACTTGGCAATGGTTATTACAATTTCAGGCACCCGAAGCTTTCGGAATTTGTGCTTCAGCAGATCTCTGATAAGAGAAAACAGGTTGAGGCCAAGAAGTTAATTTCTTTTTTTGATGGGCATCTGGAAGAGGGGCTCAAAAAATGCCTCATGATGACCCATTTTTATCAGATATCAGCATTGAAGCCCAAAGATTTTGGAAGGATTCTAAGCTCGGCAGAATATTGCCTGTCTTTAGATTTGAAGGACGATGCGGCCGGATACTATCGAATAGTCCTGGATAATTTAAGTGTGCGCAGGAAATCTTTAGATGAAAAGGAGGTTTGCGTTGACGCCACGCTGGGTATGATAACGGCGCATGGTCATCTGATTCCCCTTTCCCAGCAAAAGGCACTTTTAAAACGGTCGTTGCGTTTCGCAGAGGAGTTGAAAGACAAGGAGAGACTCGCAAGGCTTAACCTGGCATATGCTCAGATATGGAAGACCGGTGGAAATTACAAAAAGGCAGCATTCTTTTTTGATGAGGGCTGGAGTATAGCCCAAGAATTAGGCAAGGAAGACCTTTTGAAAAAGGCTGCACTCTCAACAACTGATTTCCTTTTCTGGCAGGGTAGAGTGGCCGAAGCTGTAAAGCGTTATGAACAGGTCATTGGGAATCTTGAAGAATTTTCTTCCGATGAAACCACATTACAAGCTTGCGCCGCTTTAGGATGGTGTTACGGGATATGCGGCCAAACCGCCAGGGGCATCGGGCTTATTGAGGCGGTAAGGATGAAAGCAGAGGAATCAAGTTTGAGCGAAGTAAAAATCTACGCCGATCTTATGACCTCCTTAACATTGCTGGATGCCCGTCGGGTTTCAGAGGCGGAAGCCTACCTAAACCAAATTCTAAGACTCCCGGAAGAAATTCTCGGGCATTACGTTTTGTGGGCTGTCAATGCAATGATGGCCTATGTCCGCTTTCATTACGGCGATTTAAAAACATGTTTCAAATTTCAGAATCGAGCGCATGAAAATTCAAAAAAAATCGGATGGCCACACTTCAAAAAAAATCGGATGGCCACACCACAGAGGGCCCTGGAATTTCGAATATATTGATGCGCTTGAAGACGCTGGCATGGTTCACCCAGAAATGAATTATGAATCGGAACTACGGCGTATTTTAAATTGGCCGGATATTTATATGAAAGGCGTTGCTTATCGCTACAAGGCTCAAAGATACCTTAAAAATAACCGCCCAAGAAAACAGATATATAAGGATCTCGGTTTGAGCTCGGATTTTCTTATCCGAGCAGGGGCAAAATTGGAATTGTCTCGAACACAGATGCTTATGGCACGACTTCTATTAGAGGATAATGACCCTCAAAACGCGCAAAAACTCTTAAAGGATGCCTGGGATGTGATATCCAATGTCAATGAAGATCTTTTTCCAGCAGATCTAAAACAATATATTGCCGAGGAGGATCAGGAGGAACTGCTTATTAGAACAATTGTTGAAGTAGGTAATACATTAGGCATAGTAAGAAATGAGAAAAAGTTATTGGAGCGCATAATAAACCTGACCATGCGGTTTACCACGGCTGAACGAGGCGGCTTCTTCCTGCTAAATGAAAAAGGGCAGCTTGATTTAGTGGCCAGCCGTAATCTTGATCTCGCTATGGTTAACGCCGAGTGGTTCAAATCAAATTATCGCATTATTCATGATGTAGCCAAATCGGGAAAGGGAATCATAGACAAAGGTTCATCGGGGCCAAGCATCACAAGCAATAATGTACAAAAATCGGGTTTTAAAATTTTTAGTCCAGTCATTCTTCAAGATCGAGTTTTAGGGGTGCTTTATTTGGATAGCAGTATAATCAGGAGGCATTTAGCCGATAAAGATCTTCCTTTACTTACAGCCATCGGCAATCAGGTTGCCATTGCCCTGGATAACGTACATGCATATCAAGAAATTGCTGAACTCAAAGACCGGCTGAAGGAAGAGACTCGTTTTTACAGGATGGAACTTGAATTGCCACCTCAGCTTGATCAGATAGTAGGGCGTTCTGACGGTATTCGGTTCGTTCAAAATCAAATTAAACAGGTTGCTTCCACGGATTCGACCGTCTTAATCTCCGGGAAGACGGGAGTTGGCAAGGAATTAGTGGCTCGAGCAATACACGGTCTCAGTGCTCGCTCTGAAGGACCATTTATACCGGTGAATATTGCATCTCTTTCAGAGAGCCTTATCGAAAGCGAGTTGTTCGGGCATGAGAAAGGTGCATTTACAGGCGCTTCCCAGGTAAGACGCGGGCGTTTTGAATTGGCCCACAATGGAACACTTTTCCTTGATGACATAGAAAATCTATCCTCCGATGCTCAGATAAAGCTTCTGAGGATTCTGCAGGAGAGGGTATTTGAACGGGTTGGGGGGACGAAAACCATAAAGTCGGATTTTAGACTGATTGCCGCAACTAACCAGGATCTTGAGGAGATGATAAAAAAGCATATTTTTCGTTCGGACCTTTATTATCGCATTAATGTATTTCCAATTCATATCCCTCCACTCAGAGAAAGAAAAGATGATATAGCTTTACTGGCCTCTCACTTCCTTGAAATGTACAGCACGAAAATGCGAAAGGGGATCAAAGGACTATCGAAATATAATATAAAACGCTTAACAGATTACTCATGGCCGGGGAATGTTCGCGAGCTCCAACACGTTATTGAAAGAGCAGTCATTTTGACAACAGGTGAGAGTCTGAAACTCCCGAATCTGGACGAAGTCGGTGCATCAGAAACAAGTGAAAAAAAATATCTCTCTTTGGAGGAAATGGAAAGGGCTTACATTATCGATGTCCTGGAAAAATGTAACTGGAGAGTAAGTGGGGATAATGGTGCTGCCAAACTACTTGATTTGAGGCCCTCAACGCTCTACTCGAAGATTAAAAGGTTGGGTATCCAAAAAAAAGTACGTTATATTGCGCTTTAAATGGGCTATCTGTCATCAACAACGCGTTTTGCCTTACCTTCTGAGCGAGGGATAGACTGAGGCTCGACAATCTGGACGTCCATCCTGAATCCGAGAAGATCCTTGACCTTCTTTTCCATTTTTAAGGTAAGTTCCCGTATCTTATCCCCACCGACATTTGCCCAAAAATCGGGCTTTGTTTCGACCTTTACGGAGACACTATCAAGCCTTGCCTTTTTGCCTAAATGAATTTCATAATGCGGCTCGATTTCTTCAAAACCGAGCACCACACTTTCCAGCTGGGAAGGGAAGAAATTGATACCACCTATGATCAGCATGTCATCGGTTCTACCCTTAATTGCTCCATGCCTGATCAACGTCCTTCCGCAACCGCATCTGTCTCTTGTAAGGGTAGTTATATCCCTTGTTCTGTAGCGAATAATCGGCAATGCCTCTTTTTGTAAGGTAGT
>JAFDHL010000189.1 GCA_019308785.1 Deltaproteobacteria bacterium
GGTGGGAGATTGTAACGAGCATGCTGTCTTGCTCGCGGCCTTGCTCCGGGCTTCCGGAATACCCGCGAGACTGTGTGTGGGGCTTGTATATACACGTGGAGGGTTTTATTATCATGCATGGACCGAAGGCTACCTGGGAGAATGGGTTTCCATGGATGCGACTCTCAACCAGATGCCGGTTGATGCGACCCATGTCAAGCTTGTTCAAGGAGGGCTGGACAGGCAGGTGGAAATCATCCGGCTGATCGGAAAACTCGGGCTGGAAGTGATTGATTATGGATATGATTAAACTGATCGATTTGACGAAGGTTTATAAAGGCCTTCGTGCCGTTGATAACATCAACCTTAAGGTTAGGGAGGGTGTTGTTTTTGGTTTCCTGGGACCGAATGGCGCCGGGAAGACCACCACCATCAAGATGATGGCCGGAGTGCTTGCACCCACTGAGGGTCAAATAGTTATAAATGGCATGGATCTCGCCAGGGAGCCATCAGAGGTCAAACAGTGCGTGGGTTTTATCCCTGATCGGCCGTTTATTTACGAAAAGCTGAGCGGTCTGGAGTTCCTCCATTTTATTGCAGGCCTCTACAGCCTGAACAACTCACCGTCATTGCGCAGAAGGATTTCGGAGCTGTTGGAGCTTTTCGAACTGAGCCACTGGCAGGAAGAGTTAGTGGGAAGCTATTCGCATGGCATGAAGCAACGTCTGGTGATGTGTGCGGCCCTGCTTCACCGGCCAAGGGTTCTTATTGTGGATGAGCCCATGGTGGGGCTGGACCCGAAGGGCTCAAGGCTTGTAAAGGACATATTTAGGGACCAGGCCCGCACAGGCACGACCATTTTCATGTCTACCCATTCCCTGCAAGTAGCCGAAGAATTGTGTGAGGAGATCGCAATAATACAGGAAGGCAAAATCATTGCCGTGGGAACCGGGGACGGCCTTAAACGTCAGGCAGGTGTGGATGGCAATCTTGAAAACATCTTCCTGAAACTGACCGAGGGGAAAAGGATCGCGCATGAAAGGCCTCTATCTTCTGATTAAGCCGAGGTTTTCAGGGTTCAGAAACCAGCTTGTCGGTTCGCAGAATGGAAAAAGGAAAAGGGTGTTTTTGATGAGCGGCCTGGGTCTCGCTTTCTGTGGAGGCATGTTTACAGTATCCTGTCGCGTCCTGATCTATTTTCAATCTGCTGAAATGATAGGAGACGTTCTGGCCCGGCATCTCCTTTCCATGATTATCCTGACCTTTTTCTCCCTGTTAGTCTTCAGTCATATCATAACCGCCCTGTCCAACCTTTATCTTTCACGGGATCTCGAACTCTGCCACTCCGCTCCCGTTGACGTGGAGGAACTCTTTATCTCCAGGGCTGCTTTCACGGTGATGGACAGCTCATGGATGCTTATTATATTCGGGCTTCCCGTCTTTATGGCCTACGCATATGTTTATCGACCCGGACCCGGCTTTTATTTCACGGTTCTTCACATGAACCTGGCCATGGTGATTATTGCCGCCGGAATAGGAATTCTTTTGACCATGGTACTGGTTCACGTATTTCCCGCGCAGAGAACAAGAGACATCATAATGCTTCTAACGGTTTTAATGATGGGAGCGCTTTATCTCCTGTTTCGATTCTTGAGGCCGGAGAGACTGGTTGATCCCGAGGCCTTTTTTACTGTCGCACAATATTTGAGCGCCCTGAAAGCACCGCAATCCTCTTATCTTCCCACCCAATGGATCATGGAGACCATCTGGGGCAGCCTAACGGGGTCGAAAGGGGGCCATTTGTTTGAAGCAGCGCTTACATGGACCACGGCAGCGGCACTGGTGATCATAAATGTATGGGTTGCCCGTGCTGTCTATTTTAAAGGCTTTTCCAAATCCCAGGAGGCCAAGAAGAGACGTGTGGGGGGGAGAAGGGTACTGGACCTTTTCGCCAAATATGTCACGAAACCATTTAGAGAAGATTTGGGTGCGGTCATATCCAAAGACATCAGGACATTTTTTCGAGACAATACCCAGTGGTCTCAATTGCTGCTGCTTGTTGCCCTGGTAGTGGTGTACATTTATAACTTTACTGTATTGCCCCTGGATAAAAGCCCCATACGACTCGATTTTCTCCAGAACATACTTGCCTTTCTAAACATGGGCCTTGCAGGATTTGTACTCGCAGCGGTTTCGGCCCGTTTTGTGTTTACGGCCATAAGTGCAGAGGGAGAAGCCTACTGGATCGTCCGTTCATCTCCCCTGCGGCTTAAGAGGTACCTGTGGGGAAAATATTTTTCATTCTTGTTGCCCATGCTCGTTCTCGCAGAGGTCTTGATTACCCTAACCAATCATCTGCTGGGCGTAAGCCGGTTTATGATGCTGCTTTCATCGGGCACCATGTTTTTTATGGTTTTTGGGATTGTTGCACTTGGAATCGGATATGGGGCGTTGTATCCAAATTTTACAAGTCAGAATATAGCACAGGTAGCCAGCGGTTTCGGGGGTGTCCTTTTCATGATAGTGAGTTCACTCTTTATTGGGATGATTATCGTGCTTGAGGCGGGGCCGGTTTATGTCGTGTTTATATCCAATGTAAGGGGTACACCAATCACCGCATATCAATGGATCCTCATAACGCTGTCTTTCCTCGCTGCTTTTGTGATCAATATGATGGCTATATTCTGGCCCATGAAAATGGGGCTGAAGGCTTTGAGGGAATATGAATAACGATTTGACTGAATTCATCGAATACATAGGCAACCCACACATCCACTCCGTCTATTCGGACGGAGCAGGGAGCGTCTCCGAGATCGCTCAATCCGCTAAAAGGGTAGGCCTTGACTTCATTATTCTCAATGATCATGACTACATGACGGACAACCTTCACCTTGAAGATGAGGGTTTTTACAAAGGTGTTCTGGCCCTTGTCAGCCTGGAAATAGGCGAGAGATTCCATCACTATCTGGCCTATGATTTAAAGGAGATGGTCAGGAGTGAGTCTTTGGCCCCCCAGGAGGTCATTGACCGTGTAGAGGGCCAGGGAGGCTTCGGTTTTCTGGCCCACCCCTTTGAAAAAGGTATGCCTTTTGCCGAAAAATCGATTGCCTATACATGGAACGATCTTTCAGTGACCGGTTTTACAGGTGTCTGCATCTGGAACTACTCCTCCAGGTGGAAAGAGCGGGTCAAAAGCCCAATTCATGGCCTGTTCTTCCTGCTATTCAAATCCCAGATGTTGAAGGGCCCCAGTGGAAAAACCCTTTCCTTCTGGGATGGCCTGTGCCAGGAGAGAAGGGTGGCTGCCATTGGGGGTTCGGATGCACACGGCGCAGTATTCAAATGGCATGGTCTCCGCTTCACGCCCCTTTCCTATGATCACCTTTTGAATTCCATAAATGTTCATGTCTTGCTGAAAAAAGCCTTGTCAATGGATTTTGGAGAGGCAAAGGAGGAGGTGTACGGGGTCCTGAGACAGGGACGGTTATTTATAGCCCATGATAATCTGGCACCTGCCAAAGGCTTCAGGTTTTACTATGTTTCGGAAGATGGATTGTGTTTGGCCATGGGAGAAGAACAGGTATTTCAGCCAGGGACACTGTTCATCAAAACGCCTAAGGATGCTGAAATAAGGCTCTTAAGGAACGGAACCCTGATAAAACGCTGGAGAGGGGACAACGCTTCTTACAGGATAGAGGAAAAGGGCGTATACCGGGTCGAAATTTACCGGTATCTCTTTGTCTTTGGCTGGCGGCCTTGGATTTTCTCAAACCCGATCTATCTCAGGTAATCCGAATACCATCTTGACATCCATCACTCCGAAATATACAAATATTTTATTCTGCCTGGGTGGCGGAATTGGTAGACGCAAGGGACTTAAAATCCCTCGGAGCTAAGTCTCTGTACGAGTTCGATTCTCGTCCCAGGCACCAAGAATTATTAAGGATTTGGGTAATTCCAAATCCTTTTTTTATTGACCAATTCCCACAATCCTGAATAGAAACCCTCAATCCCACCAAGTGTTTTGCCTGGAATATGGTACAAACGCCGTAAAAACGGTGAGTGAATGCCAAAGGATCCCCGGTCACCCTCCGACAAGACATGATAATTACTGCCCGGCATTGCCCAATTATCAAAATTGAGTTTCCATCCTATGAGAGGTTCAGGCACAATCGGTCAGGATAAGTAAGGGGGAAATAGGGTTTATTCATATCGAAAACCCGCAAATAATTGACAAAAGAGGGGCAAATTTAATAAAATTCCGGTATCTTTTGGCGGGACTTTTTAACCCTTTTAATTAGGGGAAAAATATGAAGTGATTATTCAGAAGCCCTATTTCTCATACAGGAAGGTCCGGTTTATCTTCCTTTTGAAAAGGGGGACAACGCTAAAGTCGCCGTGAAAGTCATAGACGACCGGGGCATTGAAAGCTTAAGGGTTATATCACTACAAAAAAAGAGGTGTATCATGTTCAAACTCGCGGATTATATTTCTAAAGCGGAGCTGGAAACATTCTGCCGGAGAAATCATATAACCAAGATATCACTTTTCGGTTCCGCACTGCGTGATGAATTTGAGCCGGGCAGTGATGTTGACATTCTTGTGGAGTTTGACAAAGACCATATGCCGGGGTTGTTTGATATTTCACGAATGGAAATAGAATTATCCGAGACCATTGGGCGTAAGGTGGATTTAAGAACACCAGAAGATTTAAGCAAATACTTTCGGGATGAAGTCGTTAAAAACGCTGAGGTGCATTATGAAGAAGCCCGATGATAAAGCCAGGTTGAAACATATGCTGGATGCGGCTTTAGATGCGAGAAAGTTTTTAGGTAAAGCAACGTTTGAAGAATTGCAGCATGATAGAAAGGTTGGAAATGCCATTGTCCGCTCATTAGAGATTATAGGTGAAGCAGCCGTGAATGTTACAAAAACTACGCAAGCACAGTATCCTGAAATAGAATGGACTGTTATTATTGGGATGAGAAATCGTCTGATACAGCTTACTTTGACATTAATTATCATATTGTTTGGCAGACAGTTAAAGAAAACCTGCCGCCTTTAATTGAACAATTGCAATCAATTTTAAAGAACAAAGAATAGTAAGTGGGCACAGATGGAAGCGAGGTAAATTTATCTTGCAATCAGGGTTTGCTTACGTTATTCTTCTTACGTAAGTATAGGAGGTGGCAAATGGATAAAATACTTTCTGCACGAGTTGATGAATCTACGGTCAGGCGCATTGGGCTTCTTTCCCGGCGTTTGGATACATCAAAAAAGAAAATTATCGAGTCTGCAATTCAAATGTATGCGACTAAAATTGAAGAGGAACAAAATTTCGATGTGCTTGATCAAACATTTGGCGCATGGCATCGTAAGGAATCCGCGGATCAAGTCACCCAAAAGGTGCGCAAAGCATTCAGGCACTCGATGATGAGGCACCAAAAATGAGAGCCTATATTGATTCAGATATTCTGATCTGGCATCTTCGTGGACAACGCAAGGCGCTGAACTTTTTAAGGCGTCTTCGTGATGGTGAAGAGTATGAACTATATACTGGTGTAATGCAGAGGGCAGAAGTCGTTTTTTTTATGAGGCCGGACGAAGAAGAATCCACTCTTCTGTTTCTGTCTCAATTTAAAGCAGAGTCAATTGATCAGGAACGTATTGATGAGGCCGCTTCGTTATACCGAAAATGGCATCCAAGCCATGGCATAGATATCAACGAGGCAATTCTGGCTGCTACATCAATTCATACCGGAGGCAGGATATTCTGTCTAAACCGAAAACATTATCCAATGCCACAGGCCCTGGTCACTAAGGCGTGGTAAGTATTAAACTTGTCGTTTAAGAGTTGGCCCAGGGAAAAACGCGCCAGTGAAATGCGAACCAAATTAGTTGAAATAAAGAGGGATACAGAAATGAGCAATATGACGGAGCCGGTATTTCAAATTGCAAAGATTGGGATTAAAGAAGCAATTAGGTAGACAAGTGAAAAATAGGCAAATTCTTATGCAATTTGCTGCCTGCGCTCTTACATTTCTGTTTGTATTTCAAGCTACAAATGCATATGCATGGGGGTTTTTCTCCAGAAAACCAAAGGATTTGCCAAACTATTTTACACAACACCAAGAAGAGATTTTAGCTTCTAATCCCAGAGACAGAGCTATCATATTTGGCATTCAGAGGCCCCATTTCTCAACAGAGAGGTGGGGTTTTTTATTTATGTGGAGAAGGCGAGTGGATAAAGACATGGAAAAATGCCCAGTATGTAATTCGCCTACGCTTACTACAGTCTGCGAGTGCGGGTATGATTTCAAAGAAAAAGAGGTAGTGGGTAAAAATAAGGTTATTGAATTCTATAAAAGCGTGAAAACAACCAAAGATTGGCTAAAACAAGTGAAGTTAGTTAAAAATATCCATCAAGTCCAACAGAAAAAGCATGGTGTAAGCTATTCCGGAAAGAGTGGGGGATGGAAATTAGAAAAAACAGCTAAACTATTATCAGAACAAATAAGTATCATTTCGGATATTATTGATTTAGCCGACGCAATAGACTTGTACCCTGATCTTAAATTATCGCAATGCAAAAATAGATCCCATGCATTAAGAAGGTGGAAGGAATTTAAGGCCGCGGGTATCCTTTATTTATTTTACAAGAAATTTGATTCTGAAAAAGACCTACAAGAATATTTGGAAACCCAGTGGGATGATACCCCTCTTGGCGAGAAATGGGTAATAAAAGAGAGCCTTCTTAATACGGGAGATGTGGGACAGATAGATATTTTGGCTCATCATCGTGATGAGGATAGATGGCTCATTATAGAATTGAAAAAGGATACGTCCCCGGATAAAACGGTGGGACAACTTCAAAGATATATGGGATGGGTAAAAGAAAATCTTGCAGAAAAAGATGAAAAAATTGAAGGGATTATTATATCCGGTTTCCCTCCAGATAAGAATGTGAAATATGCTTTATCAATTAACCCGGACATCGAACAAAAAATATATTATTTAAAAAATGGGGCAATGAAGTTTATCAAAGAACAGTTCTTAGAGGGCTTGCTTGATATAATGAAATTACCACTTGGTCAACAAATGGAACGTTTAAAAGAAATCAGATTAAGGAAAGAAAATAACAAATGCGTATAAATAGCAGACTTGGTCCCAAGGTTTGTGCAGCTACGTTTATAATCTGACGCATATGAGATAGTGGAGCATAGGTCGATGGTAGGCAGACGGGCACTTTTTAGGATAAAATAAATAATACTAATATTGATGGTCCTGTAAAAAGTCAGGTATTCCTTACGCAGTCATTACGGGCATATGCTCATAACTACGGGGAAATAGGATAAAAAACTTTCTTAATTGGCTACAGGCCATTAGA
>JAFDHL010000190.1 GCA_019308785.1 Deltaproteobacteria bacterium
GGCTTGATATGCTCAAGCATGAACTCATCAGTATAAGAACCGAGACAGATAAGAGAAACGGTCTGAAGGAAATTAAACTCTATTGCCACGCATCAATTGACACTGATTTGAGTGTCCACCTTTATTGGGAAGGTGGGGATGCCGACATACATGGAAGCGCCCTTGCTCTACGCCTGGCCTCGGCCCTTGAAGAGTTCGGGCGTGTGAATCATACAGTCTGGATAGAGGATCAAACCAAATAAATTTAAAAAGGAGGATTAGAAGATGTCTGTAAATGCAATCAGTAAAAGTTCAGAAAGGCCATCGCGGGAAACAGGAAGCCTTGTAAAATCAGTCTCGGTCATAAGCACGGGAACAGGCGAAGGACACTGGGAACACATCCATGGGAGTCGTAAGCCTGCACTCTGGTGGATCTTTTTTGGAAAACGCTGGGTAAAGCTTCCGCTCAATGTGTTTGTTATCGAACACTCTAATGGGCTGGTCCTCTTTGACGCCGGGCAGGACAGGGCCGTAATGACAAACCCGGATTACTGGCCTGAAGGAATTACAGGGACTATCATGCGAAATCTGTTCAGATTTGACATTGGCCCTGATGAGACACTTTCCATGCAGCTTGAAAAACTTGGTTACTCAACTGCTGACGTATCCACGGCCGTCTTTTCCCACCTGCATTTGGATCATACAGGAAGTATTGGTGAGATATTGCATGCTGACCTGATAGTGAGCAATGAGGCATGGGAGCACATGCTGGGGCTGCATCCGGAACGGGAAGCGGTTTTCCGCAGGGATATCGAACTTCCTGGTGCAAAGTGGCAACAGATAGACTTCGAGCCTGCAGATGATCCGTCGCTCGCACCCTTTGAATATGCATATGACCTGATGGGTGACGGTTCGATGGTCTTACTGCCGACTCCAGGCCATGGCGTAGGCTCCATATCTATGCTGGTAAGACGTGACAGTTCCCCGCCGTTACTGTTAATCGGTGATCTGACATACCGGACGGAATTTCTGGAGCGCTTTCAGTTTCCCGGGACAGGCGATAAAAAGAAGTTACGTGCATCATTTGAGAAAGTATTAGCACTCAAGAAGAGAATGCCGGACTTAGTCATTCTCGCTTCACATGATCCCGGGGCTGCTGAGGCGCTTAGTAGATTTTAAATTTAATTGTTTGATTGATGACACTTAAAATTAAATTAAACGGAGAGATAAAATGACATTGAATCGAAAGCGAATACTTGTAGCTGGCGCAACCGGATATTTAGGCGGGTTTGTGATGAAAATGGAGATTGGGATAAAGAAGGAGGTCTTAAAAAATGATGTTTGAAGACGAACATTATATTTCGATTTTACCGAAGTGTTTTTTTATGGTTTCCATACTTACTGCGATTCTTGCGGCCGGCTGGCTGATGTTTGCGGATACGAATACTCTGTTTGGCTGGTTAAAACCTTACGCAATAAGGGGAGATTTTTCACGTCATCTTATCCTGATGTCCTGTTCGATAATCTATTTTTTGAGATTGTTAATTACGGTTAGTGTTTTCCTTAAACGAAGAATGACCTGGTTTGAAACTATTGTTATAACCATCCTGATGTCGTTTGTCCTTTTCTCGTTTGCGAAAGTCGGGGGCAATAAGCAACAACCTGTCGGCATGATCGAAATTACAGGCATATTGCTATACCTGCTTGGTTCATTTCTCAATACCCGTTCCGAATACACAAGGTATGTCTGGAAAAAGAAAGAAATGAATAAAGGGCGGCTTTATACCGATGGCCTGTTCAGATATTCCATGCATATAAATTATTTCGGTGATGTTATTCTTTTTACCGGTTTTGCCATGATCACGCACAGTTTTTCCATGCTGGTCATTCCGGTTATAATGTTTTTGAATTTTGTCTTTTTCATTATTCCGTCACTGGATAGATATCTCAAAAAAAATTACGGTGAGGAATTTAATGATTATGCCAGGGGAACAAAGAAATTAATCCCATGGATTTACTAAGACTGTTTTGCGGTATTGATTCATGTTAATTATTTTCCCCGGTCTGTTTGCTGCTGACCCCTTTATCTTTATATCAGACTGAGTATGGACACAGACATTTTTTTGATTCTATTTTTTGGTTAGCGCCAAGGCTATCTTTCTTAGCTCGTTGTTGGCCAGGCCTTCAAGCTTCTTCTTTACTACACGCGAGTAATACTCCTGTTCTGTCTTTGACAATGGATTTCCTTTGAGCTTTTTTAGAACGAGTTCCTTTTGCTTTGGCGGAAATAAAGTGCTGAGGTGAAGGTCCAGTTGAAATGACCGAAGCTGCCTCCGCCTATCCCTTTCACGAATAGACTCAGACCTCTCAAGATCTATCGTATACCTTCTGAGGGCATTTCTCAAACGTTCTGTTGATACAGATCTATGCTTGTCCAGATCCAGTACTTCCTCTTTCAGTAAATCACCGTATTTCACTCTCAGGGGGTCCACGGTGCCATCTAACCCTTCCGGTTTATCCAGTCCCTCCTGGGCCAATAGATCCGAACTTGACAGGATCAGTTTTTCCAGATTTGCCCTTCTTTGACTCCTTCGGGCGTATCTGGAAAGCAGACCTCGGATATCCAACTTGATGCCGCGATGAGCGCAGTTCGCCAAAACGACAGGGAAGGCTTCGATTAGCCTGGAATCTTCGGAGCCCGATAAGTCGTCGAGGACATCAAGAAACTTCTTACTACTAAGCCTCTTCTTTTCAGGGATAAAGAGGCGGTACCCCAATTCTCCCAATGCTGTGATCAGTTCCTCTTTTTTCATTTGTATGCCGCTACCTTTTTTTTAGAGAAAATAACAGTTTTTCAATGGGTTTGTCAAGGAAAAATTGTATTTATATATACAATTACTTTGTATCTATAAATACAAATATCAAGAGTGTTCGGATATTCATCCCCCAAAAGACTTTTCCTTATTCACAGAGAGTTAAAGAGGCTGGGGGGAAGTACATAAGACCATCAGTTTCTGAGCATTGATGTTGAATGCCTGACATGTAAAAGGGGCATTATTTCATGGCCGTACCCAAGTAAAAAAGGGTATCCTTTCGGATACCCTTTTTTAGCATTTAATGGGGTGAGTGAAGGGACTTGAACCCTCGACAACTGGGGCCACAACCCAGTGCTCTACCAACTGAGCTACACCCACCACAGTTTATGATTTAAATTATAGCAAGCTCTTATGATTTTGCAAGCTCATTCTCCCTTAGCTTCTGGATGGCTACTAAGTATTTGACTGTACAGAAAATTTTGCTTATATTATATGGTCTTCATAGGAAGATTTTGGGTTTGAATGCCGAGAAAGCCAAGCCTTAATATCGCCGCATAGGAGAATTTCAGATCATGACCAACGAAAACAAATCGCTGTTTGCGAAAATACCATCTGTAGACCGGTTATTGATAACTCCGGCATTGGAGGAGGTTTTGACCGTATATCCCAGGCCCCTGGTATTAAAGGCCATAAACCAGATCCTGGATGGGCTCCGTGCAAAGATAAAGAGCGGTGATGTCACTGAAGAAGGACCGGATTTAAGCCTTGAATCAGTTTCAAACCAGGTTGTAACAAGGTTGGAGCTGATATCCAGGCCAAGTCTGAAGCCGCTGATTAATGCAACCGGTATTGTTGTTCACACCAATTTGGGACGGTCTATCCTGGCAGACAGGGTTTTGAAAAAATTCAAGCCTGTTGGCGGGGGATACAGTAACCTGGAATATGACCTGGATCAGGGCAAAAGGGGAAGCAGGTATGTTCATGTGGAGGAGATACTCAAAGAGCTGACCTCTGCGGAAGCCGCAATGGTTGTCAACAACAATGCCGCTGCTGTTCTTATTTCACTTGAAACACTGGCCAAGGGGGGTGAGGTAGTAGTATCCCGTGGACAGCTCGTGGAGATAGGCGGATCTTTTCGCATACCCGATGTGATGCGCAAGAGCGGGGCAAAAATGGTTGAAGTGGGTACTACGAATAAGACCCATCTCCGGGATTACGAGGAGGTTATCAGTCCTGAAACGGCCCTTTTGTTAAAGGTCCACACGAGTAATTATCAAATCGTAGGCTTTGCCGAGGAAGTGCCATTGTCTGAGCTTGTAAAACTGGGCAGCCGATACGGGATCCCAGTTATGGAGGATCTGGGCAGCGGATGTTTTATAGATTTCTCGAAATATGGTGTTGTCAAGGAACCCCCTGTTCAAGAGGTCCTGGCCCAGGGAGTTGATCTGGTCACTTTCAGCGGGGATAAATTATTAGGCGGACCACAGAGCGGTATCATTCTGGGAAGAAAAAATTTGATCGAGGCCATCAAGAAGAACCCGCTAAACAGGGCGCTGAGGATCGATAAACTCACGCTTTTGGCCCTTGAGGAAACGTTGCGAATTTACAGGGATGAGAGTATTGCCGTAAAAGACATTCCCACCCTCAGGATGATTTGTGAGCCTTACAAGTCATTAAAGAAAAAGGCGGAGCGCCTGCTCAAGTTGATCGGAAAATTGGAGACCAAGAACTTTTCATTTGAACTGGTAGATGGTAATTCGAGGCCGGGCGGGGGTGCATTGCCCCTTTCGGAATTACCCAGTCGTTTGCTTTGCCTTGTTCCGGGCAAGTTGTCTTCACATTCCATGGAGGCATGGCTCAGGTCCTATGATCCACCAGTGATTGCGAGGGTCGAGAACGAGAGGGTCCTTCTCGACGTGAGAACCATACAGGAAAGAGAATTGAAGATAGTGGCCCAGACTGTAAAGGATCTGGCCCTGATCAGGAAGTAATAAAACATTTAGTTGTCAGCGTTCTCCGACAAGATCCTAGGCGCACCAAAAAAAGGCGGGGAACCAATTAAGGCTTCCCGCCTTTTTTTTTATCAGTTTAAAAGGGGAGTTTGACAGGTCCTTTCAAACTTGAAGCGCATACTACAGTTTTCCCTTTAGGGCCTTTCCTGCCTTGAACCTAACCACTTTGCTCGCTTTGATATTAATCACTTCACCGGTCTGGGGATTTCTACCTTTTCTTGCTTTTCTTTTAGAGACCACAAAGGACCCGAAACCTGCAAGTGCCAGCCTACCTTCTTTCTTTAGGGTTTTTTTGACGGTATCAACGAATGAATTGAGTGCTCTTTCGGCATCGGCTTTGCTCAGTTTACTCTTCTTGGCTATCTCAGCAACTAATTCTGCTTTGGTCATGATGTCCCCCTTTTAAATTTAATTAATTAATAGATTGGTAAATCTTATTTCCCGAGAAAGATCAATACTCCTTTTGCCTCCCCCCTTTCATTAAATGATTTATAGTATCTTCCTTTGCCGTATGGCAACAAAAAAAACAGAACGTCTGCCAAAAGTCATCAAATGCTTGGCAGTAAAATATGAAGTTATGAATGTTTAACACAAGAAAAATACATTTTCAATAGAAAATGGACAAAAAATGGAAAGAATATGCAGACGATTCGCAACGTATTCTGGGATACGGGGCATTGTGGATTGCGAGTGTGTTAAGTTGACAAATGCTGTTAGAAGCTATACTTTTTTACTAAATATTTATGTTTCAGGGCAGGGGATATTAATTGGAAGAGATTATTGATAAAATTCTTAAGGAAAATTCAAGGCTGACAGAGGCCTCAATCCAGGAAAATATACCGAATCTGGTTCTTTTGGCTGAAAGGATTGCACTGGCGTTTACAAGCGACCGGAAACTGGTGATCTGCGGAAACGGCGGCAGCGCGGCAGATGCACAACATATTGCTGCGGAATTTGTTAATCGTTATATCCTTGAACGCCCCCCTCTCCCGGCAATCGCGCTGACAACGGATACTTCGGTGATTACCAGTATTGGAAATGATTATTCTTTTGATAAGATTTTTTCAAAACAGGTAAAGGCCATCGGAATGGAAGGGGATGTCCTTTTGGCCATCAGTACCAGCGGAAACTCAGAAAATGTTTTATTGGCCGTTAAAGATGCACGTGTTCAGGGCATTTATACGGCTGGTCTTATTGGAAACGATGGCGGCAAACTGGCAGGGCAGGTGGATCTGGCGCTTGTTGTAAAGAGCCAGGTTACACCCAGGATCCAGGAGGTACATATCCTGGCAGGGCACATCTTGTGTCATTTGGTTGATTTCATCCTTTTCCAGAGGCATATATCGGATGGTACTAGTATATACGCCTCATTCCGCGGGATTTCGGATGCCTTGTATCTGGAGATTTTCCATCAGCCTCCAACAGAACCGGTTCCCCGACGGGCTCCTGGGAAGGAACAAGCTTCCTTTCGTTCCCAAATAGGGGGCGCTTGAAGGGGTTAACTAGGAAGAAATATCGGAACATAATATTATGACTAAAGTGAAACCCATATCATTAAAGAAAGTACAAACCTGTTCTCTGGCAGAAAGGGACAGCAAGGTAAAAATCGAGAGTTGAGAGTTTCGGCAAGCCGTGGGGATCAGAGGGAACCGTAACCCAGTGGTTGCGATGCCTGCCCAAGATTCTTGCCGGAAATGATTTTCAAGAGATTGTCGACCGGATAGTACGGGCCGCGGCCGCTGGCAAGACTATTATCTTGGGAATGGGTGCCCATGTCATAAAGGTGGGGCTAAATCCCATTATTATTGATCTATTGGATCGAAAGATTATCAGCGGGGTGGCCATGAACGGCGCAGGGATCATACACGATGCGGAAGTGGCCATGGTCGGTCATACCTCTGAAGATGTGGCTGCGGAAATCGGCAAAGGGGGATTCGGAATGGCTGATGAAACAGGCAAGTTTCTTAATAGGGCCATTTCAGAAGGGGCAAAACAGGGTAAGGGTCTTGGGGAATCTGTGGGTGCCATGCTCGTTAAAGAGGCTTTTCCTTACAACCAATACAGCCTTCTGGCCAGGGCTTATGAGCTTAATATCCCGGTAACTGTTCATGTGGCCATCGGAACCGATACTATCCATTTCCACCCCGATGTGGATGGGGCATCCATTGGCAGGACGACTCATCTGGATTTTCGTATATTTGCCCGTCTTGTTTCAATGCTGGAGGGGGGAGTGTTTATCAATCTCGGATCTGCAGTAATTATGCCGGAGGTATTTTTAAAGGCCCTGAGCCTTGTGAGGAATCTCGGACACGGGGTCAGGGACTTTACCACTGTTAATATGGATTTTATTAGACAGTATCGGCCTATTACCAATGTGGTTTACCGGCCTACTCTGGATGGTGGAAAGGGTTATGATCTGGTCGGTCACCATGAGATCATGTTCCCTTTGCTGGCTGCGGCGGTCATTGAAGGACTGAACCAGATATAGCTT
>JAFDHL010000191.1 GCA_019308785.1 Deltaproteobacteria bacterium
AATCTGTGGATTAAAGCTGGCTGGCAATAATCATCTTTTGAATTTGGCTTGTTCCTTCCACCACGCGTAATATCTGGGCATCTCGCTGGTATTTGCTCATGAAAGAGGGATGAATAACACCCCTCTGTCCTAAAATCTGTATACATTCATTCGTTGTGCGAGCGGCCACTTCGGAAGCGAAGAGATTCGCCATAGATGATTGGGTCGTATAATCCTCATTCAGGTCCATCAATCTGCAGGCACGCCACACAAGGAGCCGTGCCGCATCAAGTTCAGTCGCCAATTCTGCCAGCATAAAGCCAATCCCCTGATTATCAAAGATCGGACGGTTTTTAATGACCCGATCTTTGGCAAAATCCGTAGCCTCTTCCAAGGCTGCTCGAGCAATACCGACGCATGCGGCTCCCACCATGGCCCGCCCTATATCAAGAGTCTGCATAATGAGGAGGTACCCGCTGCCCGGAAGACCTATCAGATTGGAGGCAGGCACGGCAGCATCATTGAAAAAGAGTCTGGCAGTCGGGGCACAGCGAAGCCCCGGCTTGTCATCGAATGGGCCAAAACTCATCCCGGGTGTATCCCGGGGAACGATGAAAGCATCGATTCCTGCCCTTCCCTTTGCCTTATCACTGCTGGCCCAGACAATAGTAAGGGCGGCATTCCCTGCATTGATGATAGGCCCTTTTGAACCATTCAGAACGTAATGATCCCCTTCCAAACGAGCGGTCGTGTCAAAAGACGTTGTATCTGAGCCGCCTTTCTCCTCGGTAATAACATAACTGGCCACTTCTCCGGCGGGATCGAGCAGGAGGGGAAGAAAAGCTCCTTTCTGTTCCGGTGCCCCCCCGATCATAAGGACTGAAACCGCGTGTGCCGTTGCGCCATAGATAGAAGCCAGTCCTGCACAACCGTAACCGAGTTCTTCCATAACCAGGGATAAAGTAACTCGATCCAACAGGTGCCCGCCATATTCTTCCGGGATTAAAAAACTGTTCAGCTTCTCTTCCGCAATAAACAGAAGCAGGTTTTTGTCTATGGGGCCAGGCGGGTTCTTGTCCAACAAAAGAGAGTCAGGGCGTAATCTTTCCCTGGCTAACAAACGAAATTTTAGTTGCAAATCTTTTTGCTCGGACGTCAGTTCAAATGAAATCATTTCTTAACCACACTGGCTCTACAGGCCCACCGTTGATCGACGGATTGTGGGGCGCTGGATGTCGGTGGACGGTTACCTTTGACTTTTTTGCCATTGTATATAATCCAGGACCGATTTCCTTTGAGCGGGTTTCAGGTTTTGGACTGCAAAAATGATCTCTTTAATAAAGGGCGTTTTCAAAATGGCCTTGACATCATCTTGTTCCGTTTCATTATCTTTTGAATCTTCCAGGAAGTACGTAACAGGTTTGCCGAGAATCTCACTTATGCGCTGAAGCTCGACTAAGTAAAGACGACGCTTTCCAAGCTCATAGTTTGATAAGGACGATTGAGTATACCCAAGCATCTTGGATAATTCATCCTGACTCAAACCGGCCTCTTCCCTCGCTTTCTGGAGCTTTTGGCCAATTTCCTGATAAGCTTTCATCTTGGTTTGGGAATTTCCGAACCGGCAGGTTATTTACCAGCCTTTTGTCCACATTTCATCGTCTTCGTACACCTTTTCATCCTCTAAGTGGGCCTCTTCAGCATCTTCCTCACTCATCCGCGGCGGATTGGGGTCATTTAGCAACTCTTTGTAATATTCGTGCTGGATAAGCAGACTCATGATCTCGTTTGTGCCGGTCCATATCTGCGCGAGCCTTGCATCTCGAACCATCTTTTCGATCGGGAACACGTTAGTGTAGCCGATACCACCGACAATCCGCATAGCCTGGTTGCAGACTTCCCAGCACATGTCAGTAGCGAACTTTTTTGCTTCACTCACCAGACGACGGGCCGAGGGAAGACGGGCGTCCGCAGCCTTGCCCGCCGCATGCGTGATTGCCCGGGCCGCGTCTAACTGGGTGATAGCGTCCGCGACCTTGAAGCTTATGGCCTGGTAATCGCGGATCTTCCTGCCAAATGCATATCTCCGGTTACTGTAACGCGTAGCGACCTCAAGGGCGGCGCGTGCCAGACCTAATGCCCCTGCGCCGGAGGTCAGGCGCTCCGGAACCATCATGGTGTTGAAGATCTCGGCACCCTGGTTTAATTCGCCTATGAGGTTGGAAGCAGGCACCTTAACATCCTTGAAGATGAGGCGCCCTGTACCGCCGCCCCTTGTTCCCAAAAGGTTGTAAAGGTGCTTGGCCTCAACACCATCCCGGTCCGCCTCAATAAGAAGGAGGCTAATTCGCTCGTGAGGTTTGCCTTCCGGATTGGTTTTGCAGTACACGACAAAGAAATCCGCACCGCTCGCCGCCACAACGAACCGCTTCTGACCCTTTACCATGAAATAATCACCCTCGAGTTTTGCTACTGTTGTGGCCCCGAAAAAGTCTGATCCGCCCCGTGGTTCGGTTAATGCCTCGGCAGAAACAAGCTCGCCCTTTAGCATGGGCTTCAAAAATTTTTCCTTTAACTCTTCCGATCCGAAAGCATGAAGCGCCTCACCCACAATGGATGGCATGGCAAAGGCACAGGAGAGTGCCATGCCCAGGACCCCGATTTCCTCCAGGGCCGCTATCTCGGCAGTCCAGGGCAATCCCCGGCCACCGTATTCCGGAGAAAACCTCAGACCCAGGAGATTGCGTTCTCCTAATGCCTGTACAAATTCCTTAGGATAGGTGATCTCATCCCGGTCCAATTTTTTTAGCAGGTCGGAAGGAACCTCGTTTTTAACAAAATCCCTGACCTCCTGTTTTAATGCCCTCTCTTCATCGGTCAAAAGTATGTCTTGCAGCATGGTTTGTTCTCCTTTCACATTATTTCCGGTCTTAACGGAAAAATATCAATGGGATTTCTGTCTCTTTTTACGGCCTTTCTCCTCAAAGATGTTTGAGCTTTATTAAAAATTGAACTTGATGGTGACCGTGCAATCTTCCCCCAGAAATTTTAGACAGCGATTGAGATCGGGAGTTCGGGTATATTCCAGGCCCATAGCATCAAACCATCCCTCGATTCGCTCAAATATCCCGCACTCGTAATTGGAAATGAGCCCTGCTTTCTCCATACCCCTGTGGGCAAAGCAGTCAATAACCTGAAACACCTGTGTGTCTTTTTCAGGGTATAGGGTCTCAACGCTCATGAAATCCGGGAAAAAGACCTGTTTCCCTAACTCGAAGATCTCCCGGTATGCCACCATGTCCCGAGGGTGTGATGCCCCGGCCATTTTCATTAACCGACCAAACTCGATTCTCCCCAACTTTCTGCATACCCTGAGATTCATGGGGCTGGCCTCGGTCATCCCGAACTTTGATGCCACCTCACCATACCAGAGGGCGTCGTGGGTCATCCAGTTTGTAAGCAGGATATTTCTCAGGTTTTTTCGATTTATCGTCTTGAGTGGCATGGCACGGCTACATTCCTTACCAGGCGTTTCTAAAACCTCACTTTATGTAAACCGCTTTTGAGACAGGAGATGTCCTTGCTGCTACCCCGAAAGTCGAGGCAATACAACAATAAGGTATGGGCACATATAACATATTGTCATAACGATGTCAACACTTTTATTAAACCCAAGATCTACAGTAACTACCCAGCTATTTAGGTTAAAGACTGAAGGCTGAAGTATTTCAACCATCTCGCAACGACCGAATCAAGCCATTCAAGACCTTCTCGGTCTCGACTATCTTTGGTTCAATCAGAGATGAATCCTCGTTGGACAAGAAGCCTAAACGCTTCGATAAACTTAGTTGATTAACAGGTCGTTAGGCTGAAGACCGAAGGTTGAAGTGATCTAACAGTCTTCAGCCTTCCACCTTCAGTCTATCCACCTGAGTAGATACGATCTACAGTTCATTCCCCCAGATAGTCATGCCAATCACACAGTTTGCCGGAAAACCGCCAAGATTATGAGTGAGGCCAAGCCGGGGATCTTTTATCTGCCGTTCACCACACTTCCCCTGGAGTTGCTTGTATACCTCATAGGTCATTCTTATGCCCGAAGCCCCGATAGGGTGCCCGAAACTCTTCAACCCACCATCACTCTGGCACGGGATTTTTCCGTCCAGCTCAAAAAAACCTGCGTCAATATCCTCTTTGGCCCTTCCCCTTGGTGAAATCTGTAAATCCTCATATGTGACCAGTTCGGTGATGGAAAAACAATCGTGTACTTCCATCATACTGAGCTCTTCTCTGGGATTTTTTATACCGGCCTCTTCGAAGGCCCTGACGCCGCAACGGTAGGTGGTCTCCACGTGAGTCCCATCCCATTCCTGAAATCTGTACTCCTCTTCGGGACTGACAGCTATTTGAAGAGCCTTTACATAAAGCGGATCCGGACGGAAGTCCTTGGCTCTGTCTGCCCTTACAACAATAGCGGCCGCTGCCCCCTCGGTCACGCCACAGCAATCGAACAAACCCAGAGGATCAGCAATCATCGGCGCGTTCATAATGGTCTCCACATCAACCTTCCTCCTGAGATGTGCCTTTGGATTCAATGTGCCGTTTGCATGACTCTTCGCGGATATCTTGGCAATGGTCCTTTTGCCCTCCTCCCGGGTGAGGCCGTATCGATTGAAATATTTGGTGGCCAGCATGGCGAACTGGCCCGGGGCCGTCTGGTTCGGAAATATCTGCCGATTGTATATACCCCGGAGCTGGCTGAAATCCGGCAACCCGCCATAGCCGATATCCTTCAGCTTTTCAACACCTACTGCCAGGGCCATGTCGCAGGCCCCTGACGCTACGGCATAACAGGCACCTCTGATAGCATCGGTGCCGCTGGCACACAAGTTTTCTACTCTCGTTATAGGTAGATACGGCAGTTTTAGGGCTGCGGCAAGAGGTATGGCGCTTTTCCCCACATTACCCTCATCAAAACAGGTAGAAAGCCAGGCCGCATTAATGTCTTTTTTTTCAATCCCCGCGTCATTTATTGCTTCTTCGAACGCCTCAACAGCCAAGGATTCAGCGCTTCGATCCCAGTGTTCCCCAAATCTGGTACATCCCATGCCAATAATTGCTACCTTATTCTTTATACCTTCTGCCATCGTAGCTTCTCCCTTTTACCCTTGTATGTTTGGTATCGTATTTGATCGCGTTACCCAATCACACCGACCCTCTCCCCCATAAGCGCTAACTTAATTTTGTAAACATTCACAGGTTGCATTTATGCCATACGGGGTTGTTTTGAAAGATGAACGTCGAACATCGAACGTCCAACGTCCAACGTCGAATAATGATGTCGCTCCGCTCCTCAAATTATTTTAAAATCGAATAAAAAAACCAATGCCGAACCTTTAACGACTATTTCTGTTTCTTTTCAGCCCTTCGACTCCGCTCAGGGCCGTGAGCCTGTCGAACGGCCGTTTTGATACTCGTAACGAAAATCTTAATTAATTCTTCTGTCTCCTGTAAAATATCATTATTATAAGTCTGTTTCTTCATTTTTTCCCATTCAACATTCGATGTTGGACGTTCGATGTTCGATGTTCATTTTTTTTCAGTCCTTTGGGGACTCTGCTGCCTGGGCTTCACCATGGTTTGGATAAGCTAAAGTTCCCGATCTTAACAATTGGCCCGCAACATGGTTGCCTGCTCTGGTATTTGGTAACTGTTCAACGATCTTTATGATTCGCACCGAATACTCGAGCAGCCTTTCTTCCAGGTCATATGTCTGTCTCTTCATCATCTTTTCCCATTCAACGTTTCACGCCCTGGCGTGATTGGACGTTCGATGTTCGATGTTCTTTTTTTTCTGTCCGTCTTGGGCAAAAACAACTTAGCTCTTATGTCCCTCTCCCCCTCCCATTAATCCCCAATGCTGTTGAATTATGACAACCTTTTACGGGCGGGCGTAAAGCCCTCCCCTACTTAACTTTTGATGTTTACCTTGTAAGGGCGGGGTTTATCTCCTCCCGCTATCAACCTTTAAAGGGCATTGCCTTCCAGAAATAGCCGGCTATACTGCGGCCTTCATCAAGATATCTTCTCCTGAATGTCATCTGCAAGGGTTTCCCGACCTCCAGTGATTCCAGCTGGCAATCCGTAATATCAAACCAGTATCT
>JAFDHL010000192.1 GCA_019308785.1 Deltaproteobacteria bacterium
CAGTCTTCAGTCTAAACACCTTCAGGCTGACTACGTGAGTAGTCACAATAATGATTTACAAAGAGATACTGATTTACAAATGGACGTCCCCAAATTTGTTGTCAGAGGCAGACGGCTATAAGACAAGGCGATTTAAGAGTTTTGATGTAAAAAATAGTGGCGACCAATTCATCAAGCCGTAAACTGCATATCGTGAAGCTGCCGAAAACGGCCATTCATTCCCAAAAGCTTTTTACGGGTACCAGATTCCACAATCCTGCCCCCTTCCATGACAAAGATACGATCCGCCTTCGTGATCGTGCTCAACCGGTGGGCAACAACCAGGATGGTCAATCTTCCATGGAGCTTTTCAATTGCCTGCTGCACAAGCCTTTCGCTTTCCGCATCGAGGGCAGATGCGGCCTCATCCAGGATAAGAATGGCAGGTTCAACCAGAATCGCCCTTGCAATGGCTATGCGCTGTCTCTGGCCGCCGGACAAAAGTGTCCCCTGATCACCCACAATAGTCTCATACCCATTAGGCTGGGCCATAATAAAATCATGCGCATGCGCCTCCTTTGCGGCTGCAATAATATCCTCAGTCAGTTTTTCTGACTTTCCGTAACAGATGTTATTTCCGATTGTGTCATGAAAGAGGAGGGTTTCCTGGTTAACAATTCCTATTTGCCTGCGCAACGACTCAAGTGTCACATCGCGGATGTCTATTCCATCAATAATGACAGCGCCGCTTGTCACATCATAAAAGCGGGGAACCAGATCAAGAAGAGTGCTCTTCCCGGCACCGGTCGAACCCACAAAGGCCACCATCTCACCGGCATCCACTTTAAATGAAATGTCCTTGAGCACCGATTCATCGCCAGAATAGCCGAAGTTTACACCATCGAAGGCAATGTACTCTTTGTGCCGTGGAAGGATCTTTGCATCCGAACGTTCCTTAATATCCGGTATGGTTTCCATTATGCCAAAAACCCGCTCAGTCGCACCCTGAAGTGTCTTGAGATTATTATTCACAAGGGCCAGTTTCTTAATAGGTCCATAGACCCGCGAAAAGGCATATATCATGGACAGGAGTTCCCCCAAGGAATGCTGGAAATAGATCTTTCCAATAATCAGGACAGCCGGCAAAACCAGAAATACCGTTGAATCCATTATGGGACCGAGCCCCAGATGCCATCTGTTCCAGCGCATGATCCTTTTGTAAAGGAACCCTGCCAGATCCCGGAACTTTTTCACCTCGCTTTTACCCATGAAAAAACCGTGGACCAGTTTTAGGCAGAGGAGGGTCTCCTGGTAAGCGGAAGTAACCTGGGCAGTAATATCCTGGACCGTGGTGGCATGTTTCTTGACCTTTCTTCCGAAGAGTTTGATCAACCCGATGATCGGCGGCACAACAAAGAACACAAGCAAAGTTAACTTATAGTTCATGAAGAAAAGGTAGGCCAAAAAAACCGCAGCGGTTAGAGGATGCTCTATGAGTCCGATGAGTACATTCGCAATGAGGAGCTGCATAAGCGTAAGATCAGCGGTAGCCCTGGCAACCAGCTCTCCTGATTTTCTCTTATGATAAAATGATAGGGGAAGAGAAACAAATTTTTCAAAGAGATCTATCCTCACAGATTTGACCGCCCTGTTCGAAAAGGCGGCCGCACAAAGACCACTCAAATAGATTGTAATGGATTTAAAAAAAACCGATACAAAGGCAACAAACGTGAGGAGGATAAGGAGTGTGTTTGGAGATACGCCTTCCACTAAAAGCAGTTCGGTGCGCCTCCACGATAACCATGACCCGGATTCAAATGTAATCCAGGGTATTTTCCAGGCCACGGGATCTGAGCCGGCCTTCATTCCTTCATCCACAAAGGGCTGAAGGAGATAGGCCGGAATCACCACGAACAAAGAGGATAAGGCCGTGAGTAATATAGCACAGACCACCAACCCCCGGTGGCGCTTTACGTAGGAGGCAATGTCTTTGCCTAAGATGAAGTCTAACATAATAATTTATAGGAAGTCGGAATCCAGAAGGTTGAAGGGAAAATGATAAGAGAAGTTAGAAGTCGGAAGGGAAGCAGGAAAACACCTTAACCCGGCATCTCGCATTCCGAATTCCGTATTCTATAAGGCGCCAACGAGTCTTGAAATAACAAGGCGCTGCACCTCCGAGGTCCCCTCCCCTATATCCAGAAGCTTCTGATCCCTGTAAAACCTTTCGACGTCATATTCCTTCATCAGTCCGTAACCACCATGGAGCTGAACGGCATGGTTAGCACATCGATACATAACTTCCGAGCAATAGAGTTTGGCCATGGCCGCTTCCTTGGAAAAAGACTTGTTGTTATCTCGCAACCAGCAGGCCTTATAAAGGATAAGTCGGGCACACTCGATCTCAAGGGCCATGTCCGCTAATTTAAAGGCATTTACCTGAAAACTAGATATAGGTCTGCCGAACTGCTCCCTTTCTTTGCTGTATTTGAGCGCCATTTCAAAACAGCCCTGGGCACCACCCAGGCCCATAGCCCCTATGGAAAGACGGCCACCATCTAAGGTTCCCAACATCTGATGAAATCCATTACCTACGTGACCCAGTTGATTTTCTTTGGGGACCCGGCAGTCGTCAAAATAGAGTTCGCTGGTATTGGAGGCCCTCCACATCATCTTTCCGTGCATCTCCCTCGCCTCATATCCCGGTATACCCGCTTCAACAAGGATGCAGGATAGCTCGGGCCGGCCGTCATCCCGGGTGCCTGTTCGGCACAAAGAGGTTATGCCTGTTGTAATCTTGGTGGAGGCATTTGTAATAAAGATCTTGCTCCCGTTAATAACCCATTCATCCCCGTCCAGAACAGCGGTCGTCTTGGAATTACCGGCATCTGACCCGGCATTGGGTTCGGTCAAACCAAACCCCCAGAGGGCCTCGCCGCTGCACAGCTTTGGAAGGTATTTCTCTTTCTGTTCCTCGTTCCCGAAATAATAAATGGGGCCTATACCTAAGGAATTGCCTGCTGCCACGGTAGCAGCATGAGAGCCGTCCACCCTGGCGATCTCCTCTGTGGCGATGATATAGGAGATGTAGTCCATGCCCTGACCACCGTACTTTTCCGCCACAAACATCCCAAAAAGTCCCAGGTCCGCCATCTTTTGCATTGTTTCATACGAGAACTCTTCATTTTCGTCCAGTTCCCTGGCAACCGGCTTGATCTCTTTTTCAGCAAAATCACGTACTGAATTACGCAAAATCTCCTGCTCCATGGAAAGGCTAAAATCCATAATCACTCCTTCAATTTTTTCCGGGTCAGCAAAGTAAACAATTAACCGTCTTTCAAATTAGTGCCAGAGCACTAAAATGGTTTTAGTGTGCCTGCTCCGTCTTATATCATCAGGGCACGCGCCATTTTATAGGCAGATGGGAAAGAATTGTCAAATTTTTCTTTTTATCGTTCTGACAGGTGTATTCCGTTATGTTATAATAAGCTTCATCTGACCGACATCTATCTCTGCACCCATCTTCTGGCAGAGTGCTTTAATTTCTTTCCTCTTTTCGGCACCCTTCTCTCTAAATGACACAATGATCTTCCTGATGTTATATCTCTCGATTATCTTTTCTAAATCTCCTTGCCCCCCAAGGACCGGGTATCCCTGGATTTTCCTATTGTGTATCCTGGGATTGTCGTCAATAAAGCCCACAAGTAACAGACCAAGATCACTATTGGTTTCTATCTCCCTGACTGCCAATTGTCCTCCAACCCCTGCCCCGTAAATAAGGGTTGGCGTACCTTTTCTATTTCCTTTCCTGATCCCCTCGTCCAACAGACGAAAAGAGAGCCTGGACATGGACACCAGGATCAACATGAGAACCCAGTAGATAACGAACACGGCCCGGGAAAAACTCTGGAATCGGTAGATGAAAAGGAGGATTAGCATGGGCATCACAGAGCCGGCTGTGATGGCCTTCATATAGCCGATCAGGTCCCTAACACCCGTGCTTTCCCAGACCCCCCGATAAACGCCCATGACATAAAAGGAAAGGATCTGACAGGCAATCATAATGGGGAGCGATCTCAAGAAGAAACTGAAGTTTCCACCAACGACGCCCTCAAAACGCAGAAGGTAGGCTGCATAATAGGCCACAGAGATCAGGACAAGATCCAGCAGGACCTCGAATAGCCTTCGTCTGTAAGTAATCTCAACCAGTATAGGGGTTAAAACACCGGAACTCTCATCGGACAGAATGGATTCTTCCGGATAAACCTTTACCCGCGCCAAATACACCCAGAAAAAAAGTACGAAAAGGAGATAAAGCACAATGACGACCAGGCTGGTTCCCATACTGAAATGATTGATGGCGAGCGCAATTAAGCCTGATACCATGGCGAAGGCATACAGCACCAAAACAGCCTTTTTCTCAGAAAAGCCGATGGCAACCATGCGGTGAGAAGAATGATCACGACCTCCCTCGGAAATACGACGACGAAACAGTTTGCGCATGATACTTACAAAACCGGTATCCAGGATTGGGATGAAAAGGATAAGAATCGGAATCGCTATAACCGAAAGCAGATGAAGAGAGGACCCTCCTCCCAGTGCCTGAGAAGGGCTTCCTATTACGGTGAGACATGCCAGAACAAAACCGATGAAAAGACTCCCCGCATCCCCCATAAAAATAGAGGCCGGGTTAAAGTTATATACCAAAAAACCCAGAATGGCACCCAGGTACGCTGAACACATCAGCAGAACCGGCCCGGCTAACGTGACAGAGTCCGGATTCAGGTAAAGGGTGAGAAAAAGAAAAGCGCCTGCAATGAACGCGATACCGGCTGACAGACCGTCCATATTATCCAGCAGGTTGAAGGCGTTGGTGATCCCGACAATCCATATAATAGTCAGGAACAGATTGACCGTTTTGGAATCGGTCCACCCCAGACGAAAGCCGAAAAAGACCAGGATTGAAGTGATGACGATCTGCCCTGCCAGCTTGTTCTGCGGATCCATGTCAAATACGTCATCTGCCAGACCCAATGCAAACATGGCAACAAAACACAACACCATAGGTAAATAGGGACGGCCATAAGTGGGCCAATCCGTAAATCCGGCGGCCAGTATCCAGACCGTCAACATGGATGCAAAAATGCTGATGCCGCCCAGAAGCGCGGTTTTTTTCTGGTGCCATCGATCGTCTTTTGGTACGGCTACCTGTCCTGAGGCAAGGGCAAGCTTTCTCACGAGAGGTGTCAAAATAAGAGCGACAGTAAAACTCGCGGCAAAAAAAATAAGATAGTGATGTACCGTCAGGATGTTCATGGCATCCTCAGTCTTTACTCCTTACCTGTCATGACGGGCATGTTACTATACGAGACGACACAAATATTTCCGGATTGAATGCCGTGCTGCTCATTGCTTCCGTAAGGTTGGGGTTTATCCCCGCCCGAAAAACACATTTTGATAGCCGATGCGGGCGGGCGTAAAGCCCGCCCCTACACTCCAGATTTTCTGGAAATGACACCGTGTATAATAACTATTGCAGGCTTTAAAACGGTCCGTTGTTTATATATGTCTAGTATTGCGTTTCATGAAAACCTTGACAAAGTCATTGCGAGGAGTCACGCCAGGGCGTGACGACGAAGCAATCTCAACAAAGCTTTCAATCTACGACACCAGATTGCTTCGCTAACGCTCGCAATGACAAGTTTTTAATAAAACGCTGTACTAGTGCTTTTTCCATAGGATCTAAAGGCATAGCGGAAAAAGCCGATTGAGCCGGATCTTTCATAAGTCACGCTATCAATATCCGTGCGGATTGTAAAGGCCAGAAAAATGGCCCTCTTCCCGCATTTTGGAAAGAGGGCCATTTCTTCATAAGCAGGTTTTTCACCCGCTGTTTATGAGTTTACGTTTAGAAAGCGACCAGGAACTGCACACCGATAATGGTCTGGCTACCCAAGTCTCCGTTTTGGGGATCAACGACACCGTTTATCTCATGTTCGCCGTAGTCATAGAAAAATACTTCCGGCCGGATCGTAAATCCCTTGGCGACCTTGATG
>JAFDHL010000193.1 GCA_019308785.1 Deltaproteobacteria bacterium
ACTACTCAACCAATATATGTTCCGGATCGGTTTTGGATATGATGCGCATCGCCTGGTTGAAGGCCGTCCTTTGATTCTTGGGGGCGTTGAGATCCCTCATGCCTTCGGACTGGATGGCCATTCTGATGCGGATGTTCTGATCCATGCCATCATCGATGCTGTGATCGGCGCCCTTGGAATGGGCGATATTGGACAGCACTTCCCGGATACTGATCCCGCCTACAAGGGTGTGGCCAGCCTATCGATGCTGGAAACTGTGAGTGAATGGATAAAGCGTGATGGATTTCGGGTAAACAATCTGGACGCCACCATAGTAGCAGAAAGCCCTAAATTGGCCTCCTATCTTTCATCCATGCGGGAAAGAGTAGCCCATACACTTGAGGCATCTGTCGATCAAGTCAACATAAAGGCAACTACCACCGAGCAGATGGGTTTTTGCGGGAAAAAGGAAGGAATAGAGTCCTTTGCAGTGGTTAGTCTTGTTGAGGATGCTGGACATCCATAAATAATTGAGTAATCTAATCTGTCAGCTAATAGCCATCCTCTCTGGCGGTGATTTCCCCTTTACTTACCGAGTAACAGCAGCTCTTTTTTCCCGGGAAGGACTTAAGGGCGATAGGGCTTATGTGTCAATAAGGAGAATTTTGCATGACGCTTAGACTGTACAATACGGCGACTCGAAAAAAAGAAATATTTAAACCTTTGCAGGAAGGTAAGGTCGGCATCTACGTTTGCGGTGTGACTGTCTATGATCTCTGCCATATCGGTCATGCCCGTTCGGCCATCGTTTTTGATGTGCTGACAAGATATTTAAGGGCAAAGGGTTTTGATGTAACCTATGTGCGAAACTTCACCGATGTGGACGACAAGATTATTGAGAGGGCGAATCAACTGGGAAAGGAAACCAGTGTCATAGCCCAGGAATATATTGATGCCTTTTACGATGATATGCACAGACTTGGTGTCTTGGATGCAGATGTGGAACCTAAGGCCACGGAGCATATTGACGGCATGATAGACATGATCACTGCACTGATAGACCGGGGTCACGC
Source organism: Deltaproteobacteria bacterium (assembly GCA_019308785.1). Classification (GTDB taxonomy): domain Bacteria; phylum Desulfobacterota; class DSM-4660; order Desulfatiglandales; family Desulfatiglandaceae; genus JAFDHL01. The sequence goes on from JAFDHL010000193.1 coordinate 1,053, forward strand.
ATATGTTGAGGGAGATGATGTGTTTTTCTCTGTAGAGAGTTTTGAAGACTACGGCAGGCTTTCAGGCAGGAAATTGGAGGACATGCAGGCGGGCAGCAGGATCGCCGTGGACCAGAAAAAAAGGCATCCAATGGATTTCGTTCTGTGGAAAGGGGCAAAACAGGGTGAACCTCAATGGCCAAGCCCCTGGGGTGTCGGCAGGCCCGGCTGGCACATAGAATGTTCCGTGATGAGCAACCACTACCTGGGTCCCACTTTTGACATACACGGTGGGGGAAAAGACCTTCTTTTCCCTCATCACGAGAATGAAAGGGCACAGTCCATAGGGGCAAATGATGGCAATTTTGCCAATTATTGGGTTCACAACGGTTTTGTGACGGTTGAATCGGAAAAGATGTCAAAGTCCTTAGGGAATTTTTTGACCATACGTGACGCACTGAAGACATACCATCCCGAGGTCCTGCGGCTTTTCCTCCTTTCAAAGCACTACAGGAGTCCCCTCGATCTTTCAAAAGGAGCCCAGGACCATTCAGAGGCTTGAGAATGCCATAGGCCCGTTTAAAGAGGAGGAAAAAGGAATCAAAACGTCGTTTTTGGCTGGGGAGCAGAATGATTCTTTTATAGGCCAGTTTATCCATGTAATGGATGACGATCTGAATACGGCGGGTGCAATTGGCCTGGTCTTTGAAAATGTCAGGGAGATAAATAAACTGCTGGATTCTGGAAACGGCACTATTGATGGAAAGACGCGCAGTCGACTGGAAAATGATCGCCATCAATTGTTCCTTGCAGGGCGGGTCCTTGGTGTTCTGTATGAGAACGCGGATGAACTTTTTAAACAATTAGGAGGTGACAAAAAAGGCGTTGATTCTGCTGAGATAGAAAAAATGATCCAGGACAGGAATGAGGCCAGAGCCGCAAAAGACTGGGCAAAGGCCGATGAAATCCGCGACCGCCTGAAACAGATGGGGATTATCCTTGAAGATGGCCCCAAGGGGACCACCTGGAGACTTGATGTTTGAAATTGTCACTGACTTAGTGCCCTGTGGAGATCAGCCGGAGGCTATTGACGCCCTTTCAGAGGGCGTTGAGAAAGGATTTGTACATCAGGTCTTGTTAGGTGTAACCGGGTCCGGCAAGACTTATACAATTGCACAGGTCATAAACAGGGTGCAAAAACCTACACTTATTATGGCACCCAATAAAACCCTGGCCGCTCAACTCTATGGTGAACTCAAAAATTTTTTCCCCAAAAACGCCGCAGAGTATTTTGTCAGCTATTACGATTACTACCAGCCTGAAGCCTACATCCCGCAGACAGATACTTACATTCAGAAGGACTCAAGCATCAATGAGCAGATCGATAAGATGCGACATTCCGCCACCAGATCGCTGCTTGACCGGGACGATGTTATCATTGTGGCCAGTGTTTCATGCATATACGGTCTGGGTTCTCCCGAGGCTTATCACAACATGCTTCTTTACGTTGAGAAAGAAAGTGTCCTGTCAAGGGATGATGCCGCGAAGAAGCTGGTGGAGATCCACTATGAGCGTGGTGATACGGATTTTTACAGGGGACGTTTTCGTGTGCGGGGGGATGTCCTGGATATCTATCCGGTTCACGAAGAGGAAAGGGCTGTTCGCATCAGCTTTTTCGGGGATGTGGTGGAATCCATTCATGAGATTGATCCATTAACCGGAAAGGCCATTAATACGCTTAATCGCATAACGATTTATCCTGCGACCCATTATGTAACCACAGTGGAAATCAGAGAGAGGGCGATCCGGCAAATCAAGGAAGAATTAGATGAGCAGATCCGGTATTTCCGTTCTCAGAATAAACTTTTGGAGGCGCAGCGAATCGAGGAACGCACGAGGTTTGACCTGGAGATGATGTTAGAGATTGGGTATTGTCACGGTATTGAAAACTATTCAAGACATCTCACCGGCAGGGCGCCAGGCGAACCGCCGCCAACGCTTCTTGACTATTTTCCAAAGGATTTTCTGGTTATTATTGATGAAAGTCATATTACCGTACCCCAACTGAATGGCATGTATCGCGGCGACAGATCAAGGAAAGAGACCTTGGTGAGTTATGGATTCAGGCTTCCATCGGCCCTTGACAACAGACCCCTGAGATTTGAGGAGTTCGAGTCAAGGATGAAGCAGGCCATCTATGTTTCAGCCACGCCCGGGCCTTATGAAATCGAAAAGGCCCAGGGCATAACAGAACAGATTATCAGACCAACAGGATTGATTGATCCCGAGATCGTGGTCCGGAAGGCCACCAACCAGGTGGATGACCTGTTAGGCTGGATCAGGGAAAGTGTGGAAAAAAACGAGCGGGTCCTTGTAACGACATTGACAAAAAGAATGGCCGAGGATCTTACAGAATATTATTCTGGTCTTGGGGTAAATGTGCGTTATATGCACTCCGACATAAAGACCATTGAGAGAATGGAGATCATCAGGGACCTTAGATTGGGGGTCTTTGATGTGTTGGTGGGTATAAATTTGCTACGGGAAGGGCTGGATCTCCCTGAGGTTTCCTTAGTTGCCATACTTGATGCGGATAAGGAAGGTTTCCTGCGATCAGAAAGATCTCTTATCCAGACCTGTGGGAGAGCAGCCAGAAATATCAATGGGACGGTTCTGTTTTATGCGGATGAAATAACCGATTCCATGACAAGGGCCATGGATGAAAGCAGCAGACGCCGCAGAATCCAGCTTGAGTATAATGAGATTCATCATATTACGCCGGCATCCATCCAGAAAAAAATTGAGGACATTTTGGGGTCCACATATGAGGCTGATTACGTGACAGTGCCTGCCGTAGCAGAAGAGGAAGGGCTGTATTTGACTGGTGAGGGCCTCGGTGAAACGATCATGGATCTGACTGAGAAGATGAAGGAGGCGGCTGCAAAATTGGAGTTCGAAGATGCGGCCCTTTTAAGGGACAAGATAAAGTCCCTTGAAAAAAAGGAATTAGAGATCTTATCCATTGATTAGAAGTCAATATCTAAATCAACTGGCAGTCAATATAGTCAGTTCTTTCACGGTCTTTTCAAGAGACTCCACATCTTCTATATTGAGTCTCGGTATGGAAGGGTCAATATCATTAATCATATTACTCAGGACCTTCTTTGGCCCGACTTCAATAAAGAGGGTTTCCCGATTGTGTGCAATTCTTTCAATCCCTCCCCGCCAGTTAACGATCTTGAAAATCTGTTCATGGAGTTCTTTTCTTATGTGAGCAGGGTCTACGATAGCTTCTGACGTTACATTAGCCATGACTGGTTTTGAAGCAATATGAATTTCACTTTTGTCTAATTCTTTTTTAAACTTGTCAGCAGCAGGCTTCATGATAGGGGTATGAAATGGTCCTTCCACCTTCAACATGGTTGAGCGCTTGCCTTCTCTTTTCAATTCCTTACCCATTTCCGCCAGTCTTCTTTTGGACCCGCCAACGACCACCTGGCTTCTGGTGTTATTCAGTGTGACATAAACCCCAAAATCTTTACACAAAGCACATATTCTGTCGTAGTCCAACTCTCTTCCTTTATCCACTATGGCCATTAATCCTGCATCCGGATAGGCTTTGCCCCATTCCGTCATAAAGGTAGCCCTTTTCTGCACAAGACTCAAAGTAGTTTTGAAATCCATTGCGCCCGAAATCAGCAATGCCGTGTATTCACCTAAGCTGTGCCCTGCCAGTAAAGACGTATTTAAGTCAACGTTGCATTCCTTGCATGTCTCTTCAAGCACTCTATAACATGCATAACTCATTGTCAGGACAGCGGGCTGGGTGTAAATCGTTCTATTCAAATCTGCCTTGTGCATGAACTTTCCGAAGGTATGCTTTTTAAAGCATAATTCAGAAATATCATACCCAAGCACTTGAGTAGCCTCGTCATAAATCTCCCTGACCAGTTTGAATCTGTCGAACAATTCTTTTCCCATACCCACATATTGTGAGCCTTGGCCGGGAAATATTAATGTAATTCTTCGTGTTTTCATAATCTCAATGACACCGGGACAAAAATACCAGCAATTACAGCCCCTCAAGGCTGTTGCCGGCGCGTTAATGTATCAGAGGCTTCTTGCCTTGTCCAGGAAACTGGGAGCCTTAAAGGTGAAGATTATAAAATGTTAAATAATTTAGCAAGTTATGTCAAGATATCTCTTGTGGCAGTTGCCTTACGTTGGTCAAAATGGACGGACTCGTAAAAAGTCCGTCAATCCCGCACAGCGGGAGGATGGGGGTGGTCCCGCGGTACGCGGGATTGAATTTACTTCAAATGGCGGGGGAGGGGAAGCCCTTCCCCGCCGAGTAAAAAGGCGCAAACCGACTTTTTACGAGGTTATCAAAATGGAATGAGCTGTTAAGTGTGATTTATAACGTCAGTTCAAAATCATGCTCATATGCAAATTGAAGTGATGTCCCGGATATAATTCTTGACAAAATAGGCACTTAAATAATATATGGCCACAATACAAAATGTCTCTAAAATCAGGCTTTTCCCATACGGCAAACCACAATTACCACAAGAATATTGATAGAGAAAAGCAAGGGTTATCAAGGGAGGTTATCAAGGCTGGAGCGGTCTACTTTGACAGAGCAGCACCTATTGGTACAACTTTCGGGGTTTTCTAATGGAAATGAAAGACAAGATTAAGGAACTGGAAAGTCGAAACCTCCAGGCGGAGTTAGGAGGCGGTGAGAAGCGCATTGAACAACAACATGCCAAGGGGAAGATGACGGCAAGGGAAAGAATTGATTATCTCCTTGATGAGGGCAGTTTTCAGGAAGTGGACAAATTTGTTGTCCACCGCTGCCAGGATTTCGGCATGGAGAAGAAAAAGATTCCGGGTGACGGGGTGGTGACCGGTTACGGGACAATAAACGGAAGACAGGTTTTTCTGTTTGCACAGGACTTCACGGTGTTCGGCGGGTCATTGAGCGGTGCGTTCGGGGAGAAAGTGTGTAAGGTCATGGACCTGGCACTCAAGAATGGCGCTCCCATGATCGGGTTGAATGACTCCGGCGGTGCCAGGATCCAGGAAGGCGTTATGAGCCTTGCCGGCTACGGGGATATATTTAGGAGAAATGTCTTGAGTTCCGGGGTTATTCCACAGATATCGGTTATTATGGGGCCCTGTGCAGGAGGCGCTGTCTATTCCCCTGCTCTCACTGACGTAACCATTATGGTCAAAAAGACGAGCAACATGTTTATTACCGGCCCGCAAGTCATTAAGGCGGTTACGTCCGAGGAGGTTACCGCGGAGGATCTCGGGGGTGCAATGGCCCATAATACCAAAAGCGGGGTAGCGCACTTTGCCGAGGATTCCGATCAGGCCGCCCTTGACAGGGTCAAGGAAATTCTTTCATATCTTCCTCAAAATTACAGAGAAACGACACCTTCTGTTGAATGCACGGATGACCCTGGCCGGAAAGACAAGTCTCTGAACAAAGTTGTGCCCACCAATCCCAGGCTGCCCTATGACATGACGGAGATCATTCGAACCATACTGGACAATAACCTGTTTATAGAGGTCCATAAGCACTTTGCAAAAAACATGGTTGTGGGTTTCGGCAGGCTGAACGGTTATTCCGTTGGGATTATCGCCAACCAGCCCAGGTTTTTAGCTGGTTGCCTGGATACCAAGGCCTCAGTAAAATGTGCCAGATTCGTGCGGCTGTGCGATGCCTTTAATGTTCCTCTGATTACGTTCGTGGACGTTCCTGGATACCTGCCGGGGGTTCAGCAGGAGTATGATGGTATCATCAAACACGGTGCCAAGATTATTTTTGCGTATTCCGAGGCCACGGTCCCGAAGCTTACCGTGGTAACCCGTAAGGCATATGGCGGCGCCTATATCGCCATGTCCGCAAAACACCTTGGGGCGGATATCAACTATGCCTATCCCACGGCCGAGATCGCTGTGATGGGTCCCGAGGGGGCGGCCAACATCATTTTCAAAAAAGAGCTCTCCGAGGCTGATGATCCGGATGCGACCAAAGAGAGGCTGGTGGAAGAGTACAGGAATAACTTTGCCAGTCCGTTCAAGGCCGCGGAATTAGGATATACGGATCATATTATATTTCCGGAGAACACCCGGCCAAGATTGATCAAGGCCCTGATGATGCTTAAGAATAAAAAGGAATCCATCCCTGAGAGAAGGCACGGGAATATCCCGCTTTAATCTTTAAGGATAAAGTATATTCCCATTATACCAGCCTGACTAGGATGCTGTCCGACAATTCGAGGTTGAAAAAAATTAGGCCATTGAAAATTGAGATCGGATGGTCGAACAAGCAGGCTTTTTCGAAAATAAAGGAAAAAGATCCCCGGAAA
>JAFDHL010000194.1 GCA_019308785.1 Deltaproteobacteria bacterium
ATCAATCCATCGCCTTACATGTTTTATCTCAACTTTGGGGAGATAAGGTTAATAGGGTCTTCTCCTGAAATTCTTGTCCGTCTCACGGATGGAAAAATAGAGCTTAGACCCATTGCGGGCACCCGTCCAAGGTGTAAAAGCCCTGAAGAGGATCAGGCCATGGAAAAGGAACTCCTGACAGATCCCAAGGAGCGGGCCGAGCATATTATGTTGGTCGATCTGGGCAGAAACGATGTGGGGAAGGTAGCCATGCCCGGCACTGTTACTGTGCCCCGGCTTATGGAGGTGGAGCATTACAGCCATGTGATGCATATCGTCTCCAGGTTGGAAGGGCTATTGAAACCCCGGGAGGACGGATTTGATCTGTTCATGGCGACCTTTCCTGCCGGCACCGTTACAGGAGCGCCCAAGATCAGAGCCATGGAGATCATAAACGAACTGGAACCATCGCCAAGGGGGCCTTATGCCGGAGCTGTAGGCTATTTCGGTTTCAGCGGCAACATAGACTTCTGTATCACCATTCGCACTATTTCTATTGTTGAAAATAAACTCTCTATTCAAGTGGGAGCGGGTATTGTGTATGACTCGTCTCCTGAGAAAGAATATCAGGAAACCTTAAAAAAGGCCGCTGCCATGTTTAAGGCCATTGAGAGGTCAAAAAATGATTCTGATGATAGATAACTATGATTCTTTCACCTACAATCTGGTCCAAATGTTTCAAGTTATTGGAGAAAATGTTCATGTTTGGCGAAACGATCAAACAGATCTCGTTGAGATGGCGCGACTGAGGCCATCTGCACTTGTCATTTCACCTGGCCCCGGTGGCCCGGACCAGGCTGGTATTTCTGTGGAGGTCATTCGTTGTTTTGGCCCTAAACGCCCTGTGCTGGGTGTCTGCCTGGGACATCAATCTATAACCGCAGCATTTGGCGGCAAGGTAATTCGGGCTAACAGGATTATGCATGGAAAAATTTCTTCGATCTTTCACGACGGCCAAACTATTTATGAAGGCGTCCCGAGCCCCTTCAAGGCTATCCGTTATCATTCGCTGATCGTGGACAGGGAATCTTTTCCGGACTGCCTGGAAATAAGCGCATGGACAGAGGATGGGGAGATTATGGGTCTGAGACACCGTACTTATAAAGTGGAAGGGGTCCAATTCCATCCGGAATCGATCTTAACAAACAAAGGATATAGGCTCTTACAAAATTTTTTAAAACAAGGAGGTAATAAATCATGATCAAAGAGGCTATTGCAAGAGTTGTGGGACAGGAGGACTTGACCCAGGTCGAGATAGAAGCGGTCATGGATGAAATCATGACAGGGTCTGCCACGCCAGCTCAGATCGGGGCGTTCATAACGGCCCTGCGGTTGAAAGGTGAGACCGTTGATGAGATTACGGGCGCTGCCAGGTCAATAAGGGCCAGGGCGACAAAAATCTGTCTTAACAATCATTCCGTAAACATCGACCGGGATGACATTAGTGTAGAAGACGAAACCATTCTTGATACCTGCGGTACGGGGGGAGATGGTACCAACACGTTCAATGTATCCACTGTTACTGCATTTGTGGTCGCCGGAGCCGGAGTCAAGGTGGCAAAACATGGGAACAGGGCCGTTTCCAGCCATTGCGGGAGTGCCGATGTACTGGAAAACTTAGGCGTAAAGTTGGATATCACCAGTACCGACGTGGAAAGATGCATCCGTGAGGTGGGGATAGGTTTTCTTTACGCTCCTTTATACCATACTGCAATGAAATATGTGGCAGGACCGAGACGGGAAATAGGAATACGCACTATTTTCAACCTCCTCGGTCCTGTCACGAACCCCGCAGGGGCTTCAGCCCAGGTGTTAGGCGTTTATGACCCCGGTCTGACGGAAAAGATGGCCCGGGTCCTTAGGAATCTCGGGACCAAAGAGGCGTTTGTGGTATGTGGAGAGGGAACCTTTGACGAGATAAGTATCTGCGGTCCCACCAAAATTTCGCACCTGAAGGATGGTGAGATTAAGACCTTTTACATGACGCCCGAAGATTATGGCCTCAAGAGGGCGGTCCCTGATTCCATAAAGGGCGGTAGTGCAGAGAAGAACGCCTGTATTATCCGAGAGATCCTGGATGGTGATAAAGGCCCGAAACGAGATATGGTCATTCTGAATGCAGCGGCCGCCTTTATTGCCGCTGGTCTGGATACCGGGCTTAAAGAGGGAATAAGCAGGGCAATAGACTCCATAGATTCAGGCAGGGCCCGGGAAAAGTTCGACAAGCTGCTTGATTTTACCTTACAGTGCAGGCCTTTTCTTCGAGAAGCCGTTGGAGGAGGTTCCTATGCATTCAGCCTTGGCGGAGATACTGCTTGAAAAGCGCGGTGAAGTAGAGGGAATTAAGAAAAGACGATTGTCAAGTGATAGAGGTAATGACATACCTCCTGTTCGCAATTTCATGGGCGCTATCTCCTCACCAGGCAAAATTAACCTGATTGCCGAGATAAAATTCGCTTCTCCCTCGGCCGGGGCTATTCGTAAAAAAACGGACCCCGTCTCAGTCGGCCGGGTGTACGAAAAAGCCGGAGCGGCCGCTGTGTCACTTATAACGGATAAGCGGTTTTTCAAAGGAGATCAAGAGCAATTGCCGCGCCTGAAAGGGGCGATCTCTTTGCCTGTGCTGCGCAAGGATTTCATCATAGATGAGGTCCAGGTGAAGGAATCGTTTTTATACGGCGCGGATGCCCTTCTTTTGATAGCCCGAATCCTATCAGTAAAAAAACTGCTGGCGTTGCTCAAAATGTGCAGGGAATTGGGCATGGCTCCATTGACCGAGGTCCATGACAGGCAGGACCTGGATAAGGCCCTTGATTGTGGGGCTGAGATTATTGGGATCAACAACCGTGATCTGGATACATTCGAAGTGGATCTCCGAACTACCTTTGAACTGGCCCCGCTGGTTCCGGAGGGGTGCATCACTGTGAGTGAAAGCGGCATTTCCAGTGCCGGTGATATCCGCCTGTTGAAAAAATGCGGTGTAAACGCGGTGCTCGCGGGGACCTCACTCATGAAAAGTGAGAATATAAGGCTAAAGACACAGGAACTGGTATTGGCGGGACAGGGTTCAGGGTAATAAAGAGATGGTAAGGGTAAAGGTATGCGGCATAACCAGCAAGGAGGATGCACTGCTGGCCGTCAAACTCGGGGTTCACGCCCTCGGGTTTATTTTTGCGCCGAGCCCCAGGCTTGTTACCCCTGAAGTGGTGCGAAGTATAATTTGTGATCTTCCCCCTCTTGTGCAAACGATTGGCGTGTTTGTCAATGAGAATCCAGACAGGATAAAAGAGATTATGCGCTTTTGCGGCCTTGATATGGTTCAACTCCATGGTGATGAATCTCCGGAGATTTGTGAAGGGCTTATGCCGCTGACCATCAAGGCTATCAGGCTGAGGAACGAATCGATCCTCGAAGAGACCGGAGCTTTTTTCGGAAAGGTCAGGGCACTGCTTTTTGACACCTACTCAGAAGAGAAGAGAGGCGGCACAGGAAAGGCCCTTGACTGGGACCTGGCCGTCAGGGCCAAACAGGCGGGAATGCCGATTATTTTAGCAGGCGGTCTTAACCCGGCCAATATTGAGGACAGCATCTTAGCCGTCAGACCATTCGCAGTGGACGTGAATAGCGAGGTGGAGGAGCGGCCCGGGAAAAAGAGCCCTCTTCTCATGAAGGAGCTGATGGAAAAAATCAGAAGGATAAATGGTAGAGGGATGTTATATGATTAACCGCGGTTACTATGGAGAATTCGGAGGTGCCTTCATTCCTGAGATCCTTTTTTCTACTATTGAGGAACTTGTGGAAGCGTTCCAGGATGCCAGGAACGATCCCACCTTCTGGAAGGAATATACGGATATCATGTCCACCTTTTCCTGCAGGCCCACTCCCCTCACCTTTGCCGAAAACCTCACAAAACACTTTGGAGGGGCACGCATCTATATCAAAAGAGAAGACCTCAATCATACCGGGGCTCATAAGGTCAACAATGTCATGGGCCAGGGGCTTCTTGTCAAAAGGATGGGGAAGTCCCGTGTCATTGCCGAGACAGGCGCCGGTCAACACGGCGTGGCCACAGCCACCATGGCCGCGAAATTCGGTTTCAGATGCACCATTTACATGGGAGAGGTAGACGTTGCGCGACAAAGGCCTAATGTCTTCTGGATGGAGCGTTTAGGTGCGGAAGTCATCCCGGTCAGAGACGGCACGAGGATATTGAAAGATGCCATTAATGAGGCCTTCCGGGATTGGGTGACCAATATGGATGATACCCACTATGTACTGGGCACCGCGTGCGGCCCGCATCCGTTCCCGGAGATGGTCTCCTATTTTCAGTCCATCATAGGCAAGGAGGCCCGGGAGCAGATCTTCGAACGTGAGGGCAAACTCCCTGCCCGCGTGTATGCCTGTGTTGGCGGCGGCTCCAATGCCCTGGGGATCTTCAGCGGCTTTTTCGATGATCCGGTGCAACTTATCGGAGTCGAAGCCGGAGGCAAAGGCTTGGACACGTCCCGCCATGCAGCACGACTTGCTTTAAATGACAGTAGTATTGGTGTAGCTCATGGGTATAGGACTTATTTTCTCCAGGATGAAGATGGCCAGATGAAAGAAACCCACAGTGTGGCAGCAGGGCTGGACTATGTGGGTGTGTCCCCGATCCTTGCCTCTCTCCGGCAGAAGGGCCGGGTCCGGTTTGAAGCGATAACCGATAAGGAGGTGCTGGAGGCCTTTTCGCTCACTGTTAAAATGGAAGGTTTGGTGCCGGCCCTTGAGTCGGCCCATGCCTTTGCCCAGGCGTTCAAAGAGCTTCCCGATATTTCAGGGGATGACATGATTCTGATCAATTTGTCAGGTCGAGGAGACAAGGACATCTTTATTGTGGCCGATGCCTTTGCTGACCCGAAATGGCAGGGTTTTATTCAGAAAAAAGCGGAGGACTACAGTGCTTGAATCCTATCTCCGAGACAAACTGCAAAAAAAGGATATCCTGATCATGACCCATATCGTCCTTGGATATCCCTCTTTGGAAGATTCCTTCAAAATCATCGAGACCATGGTGAAGGCGGGCGTTGATCTGATAGAAATGCAGGTCCCTTTTTCCGAACCCATTGCCGATGGCCCGGTGATCCTTCGCGCCAACCAGCAGGCATTGAAAGGCGGGGCGACCGTGCAAGGCTGCTTCGATCTTGCCGAGAAAGTCACCCGGGCATTTGATATCCCTTTTCTTATCATGAGCTATTTTAACATCCCTTACAAGTACGGCACCACACGTTTCGTTTCAAACATGGCCACACGAAATCTGAGAGGGGCCATCATACCTGACCTCCCTCCAGAAGAGGGACAAGAATATCTGAAGGTCATGCAGACGCTCCACCTCGCTCCTATTCTTATCTTTTCACCCACCACACCCATTGAGCGCATGAAATATCTTGCCACCTTTGCCAGGGGTTTTATCTACTGCATTGCCAGAAAAGGCGTCACAGGTGAAACTACAACCTTTTCAGAAGAATTGGGCTCATACCTTTCCCAATGCCGCAAGGCGACCTCCCTTCCCCTGGCACTCGGTTTTGGGATTAAAGAAAAGGCGGATATTGATTTCTTGAAGGGAAAAGCGGAGATCGCCGTCATTGGTACCCAAACCATCCGGATAATGGAAAAGAAGGGGATCGCTTCTGTGGAAAATTTTATTCGGAGTTTGCTCTAAATCTGTGCGACAAAATACTCCTTGATACCTGTGATATGGGGGGCAATTGGTGCTAAAACGTTCAATGTCTCCATCGCTACCGCCTTTGTGGCTGAATGTCTTGATAAGGAGTTCAAAGTGGGAATTAAAAGAGCGGGAGGCTCCATTGATTCCGGACGGGCCAGAGAAAAACTTCATGCCCTGATCGATTTCACGCAGCATTGCAGGGTTTTTGTCCGGAATGAGCCATAAAATCT
>JAFDHL010000010.1 GCA_019308785.1 Deltaproteobacteria bacterium
TGAGGACATCATTTACTGCCGGGAACTTGTCATCTCCAAAACCAGGGGCCTAATCCGGGATGCAAACTATTGCACTCATCTCTACAGCCCGGAGCAAATAACAAAAATGTTGAAGTCCGCCGGTTTTGATTCGGTCACCATCCAAAAGGACTTTGTATCACATTCAGAAAAAGTGGATTATGGAATGATGACCAACCGCATGATCGTAATTGCCAACAAGAAGTAAAACCACATGTTCTTTCACCACCTATGGGAGTGCCACAATTTCTAAGGACAATCATTCGAGAATTCATTTTTCCGGCGATCATGCTGAAAAGCATCCAGCTATTTCCTGCCCGCTGGATGAGAGGGCGTGAAATGAAGAAGAAAAATACCGAGGCCGAGATCAATAATTTCCTCAAGGGGCAAGGCATCCCCATTAGCGGTATATCAGCGATTTGGCAGTTACCTGATGTTCCGGAAGTTTTTTCTCCTGAAGCCATACTAAAAGGGGCAAAGTCGTTCATTTGTTATGGCGTGCCGATCCCAAAGGGATATTGTAACATGCTCTACAGATCTCTTGATATTACCTCAAACCAGTTATGTATAGCCATAGAGGAGAAAGGCCATTTAGCCAGCCCGGTATATGGGTGTTATCCGTGGAAGACTGTGGAACATGAGTTTTGGGGGCTTTTGCCTCTTGTATACTGGGCTGAACAGGCTGGCTTGGGCAAACTTACCAAATGTGGTCTGCTTGCCAATCCCAACTACGGAACAAGGATTTTACTGGGTGGTGTACTCACAACACTTGATTTGGAGCCATCTGAGAAGCTAAGGGACGAACTTTGTCCTCCTGACTGTCTTGACTGCATTGAGGCCTGTCCTGTTGACGCCATAGAAAAAACGGGAAAGGTTGACCACAACTTATGCATACGTTACTCTGGCGCAAATCCCCTTATGGCACATTTACTTGCAGACCAGAAAATGAAAGAGAATTTTACATTTGAAACAATACTCAATACTGTAGGTGTTGACGATCACGGCAGTTACACGTGCAACAAGTGCTTGAAGGTATGTCCGTTGAATTACAGATAGGTTTTTCATGATCAATTTTTTTCTCGCGCGTCTATGAGCTTTAGTGTTGGCATCGCCGAAAATTCCCTTGAAGTGTCGCGCGATTTAAATCATTGGCCTTGAAAATTTGGAGGCCCCAAAAATGCCCCTCAAAAGTTCCGGTCCCGGAAGGCAATCAGGTAGCAAAATAGACAGAGAGGGAATTAGTCGCGTTGTCGCTGAAGCCCGTAAAGCCCAGGCTGAGCGTGAAAAAACCTACAGGGAGCAGTCCTTGAAAATCCATCCATGGATATGCGCCCGTTGTGGCCGCGAGTTCACCAATAAAAACCTGCATCTACTGACCGTTCACCACAAGGACCATGACCACGACAACAACCCCCCTGACGGCAGCAACTGGGAAAACCTGTGTATCTACTGTCATGAAAATGAGCACCGTCGCTACTTAGATTACATAGAGGGGGGTGGTGCACAAGCCGGTAAAGAACAGAAAGAGTCCTTAACCCACAATCCCTTTGCCGATCTCAAGGGCCTGCTTAAGCCGAAGTAAGGCAATCGACATTTTTCACAGCCTAAAGGAATGCATTACCGAATACTCGCTGACATGGTGGTTCTCATCCACCTCTGCTTCATAGCGTTTTCAGTGCTGGGCGGGTTCCTGGTACTCAAGTGGAAATGGTGTGTCTGGCTCCACGTCCCGGCGGTCCTGTGGGCAGCCTTGATCGAGTTTCGAGGCTGGCTTTGTCCTCTCACTCCCATCGAGAACTGGCTTCGGCAGGCGGGTGGCGCGGCCGGCTATAAAGCCGGTTTTGTTGAGCACTACATTGTTCCAATTATCTATCCCTCTTCGCTCACCCAAAAAATGCAGATCACGCTCGGTCTTCTCGTATTGACCATCAACCTGTGTATCTACGGCTGGGTATGGTACCGCCGTACCAGATCAGATCGCTAACATTTATTAGACATTAAAAGGTCTATTTGTCTATAAAAGATTATAAAAAGACATAGGGCCTTGGTTTCAATTACTCTTTGAAAAATTATGTGGGCAAAGGTTTTAAAAATTGATTTGTAAAAGACAAAAAACAGATCAGCTCATCAACGATGAGAACGGAAGAAGATGAGCAGGCTCTCCACTAATTCTGCCATAAATGTATAGTCCAGCTTTTCCATTGTATCGGATGGCAGGTGATAATGGGGATTGCGGAAAAAAGCGGTATCCGTGATCATGACTGCCTTGAAACCCTGATCCCAGAACGAAGAATGGTCGCTGAGTCTCACTGAAGGGAGCAGCCATCCTCCTAATGGCACGGTCAGGTTGACAACAGGGAGTTCCCTGTTTCTCTGAAACTCACGGGACAGGGAGCGGGTGAATTTCTTTGAGCTGATATTGCCGACAATGCCGATAAAATTCCCCTTTTTCGGGTAACCCGAAAACATCAATGGGAAAGGATAACCCTGACATCCGGGTTCATGGCATGAGTAGCCCACCATCTCCAGACAGATCATGCCATCTATCTTTTCCTTTTCTTTCCTGGCCTTCCTGGCGTACACCCTGCTTCCCATGTACCGGGTTCCAAAAACAGGGGGTTCCTCTAAAGCAAAGGAGACGAATTTCACTGTTAGGTCCAGTTCTTCACGACCTTTCAGAGCCGCTAAATGCCGCGCAGTCTCTAACTGAACGGCTATGGCACTGGCGTTATCATCAGCGCCTACCGTACCGAATACCGAGTCATAGTGGGCTCCTAACAGGTAGCAATTTGATGGATTGGTACAGAAAGAGATCTCTGCCACGACGTTGGCTACCGTGAAGGTCTGATATCGATAGGGTTCTGTGTGCGCCTGCACACCGATATCCCCATAGAATGACTCAATGTACTCTGCTGCCCTCTTGTGATTTTCCGGTAAGTAGACGCTCCGCTCACCAATAGTCTGCGTGAGTGTCCTCAGGTGAACTCTCAATTGTTCGACGGTATTCTGAATGCCAACCATTGTTCAATCTCAAAAACAGGTGTCAGGGCGCTTCAATACTATAGATACTTTTGATAAGGTTTGATCATCCCCTTTTTAATCCGCCTGGGAAATTCTTTTCTTATCGGGGGTATCTTGGAAAAAACCGTCATGATGTCGGCCATGAATCTCTTTTTATAATTCTTTTGCGGAAAATCATAAAGGCCGTGTTTTTTGTAGTATTTATGATCAGCCTGGAAAACTCCTCGCAAGCCCCCATAAATCTCATCACGGAAGATCTTCATCCCTGCTACGCCTAAGAAATTCCGGGGCCTTATATAACCTTTTTCGGAAAAACTGATTAATCTCCCAGCCAGATCGGTCAGCAGCAGATCCAGTTCATTCGAGTCCTCATATTCATCTGAGATAAAATCAACCAGATGACTCTGCTGAATCTGGATCCAGCCCTCCATGACCTGTCTCAGGGTAGATGTCTGGCTCAATGGGCCGGAAATGATGAACCCTACCTGCTTGCCGATCAAAGACGGGGTGTGGTTGTAAAAGAAGCTCCGGCAAAAAAACATCTGCCACCTTGAAGACAAATACCGGTCAACGATCGTGCCGGCATAAACGAGAATATCAGCGGTTTGCACCTTTGTCCGGTAAATCTCATTAAAATCATCCTTACCCTCGTACCGGCACAGATAGTCGAACCCGCAATGGAGACAGCCTAAGCAGTGTCCTTTGATGTTCATCTCGCTGATATTTATCACCTCAACCGGGCTTGAAAAAGAGTCCTTGAATCTTTCAAGCATCCGGCCCAGATTGGTCTGGCTATCCTCGGAGTCAGTGACGATCACTACTTTCTTGCCCCTGGTATCAATTTTGTCCTGGGAGTGCGAGGGGACATAATCCAGATTACCGTTGATCATCGGTTTGTAGATTTTTGTAGCAGGGGCCTTTTCTTCAATGGCCTCAAAGAAGGTAGAGGCAAACAGGGACAGTTTCTCCCTTCCCTCTTCTTCCATCAGATCACGCATATGCGCGGGAAATGCCCCTACGAACCTCATCTCCAGGTCGTCACAGATGGCGCGCATATATTCGTGTGCAGTATGATCGAAGAAGTGAATGGAGGTAGTCAAGACAGCGGCGGGCCTGTTTTTAAATACATCTAAAGCTCCCCTTTCCCAGATAAGCTCGATAAACCTCTTATACTGAGAGGGCACAAGCAAGAGATACAGCGGGAAGGCCCAAAGCACCCCATCAGATGACCTGACCTCGTCCACGATTCCCTGAAAAACGGACTCATCCTTTTCAATCTTGTCGATCCTCTGAGAGATATTTATAATCTTTAATTCATGCTGCGGGAATATCTTCCGGATATAGGCCACATACTGCATGGTAACGCTTATGTCGCCCTTGGGGCTTCCGTTTAATACTGTTATTTTCATGGCACTGCCTCCGCTAATAAAGTGAATTTATTAATATTAAAGGTCGTGCCCAACAAATTAGCCATAATTATCCTCTATTTTTATCTTTTCCTGTTAACTTCCAGTTTTTGATTAACATGATTAGACTATATATTCCAATTACAAGCATGATCGAGTCTTCATAAACGCCAAATTTGGGTATCTGTATGAATATTGGAAATGGAACTGCCCAGAACAGCAGTATGCCGTAAATAATCCTGTTAACCCGTGGAACCGCGGTGGTAAGCAGAAGAAGAGCGAATGCTGCAGTTGGGCATGGGTGGGTTCCTATTATTATTAACTTCGGGAAATAATGCCCGAATGCCATACCGAACAAGGGGTAGCAGAGAACAACCAGCATTAAAAATATCGTAAGATATTTCTGCCACTCTGCTTTAGGAACACAAAATTCCATCTTTTTCCTGTATATGTCCAGAACAAACAAAATTGCCACAACTGTAAATAAAGTTCCGAAAAAATAATTACCTGCCAGTCCTTTACCTTGAATTATAAAAAAGATAATGCCGATCCATGCAAATGAGAAAGACAAGTATATTTTCATCAATAGATTTGCGTTCTTTCCAGGCGTAACGAATAGATAAATAACCAGTGCGATTGCGATTGTTATTGATATTAATTGAGCCGGCCAGATACTGGAACCATATTCACAGATTATGCCCCACCATTTTTCTACTGGTATCATTTTACACCTCCTTTAATAATATCCACAATTTGTTCTGTTTTATTTATTGTTGTTTCCATCTATTACCTATTACCTCCTTCTGTTAGTTAGTGCCCATCTATTAACCCTGACGAGCAATTTTTCACCGTCCCTTTTTGTTAAGCAGCTTAACTTATGGCGCAAAAAAAATTTACCCGGTTATTTTAAACTGGGCAGCATATTTACATATTTAAAAATGAATCAGCATACACATTTATTTCATCCAGAATCTTTTCAAAATCCTTTCGTTTTGCCGGTGGCATTTCATTGATCTTCTTAATAATACCTGAATCCATTATTGAATGAAAACGCTCATGCCCCTTAAAAGCGACTTTTCCCTGGGTTGTTAATTTCAGCAAAACCGCCTTTTCATTTTCGCTGTCTTTGAATCGTTCAACCAAATTTTTCTTTTCAAGCTTTTTTAGTTTCTGCGAGATAGCTGCTTTTGATATCCCGTGTCTTTTTGCCAGTTCTGTTACATTAATTCCCGGGGTTTTCCCAATAGTCTCTATCAGGTGTATTTCTGAAGGATATAATAGTTTTCCGGTTCCAAAATCTCTCGGAATTTTTTCAATATAATTAAATTTATTGATAATCCTGCCGAATTTTTCAATGATACTTGTATGGCTGCTTTCCTCATTCATGATAATATAGTAAACCTGCTTAACATAAATGTCAAGTAAAAAAAATCAAATAAACCATTTCTTTAAAAAATAAAGGGTTTTGTATAAGTGAATATTGCAAAAAGGATAACTAAATTTTGGGATATCTATTATGGCTGGATTATCGTGGCCATAGCATTGGTCTCCATGGGTTTCTGGCTGGCTGCTCTCCGGAAAGTGCGCTTGTATTGAACATGAGATCATCAATTGGAGCTGTTGCCTTTTCCATTGACACACAAAAACCATTAACTTATCCTCCACGTAACTTAAGCCTATTATTGTTTCTTTTCCGATATTGCCTTAGGTAGTGACAAAATATGCTGTACTTATCATCGAACCTGATTCTTATGGCCGAAAGGGGGTGTCATTGTTCTAATGATTTTCCCTCAGATTATTCTCTTCCTACCTAATCTTATGTATTAGGTTGCCTCCAATGGCAGTCGTTGTGCAGTAAGGGGATCGGTTGAAAGAACAGGGAAATCAAATCATTCCAATACGGGAGTACCGCCCCGGGAATACTCCCGCAAGGCAGTGTTCAGAGTATCCGGCTCGAAAAACCTGACCGCAGTGAGATCTCCATATATTTTGAGTCCAGTATGCTGGAGTACCTAAGTTCATGGATGATGAAAGGAAATAACAATGGGTGATGTGAAGAAGATTCGGACCGCTTGCCGCAATTGCCACGGTGGCTGCGGAGTCATCGCTTATGTCAAAGATGGAAAAGTGATAAAGGTAGAAGGGAATCCTGAGTCACCCATAAGCCATGGGACCATGTGTAGCAAGGGCCTGGCGGTTACCCAACTGGCTTACCACCCTGAAAGGATCCTTTATCCCATGAAAAGGGCCCGGAAAGGATGGGAGCGGATCTCCTGGGATGAGGCACTGGATACCATCGCTGAAAAGTTCAATGAAGTTATTGTGAAGCATGGCGCGGAGTCCATTGTTATTGGTCAGGGAACAGGACGGGATTATGAGAGTCATCTCTACCGGTTTGCCAATCTTTTGGGCACGCCCAACGTGCTTACGGCAGGCCATATGTGTTATGTTTCCCGTGTCGGGGCTACCCTGATCACCTGTGGAAACCTGCCTGTGTGTGATTATGCGGGCTGGCCCAAATGCATTGTCATGTGGGCGTGCAACCCGCAATGGACCAATCCCGATGAGTATAAGGGTGAGGGCTTCTGGAACGCCTTCAAGCAGGGAGCCAGGCTTATTGTCGTAGATCCTCGAAAAGGATTCCTTGCAAATAAGGCGGACCTGTGGCTTCAGCTTCGTCCGGGGACTGATGCTGCCCTGGCCATGGGTTTTTTGAATGTCATCGTTGACGAGAGGCTCTATGATGAAGAATTTGTGGCAAAATATATCCACGGCTGGGATGCCCTTGTGGAAAGGATTAATAAGTATCCGCTGGATTTAGTGGAAGACATTACTTGGGTAAAGAAAGAACTGATCCGAGAAGCAGCGAGGATGTATGCCACTACAAAACCTGCCTGCATTAACTGGGGCGTGCCCACGGAACAGACCCTAAATTGTACCGACTGCACCCGTCTTCTCACAGGTCTTATGGCTGCAACGGGTAACTTGGACGTGCCAGGCGGGAATGTCTTCTTTGTGCCGCCATCGGTGCGAACAGTCTCACAGTTTTCACGCCATAAAGACCTTCCCCCTGAGCAGAGAAAAAAGCGGTTGGGAGGGGATCAGTATAAGCTCGCCTCCAGGGTGGCCCTCATTACCCCGAAGGTGGCATGGGATGCCATACTGACTGGCAAACCCTATCCACTGAAGGCAGGACTCCTCTGCGGCACCAATCCAGTGTCAACAAGGGCCAATGCCAGTGAGGTCTATAAGGCATTAAAAAAACTTGATTTCCTTGCAGTGATTGATTTTTTTCTTACGCCCACGGCGGAACTGGCCAATATATTTCTCCCTGGAGCTACATGGCTTGAGCAGAATCATGTTGCGGACAACTGGAAGCGACATGGTTATGTAGTGGCCAGGCAAAAGGCGGTGGAGATAGGGGAGTGCTGGCAGGACCACAAGATCTTTCAAGAGTTGGGCAAGAAGATGGAACAGGAAGGCTGGTGGGATACTGTGGAAGAGGGGCTTGACTATATACTCGAACCCTCGGGACTGACATGGGAGCAGTTTAAGGAGAAAGGGTATCTTAGAGGGGAAATGGAATATCGCAAATATGAAAAGAAGGGTTTTT
This sequence comes from Deltaproteobacteria bacterium, assembly GCA_019308785.1. Taxonomy (GTDB): domain Bacteria; phylum Desulfobacterota; class DSM-4660; order Desulfatiglandales; family Desulfatiglandaceae; genus JAFDHL01. The sequence continues at coordinate 8,059 of JAFDHL010000010.1, forward strand.
CTACCCCAACAGGCAAAGTGGAGCTCTACTCCACGACCCTGGAAAAATGGGGCTATGATCCCCTGCCCAAATATACAGAAATACCGGAAAGCCCGGTTTCCCGGCCAGACCTCCTCGAAAAATATCCCTATATCCTCAACGCAGGGCTACGCACTCCCACTTTCTTTCATTCGGCAAACCGTATGATCCCGTGGCTGAGGGAAATCAGGCCCGATCCCATTGTGGAGATCCACCCGGACACGGCAAAAAATCACGGTATCGGGGAAGGAAAATGGGTCTGGATCGAATCGCCCAGGGGTCGTGTCAAGCAGCGGGCTAAGCTGAACGATGGGATTGATCCCAGGGTTATCGTGGCAGAGCACGGGTGGTGGTTTCCGGAAATGAAAGGCCCGGGTCACGGTTGGGATATTTCGAATATCAATATACTGACTGACAATTCGCATGACTCCATGGACCCTGTCATGGGGGCTACCAATCTGAGGGTGCTTTTGTGCAACATATCATCCTGTGAGGACCAATAAGGAGAAATGATATGGGAAGCGTTTCTTTGATTATCCTTCGAAATGATTGCATGGGTTGTCACGCCTGTGAGATCGCATGCAAGCAGGAACATGGACTCGACGTGGGACCAAGGCTTATCAGGGTGATAGAAAAATCGCCTTTTTACATCCCTGTCTACTGTCACCATTGCGCCAGGCCCCCTTGTAAGGATGCATGTCCGACGGATGCCATTTACAGGAATGAGCGGGGGATAGTGCTTATTCAGGGAGAGCTGTGCATCGGGTGCAAGGCATGCATAGAGGCGTGCCCGTTTGGGGCCATGCAATACGATGATGATAGAGAAATAGCAATTAAGTGCGATCTTTGCAATGAAAGGCTGGAAAACGATGAAGAACCTGCGTGCAGTATGGCCTGCCCTACCCGGTGCATCCTTTGGGGCGATATGAAGAAGATTATTAAAGAGATGGAGGTTCCTCATTTGAGGGAATGTGAATGAACCTTTGGCTCTTTATGATACATTTCCTTGATGCAGAAAGGAGGTTATCATGCCTAAGTCAATCCTTATTATCAGCTCTTTAGATACAAAGGGTAAGGAAGCCGAATTTCTGAAGGGGCTGATTGAACAGAAGGGACAGCAGACAATAGTCTTAGACATGAGTACGGGTGGCGAATCGCCAATTCCTGCCGACATTTCATGTGAAGAAATTGCAAAAGCCGGAGGGACAAGCATGGAAGAGATTAAGTCTTCGGCTAAAAGTAGAGATAAAATAACCTCCATAATGATTAGAGGAGCAATAAAAAAGGCCATAGAGCTACACGAGGCGGATAAGCTAAGTGGTGTCGTTGGTGTGGGTGGCGTGAGCAACACTACAATGGCAACTGATATTATGAAGGCGCTACCATTCGGTGTGCCAAAGCTAATGGTCTCCAGCGGTGCTGCAATGCCAAGCTATGCAGGTGGATTCTTCGGCTCTTCGGATATAGCAATAATGTCGTCGGTTGTGGATATGGCAGGGCTCCATGAGCTCAGCAAGAGCATACTGATCAGGGCTGCCGGTGCGATCTGTGGAATGGTAGAGACAGGTGCAGATGCAGTCATAGACTCACTTAAACAGACAGAGAATCCCCTCGTTGCAATAACGGAATTTCATTACTCTGATATGTGCTGTAAGCTCGTTACCCAATATCTTGAAGAAAAAGGATATAAAGTGATCCCGTGTCATGCTCAAGGTGTAGGCGACAGGGCAATGGATAGACTCTTGAATCAGGGGATCTTTGACGGTGTTGTTGATATTGTGCCCAGCGGGTTGAGTGAAGAACTGTTTGGCGGAAACCGTGCGGCCGGGCCAGACAGACTTGAGGCCGCAGGTAAAAGGGGAATTCCCCAAATTATCACTCCCTGTGGTTTTGAGATGATTAGTTGCGGGCCTCTAAAGAGAAAGGATAGTGGTGACCCCTTGTGGGACTCCAGAAACCTGGCAGATAGAAATTATTATCTTCATGACGCCTACCGAGTGCAAGCCAGAACAAACACGGAAGAATTAAGGCTCATAGCTAAGACCATGGCCGAGAAGCTGAATAAGGCAAAAGGACCGGTTAAAGTCTTGATACCTGAAAAGGGATGGTCCACACTTAGTGTGGAAGGACAACTGCTTCATGATCCTGATGCTAATAAGGTTTTTGTGGAGGAACTGGAAAAGAACCTCAAACCTGAAATTGAAGTCAGGAAGCTTGACACGCACCTTAACACACCGGAATTTGCAATGGCTGTTGTGGAGACTTTTGATGAAATGATGAAAAAAAATTATTGAGGAAGACGTTTTTTCATCACCCCTTAAATCATTCCTGGAAAATTTCTCTGATCCTTTGACAGACGGATTCCGGCGGCCAGACACTGTATGTCTCCTTATGGATTGTCTGAAAATAGGTCTGATCGCTGTTCCCGATTGGCCTGGGGAGAAGTCGCGGGCAAACCCTCGCATTGATACGGAAATGCTCATCCTCCCTGACGGAAAATAAGGACATATTGAAACTAAAAATATTTTCAAGGCTTAAGTAATTCAATATTCTTGAGAGCCCCTTGATAAAAGGAAAAAATTCATCCTCTCCCAGATGGGTGAGGGAGTGGTGCTCGCTGAATATACACCACATATCGGGCAAAAAACTCTGCGGCACATAGCCCATAAACCAAAAGCTCGATCCTATTTCACCGATGTAACGCTCTTCGCGTTCTTTCTCCGCTTCAACAAAGTCCTGCCAGAAGCTGCTCCTGTTTTCTTCGTAATACTTCCTGCAAGCCTCAATCTGGATACGGTGCTGGTTGGTGGGCACCTCTCCGCAATTAACTTGCAGGTGCGGATGAACCATGCTCGACCCGGCCGGCGGCATATAATTCCAGTTGATATAAAAATAATTTACCAGGGGATCGAGTCGGGCAGTCATTTTAATGAACTGCATTGCGGCATAAAACGCATCCGCCATCCTTTCGGGAGTTAAATCCTCAATGGCAGTATAATGTTCAGGGGATAGAATCGATACCCCGGCATATTTATCAATGGGCAGTAGATTGGGTATGAGTAATGCCTGTCCCTTCATAATCCTTCCACCCGGAATCACCTCCTCCGGAAACAGGGGTGTGGACTTTTCCAATGCCTCGGGACAGAATGGACAAAATATCTCTTTTGACTGCTGAATCATCTTCGACAGATCAGGTCTTTCAGGAGGCTTGTATGGCAAGTCAAAAACACGGCCTGTTTGTCCTGTTAAAGGATCAAACCGTATTTCCAGTGGAATTTCATCCAGCACGAAATCCTTTAAAGGATTCAAAAGACGGGTTTTGGCTTCAATCTTATTAAAAGATATGGTCATAATTAAAGCTTCCTGCCTAATGCCGCGACTTTTCTACGTCCGACTCGAAACGGTTGTAGACAATTTTGACAACAGCATTCTGTCATGATATCCAGAAATAATTGACTTTATTAGGAGACTGTCGGAGAACCGGTTCTATTGGAGGCTGATGGAAAATCTCCAGATACAAGGCATCCGAAATCCCGAGGAATGCCCGTCCTCCGTCCCGCTCAAGCGGGACTACGGAGGGTGGAAGGCGTACATACTGGTACGCCGCAGTGACGAGGGATGAGGATAACGCAGTAGATGGGGGTTTTCCGACAGCCTCCTAGGACCTCATATTTTAAAAGAGGTGGAATATGTCAATTTACCCTCTTGAATATCTTCAACACATGTTTGATGAAACCAAATACCTTATAGATCGGGTAGAGGGGCTGAGTAAAGAGGAATTCATTCAAGATGATACACGACTATTTTGGAATTGATTATGAGGTTGGAAATGGGCACACCATCTACAGGTGAAATCAGTATTTACAATAATCCCGCCGAACTGCTGCAAAGCCTCATCCGCTATGACACCACCAATCCACCCGGAAACGAAGCAGAGTGCATAGCTTACATTGACGACCTGCTTTCAAGGACAGGATTTGAAACTACCCTCTTAGCCAAAGACCCAAACCGGCCCAACCTACTTACTCGCTTGAAAGGGCGAGGCAGCGCTCCCCCATTACTGATGTACGGACACGTGGATGTGGTTACGACAGCCAACCAGGAATGGAAATACCCGCCCTTTGAGGCGAAAGTTGTGGACAACTTTGTATGGGGCCGCGGGGCGTTGGACATGAAAGGCGGGGTTGCCATGATGCTGGCGGCTCTCATGCGCGCCAAAGAGGAAGGCCTCGCCCCTGCCGGAGACATAATGCTTGCCATCCTGTGTGATGAGGAATCAGGTAGCGAATATGGCGCTAAGTACCTGGTGGCTAACCATCCGGAACAATTCACGGGAATCAAGTATGCAATAGGTGAGTTCGGAGGCTACACAGCGCACGTGGGTCCGAAAAAGTTTTATCCTATTCAAATTGCCGAAAAGCAGCCATGTTGGATGAAAGCGATTGTGCGGGGACCGGGCGGACATGGTGCCCGTCCCATGCGAGGTGGTACAATGGCCAAATTAGCAGATTTACTGCATCGGCTGGATAAACACCGCCTTCCGGTACATATCACTCCCGTGACACGCCAGATGATTGAAATTTTCGCCTCTAACTTGCCGTTTCCAAAGGGTTTGATATTCCGTCAACTTTTAAACCCTTTTCTTACAAACAGCATTCTGAAGCTTTTGGGCGATCTCAGTCAATACCTTGATCCCCTGCTCCATAACACCGTTAACGCAACCATTGTCCGGGGTGGAGAAAAACTTAATGTTATCCCGAGTGAAGTAATCGTTGATTTGGATGGACGCTTGCTGCCGGGTTTCAGTCCTGATCATATGCTGGCTGAATTACGGCAAATCATAGGAGACGAGGTGGAACTTGAGTTGCTCAGGCATGCCCCTGCTACCCCTGCTGAGCCGGATATGGGGTTATTCAGCACCCTGGCCGGCGTGTTGCAGGATGCCGATCCGGATGGAATACCAATGCCGCTGTTGCTACCGGGATTCACGGATGGGCGGATCTTTGCGAATCTGGGGATACAAACGTATGGCTTTATTCCGATGAAGCTGCCTATAGGGTTCAATTTTTTTGCGACAATCCATGGCGCCGATGAGCGAATACCGGTAGAAGCAATGGATTTTGGAGCCAACGCTATTTATGAATTGATAAGGCGTTATGAGGGATAAAATTTATGCGTGCTTCCCGCCCTCAGCGGGATGATGTGGGAGGGGGGCGACCGCGAGGTTCCGCCCTATCCCGATTATGTGGTCAATAATTGAAGAAAAATCATAAAATAATCCACTCACACCACATAACACCATGCACCCAGACGGGCAGGGTCATAGCATTTTACCCTGCCTGCTGGTGATCGCGGGCATGAGGAACGTCAGTAATATCGTACGGGCGATAAAAGGACTTTCAGATTAAGTCACAAAGCGTTTTTCAGGTTCAGGCGTATCCAGGTAGAGGGTCCCGCCGGGATTCATTATGTTGTGTGGGTCAAAGTGGGACTTGAGTGCCCTCAATACATCCATCTGAACCGTTCCTAAATGATCTTCCATCCAGGGCGCAATCATTTTGCCGACACCGTGGTGGTGGCTCAATGATCCCCCATGTTTTTGAATCTGATCAATAACACCTTCCTGAAAGTTCTTATATTCATTCAAGTCATTCATCCTTGCCATGAAGATGAAATAAAGGTTTGTTCCTTGCGGATAAAAATGAGATGCATGGGTCATACAAATTGTATTGGGCCGGCTTTTTATATATGTTCTTACGCCCTGATGCAAATTGTGAAGCTTATCCCATGTGACGCCTGATTCCAGGGTATCGATCATAATACCGAAATCATTTAGGTCCTCCCGCATATAAGGATCTGTGTATCTTCCATGCTCCCAGCTCTTCACCGGATATCCGGTAATATACATGGCGCCATGCTGCCGGCAAATCCTTTTTACCTTTTTCTTTACGTTTTTCGTAAAACCCTTTTCTCCTTCAGTATGCCCGATACAAAGACATCGCTCCATCGGCTTAAACCCTTTGAGGGAAATCAGCCTGTCAATGACCGTACCTTCAATGCCATATAGCTTTAAAGCAACATCCGTCTCTTCCGGATCGGAGATCCTGAACACGGAAGGCATGCCGAACTCTGCCTGGGAAATTTCACGGGCCGCACTGACTGCATCTGCCCAGGTGGAAAACATTAAGGCAAACTTTCTCCGGTTTTCCGGCATATATCTAAAGATTTTCAGGGTTGCATTGACCAGGACCCCGAAGGCCCCCTCGCTTCCCTTCATGATGTCGTTGACCTTGGGGCCGGTGGCCGTAGCAGGGTAATCATATGTTTTAAATGAGCCGGCAGGTGTCACGTATTCCTGGCTCAGTACAATATCGTACATATCTCCATAATATGATGACTGCTGACCTGAGCCAAGGGTGACAATCCAGCCGCCCACCGAAGAATACTCAAAAGACTGGGGAAAATGGCCGCCTGTGTAACGTCTTTTCGCATTAAAGAAATCCGGCGCATTATTGAGCATGTTTTCATAGGCCGGCCCCATTATGCCGGGCTCAACAGTAATGGTCTGATTGGTTTCGTTGAACGAAAGCACCCGGTTCATGTGAGTATTCATAACCAGGGTTATACCGCCTTTAACAGGCTTAAAGCCTAAGTTTACTGAAGACCCGCCTCCGTACACATATACCGGAATCTTTTGTTCATTGCAGTAGATCACGATCTTGCATACATCTTCTTTGCTCCGGGGATGAACAACAAGATCCGCCACTTCCCCGGCAATTCCCCGCCTCAACTGCATGGCCTCTTCCATGGTCTTGCCGCTTGCGTATTTTGTCCGGGAATAATCATCCAAAGAAACATTTTCCCTGCCCACAATTTGAATGAACTGCTCGACCTGTTGACCTGCCAGCCGGAGCGGCGTTTCCACTTTAACCGGTTCGTTACCCTGGTATTGCTTTTTTTCAAAATCCGCATCCGTCATTAGAAACTCTTTTTTTATCATGGCGTAAAGCCTGTGGTTCGGATGCTTGAACATGTCCGGCGCCCCCCACTTGAAAATAGAACGATAGGTCCCATTTGGGGGAGGTTCATTTGTCCAATCCGGTTTAAAACCTTTTAATTTAAACATGTTATCTCCTGCCATATAAATATTTATTTGGTTATATTGTATTTGAAGAATATCATATAGATAAAACCACTACGGGTAAACTCTGCATTTACAATAGGGAGCATTAAACAGTTTACATCCGAATACGATGAGCGCAGAAAAAATCCCCCCTCGCCCCCCTTTGATAAAGGGGGGATGGGGGGATTTTACAGCCGTGAATAGTTGCCCTTGCAGCACAGTTTATTGAAAACAATATTATGCTGTCCGTAGTAAGTTTCGCTTAGAGCGGGGTATCATAAAATCGCTGAGAGATATTATTTGACAATCTACAAGATAACTGGTATGACCTCTTACCAGTTTTAGAAAAAAAAGTAAAGGATAAAACAAAAAATTTCAGCTATGAATTTTGAATCACCACTTCGACCTGCGCAGTATGTTGAAAACCAGATAGTCACTTCAATACTGAACGGCACGTATCCGCAGGGTTCGGCCCTGCCCAACGAAAGGACCCTTGCCGAAAAGCTCGGCGTAACAAGACAGACACTGCGGGAAACCCTGCACCGTCTTTCAAGGGAAGGATGGGTTACCATACATCATGGGAAACCAACGGTGGTCAATAATTACTGGGAAAATGGCGGCATGGGCCTGCTCAGTACCATGTCAAGATATAGTGAGTATTTGCCCAATGGATTTGTCACCCATCTGCTTGAGGTGAGGTCCAACCTGCTGCCCATCATTGCCCGGCTGTCTGCCGATAGCGCCCCAGAAGTGCTCTTGACATATTTATTACAGGCCAAAACCCTTGAGGATAAGGCCGAGGCATTCAGCCTTTACGATTGGGACCTGCAGCTATTGATGACAAGCCACGCAAAAAATCCCATATACAGGCTGATTTTTAACGATTTCTCCTGGATGTTTGAATCATTAGCGCTTCAATACTTCAGCCTTAAAAAGGCGCGAAAGATCTCCCGTAGCTATTACCTGGACCTGTACGATGCCATCGACCGGGGAGGAAAAAACGTGGAGCGCGTGGTCCATTCGACCATGGAAAAGAGCATTGAAATCTGGAAAGGACTCAAAGGGCTATAACCATGAAAACCATTAGGAAAAACTGGGACCTGGTCATCATCGGCGGAGGGATCACCGGCGCAGGCATTTTTCGGGAAACGGTCCGTATGGACCTCAATGTGCTCCTTGTCGAGCAACAGGATTTTGCCTGGGGAACCTCAAGCCGCTCTTCAAAGCTGGTTCATGGTGGCCTGCGCTATCTCAAAGAAGGTAAGATTTTTCTTACCAGGGATTCCATTAAGGAGCGTGAGCGTCTCCTGAAAGAAGCCCCCGGGCTGGTTGAACCCTTAGGCTTTTGGGTCCCTGTGTACAAGGACCGGGGACCGGGGAAGTGGACCCTTGAAGCGGGCCTGTCCGTGTATGACCTTATTGCAAAAAAACGACAGCACAAGTTTTATGACGTTCAGGAATTTGTCAAACTGGTGCCCCATATCGATCAGAAAGGCCTTACCGGGGCATTTCAGTTTTTTGATGCACTGGTAGACGATGCCCGCTTAGTACTGCGCCTGATTACAGAAGCAATTAAGTCCGGGGGCCATGCACTGAATTATACTTCGGTTGAAACAATAAACCGGAATGATCAGGGGGAAGTAATTGGTGTGACCATTAAAGATGTGGAAACCAATGAAACAAAAGCCCTTTCTACAAGCGCGGTGATCAATGCCACCGGATGCTGGGCAGAGCAACTGCATCCTTCACCCAAGAAGAACCTCCATCTGCGCCCTTTGCGGGGCAGCCACATGATATTTCCTGCCCGGGTCCTTCCCGTGGATCAGGCCATCAGCTTTACTCACCCTTCAGACAACCGGGCCGTGTTTATGGTCCCCTGGGAAGGGGCCGTAATTGTGGGAACCACGGACCTTGACCATAAGGAGGATCTTTCCATAGAGCCTGCTATTACAGAAGAAGAAGTATCGTATCTGACAGAAGGACTGCATACCATATTCCCTTCCCTTGACATTTCTCCAAAAGATTGCCTTTCTACCCTTGCGGGTGTGAGGCCGGTGCTCAGTGAAGGTAAACTTGACCCGTCGGAAGAATCCCGTGAGCATGTGGTCTGGGTGGATAAGGGTCTTGTAACCATCACCGGCGGAAAGCTGACCACATTTCGCAAACTGGCTTTTGATGCCCTCAAAGAGGCCAAACCCTTTTTGCCTTCCGTTAAATTGCCGGATCCGGATGAACCGGGTTTTACGCAGTCATCCCTGATCCCGGAAAAAGACTTCGGCCTGTCGCCGGATACCTGGCGCAATCTCTTTGGCCGGTATGGTGAATCCGCGAATGATCTTGTCAGGGCTGCCGCACCGCAAGACCTGAAAAACATTCCCGGCACCCGAACACTTTGGGCAGAACTGCCCTATGTGGCAAAGAATGAAAATGTGAGACACCTGACTGATCTTCTGTTAAGGCGGGTAAGAATCGGGTTATTGACCTCGCACGGAGGGAGGGAATATTTTGGCCGGGTTCGAAAGCTCGTGGGTCCCGTATTGCCCTGGGACAGGAAACGCTGGAAAAAGGAAATCAATGACTATCTTGACCAATGGCAGCATGCCCATTCACTTCCGGGTGCACGTCCTGAAATTCATGGCAGGATGAAGAAATTTTTTAACAAAATCCGGGCATACATTAAAAACGGGGGCCATTCTTAAGGTTGTTTTAATGATATGTCCAAGACCTTTACCGGCTTATCGAAAGTTTTCCAACCATGTTGCTCCCCTGATGGTATAAAATAGGACTTATTGGAGTTGAGTAATTTATGTTCTTCACCTATAAACATTTCTATCTGACCCTCCAGCACAATACCACACTGGTCAAAGGTATGTTTATGTCCAGTGTCTTCCTTTCCCGGACCTATTTCCATGCAAACCATAATCAAGTTATTTCCAATTTCCGCCTTACTCATAATACCCGGCCTAAACTCTTCCAATTCCAAGGTCCCTAAGTTCCAAAAAGCCATGTTTTCCTCCTTTCACTGAATGTTGCCTAACGTAGGCTTCGATTGGCGGCGGATTAAAATGAAAGAGTTTCGCAAAATATTCCAAAACTTTTGAAACTCCAACCTTTTGAATCGACGCATTAATAGCTGGTCAACTGAAAGCCAAGGTTAGCCGTTGCGCGATTCACAAAATTTATTCGCTGCTTTCACGCTGACTATTAGAGAGATGTGACTTAATTTCAACATTGTGCAAATCAACATAAGAGCAACTTGGGGTGGCTCCACATTCTCTACAAGCTATATGATAGGCTGAATTGATCGTATTACACTGTGGACACGAATAGTGTTCTAACATCTCCTCAAACCATTTTTCATAACCAACTTCCTTGATACGAGCCTGAGCCTGCCATAACTCAATTCGATGGGGCATAGCGGCCTGAAATTCTTTTAGCATCTCACAAGGGTACTCCTCGCACTCACCACAAAAATCCAACCCTTTTTCTGCTGCACATGGTTCTAATTTGCAAGTCTCGCAATAAGTAAACCGATTTTCGGCCCGACAACCATCACACTTGAGGGCTTCAACGGAGAGATGGAGGTTTTCGGCAATCTTTTTTCGTTTTTCCGGACTTTCCCTCTGAGCAATAAAGATAATACAAGCAGGACAAAACAGCCCGCAAACCGCTACTATCTTTTTATCTGGCTGATAAGAATCCTTCTTCATTTGCATCAAACCTTTCTCCTATTCAGTTTGGAAGTTGTGACTACTCACGTAGTCAGGCTGAAGGTGTATAGACTGAAGGCTGAAGGGGAAAGAGAACCGAAAGAGTTCTTTTCATAGATAAAGCAGTTACAGTAATACAATAACAGGAACCCCATTTGCACCACGTTCAGCCCTTTACTAATAGTCTTCAGCCTTCAGCCTAAACAACCTGAGTAGTTACTGGAAGTTAATTCATCCGGCGACTAATGGCGAGTTGAGCGGAACCCCCGACTTGGGGCGGAGTGCCGCTCAAGGGTGAGGGCCTCTCGCTGAATCTTGTAGGAGCTATTCCACTTTTTCTTTCTTGCCCTTTCCAAACCACCTCTGCCAGAAGGACTCTTTCTTTTCCTTTTTCTTCCCTTCTTCTATCTCTTCCTTTGACTTCTTTTTCTTGACTTCTTTTACTTTTTTCTCCTTCTTTTCTTTTTTTACTTTCCCTTCTTCTTCCTCTCCCTCATACTGCTTTTTCTCCTGTCCTGGTGGCACATCGCTCTGCCATCCTTTCTTTTCCCCTTTGTCCCAGCCGGGCGGACGTTCTTTGCCCTTCCCCTTTGCGAGAACCGGTGAAGTGGTCAAAAACAAGGCTAAGGCCGTCATAAAAACCCAAAGCAAAATTGTTCTCTTCATAATCTCCTCCTAACGGAATCGGTTAATATAAATTAGAGAAATCAGGATCAAACCTCAAATATTGAACAACAACTACCTGACTGGCTTCCTTCACTTCGTATGGTACTCAGTAGTCGGGGTTTAATCCTGATTTGTCCCCGTATCTTGCAATGCATCAATCCGTTCTATAGTCTTTTCCGCAACTTTTCGCTCTTTGGCAAAATAGCGTTTCATACGTTCAATAAGTTCTTTTTGTCTTTTCTTGTTACCCGAATAATAATCATGTTCCAAAAATCGTCTTATCCAGGCCAGATTAGCTTCAACTTCTTCTGGAATCCTTTCTCCGTCATGACGAACCGCATCCTCCGAGCATACATCATGACATACTCCACATCGTATGCAGTTATCTTCGTCTATAAACGCAATGTCCTCATCCATTGAAATAGCACCAACAGTGCATTCATCAATACATATACCGCACCCTGTACACATTTCCTTATTCACCCAAGGCATGTTAATATGCTCCTTATAATAATTTGTTAACAAAAATCAAAAGTGGGATGTTGGTTCTAAAACAACTTGTCAGTACATGCTAATGAATAATGAGGGACCACGCTTTATCGGTGTCCACTTTTTTGTTGACAGGGGCAATATAAGGATGTCCTTCAGTTTTCTTCGTTTTTGACATGTTGTTTATGCAACTATAGGGTTAACTTAACTTCGAACTAGCGAGCCGATTCAAGCTGACTCCGGACTCTGCTGCCTTGATTGCCAGGTTTCTATGCACTTCGGGAGGAACACGTACCATGAACTTACCACTATAGTGCCTGCAAGCGATGGGTTCGGGTACGGCCTCGCCGTTTTTTCGCATATCCTTGACCACATCTTCGACTGCCTTGCGGATGCCTTTCAAGGCTGCTTCAGGTGTGGATGCCAGCCAGCTCAAGCTGGGAAATTCAACACACAAACCAACATACTCATTATCGTCTTCCGACCAGGTTACCCGGTATGTATATCTATCATTTTTCAGGGCCATGATCTACCTCCATCCTTTCAATGGCCAATAGCACTTGTTTCACTTGGTATGCTTTGGCTTTTCCTTTATGATTTTGGATATTTATTCGAGGATCGCCTTGCCATGGTGTTTTGTATATTCGGTGGCTGCTACTACTTTGGCGAGGTTCCCCAAAATAATGGTTACATACCTTGCACAAATCGTTGAATCGGACATCCCTGGGATTCTGTACCATTTGACAAGTATATCTTTTATTTTGGCCATTATGTGTATAGTATCATTAGTGATATCATTGTCAAGAGTTTTTTTGGTCAGGTGTAATGATTAGTGAGGCAAAAACAGCACTCTGAATACTCAAGGCTTTACTGTTGTAAACAAATTTCCATTTTTCCGCTTGATGATTCCCCTCTTATGGAAATTTCTTATAAGCTCATTATACTTCAATTCGTATTCACCGCTGAAATAAAGATCAATCGTTTCTCTAAACCAATAAGTATCCATGAGGTACGGGAAAAGTGCGTTTTCCTGAATAGCCCTTTTCATCAAGAGTGTATAGATTATGATCTTTTTTATTAGATCATCACCAATTTCCTCTCGGTGAAGAAAATATCCTTCAAGTTTTTCTTTGCTTTTTGATATGGCCTTTTTCATGTTAGAAAACGGGCGACCGTGGCCGGGATATACCATTTTCACATCAAGGGACTCAAGTTTCTGAAGGGATTCCTGCATGCGAAACAGTGCCTTGCTCCCTTCAACACGGATTGTTATCACTGCCATATCGTTTTCCCAGAGCGTATCAGAAGATATGAGGATTTTTTCTTTTCTGTTGTAAAGCACAATTTCGTCTGAAGCATGGCCGGGTGTATAAATGACCTGAAATTCATAAGGTCCTACACCGATAATTTGACCATCTTCCAGAGTTAGTGTGCAATTAAAAAAATCCGCTTCCTGACTATAGTATCTCCACCAAGTTGACCAATCGTCCCGAGTATCAATGAAGTACTTCCCAACTTTGTGTAAAGCGATGTCGCACCCAGACGCCTCTTGAATAGCTTTGTTGCCACCTATGTGATCACAATGGGAGTGGGTACTGATAATTAAGGAAACATCCGAAATACTTATTCCCAACCCGGTTATCAGCCTGGCCGTTTCATTAAAGTCGGCAACATAACCTGTATCAATGAGAACCGGAACTTTTGATCGAAAAACAAAGTGGTTGCTGTTTAGATACCCTCTCTCTATAAAAAACAGATCTTTTAAAATTTCATCTTGATACATCTATCACACCTTCCTAACGGCTTGCCCGTCATAAGCCGTTGCCTGGCCACTTGAAATATAAAGGCCCGTTAGTGAAAGAAAAAATGTTCAAGCTTCGAATATTGAACAACAAATACCTGACTGACTTCCTTCATTCCGTATGTTGCTAGTAATCGAGGTTTGACCGTGATTTATTTTCCGGCTTGATGTTTTTCGTGATGACTTCTTTCAGGTCGGGCGGTATTCTCACGGGTTTGAGATCCGGGTTCAGGCAGGCATGGACCGTGTGTCCGCTTACAAGCAGCTTGCCTGCTTCATCAACTACTTCGTAGTTAAAGCGCATGCTTACATTTTTCACTTTGGCAATCTTCGTCTTTACCGTGACTTCTGAATCATAACCCACATTGGCGTAGTACTTTGCGTTCGCCTCTGTAACAACCAGAAAATACCCGTCCGCTTCTATCTCGGCATAGGGAAATCCCAGGTCGCGCATGAGTTCAGCACGGCCTACCTCGAAAAATGTAAGGTAATTCCCGTAATATACCACTCCCATACGGTCCGTGTCCTTATATCGAATTCGGATCTGTGTCTCGTGCCATTCGCTTTCTGCCATAGTACTTGCCTCTACGTTTTCGTTCACCCACAGAGTACGCTGTTAATCTTGATGAACTCTTAAAAAGTCTCAATGGGCGTCACTCCCGCGAAGGCGGGAGTCCACAAATGGTTGATTTTCCTGGATTCCCGCCTTCGCGGGAATGACGAAAACGAGTGTTTTTTGAATTTTTGCCGTTAATCTTAATCTGACTCCTGACTTCTCTCATAGCGGTATCCAACACCGTGTACGGTAGTTATGACACTGGGATTATTTGGATCAGGTTCAATTTTTTTCCTCAGTTGAGCAATATGCTGATCAACAGTACGCGTTGTACCGAAGTAGTCAATTCCCCACACAGCATTCAAAAGCCTGTCCCTGTTTAACACTTCGTTGGGATGCGCATAGAAAAACTCCAGGAGCTGGAGTTCTCTGCCTGAAAGATCAAAAGTCTGTTCGCCTCTCCTCACCCTGTACTGGAGTCCGTCGATTTCCGCGCCCCCGAAATCAAAATGGTCAGGGGCATTCGCTTCTTCTGACGCTTGCTTTGCATTTTGCCGGGAGCGCCTCAGTACTGCTGCAATTCTGGCAAGAAGTTCATTCACCCCAAAGGGCTTGGTCACATAATCGTCCGCCCCAAGTTGCAAACCCACGACCTTATCAATCTCCTGCCCTTTGGCAGTGAGCATTATTATAGGCACACGCTCGTCTTGCGAACGGATAGCCCTGCAAACGTCATAACCGCTTTTACTAGGCATCATGATATCTAAGAGCACAAGATCGAATTTCTTGCTCTCAAACAGCTTCAGGGCCTGTTCTCCATCAATCGCAGGCGCAGCCCGGTACCCTTCACTTTCAAGCATATCGACAAGACCTGTAAGGATCTTGGGGTCGTCTTCCGCGACAAGGATCTGAATTGGTTTCATATCTCGTTTCCCACAGAAATAAGCACATAAATTTGCATATTAAAGACATATTTTTTAACAGGATTTAATCTTGTTTATCCTGTCAAAATGCTTTCTAAGATTCATGATCAGATCGACAGGGAACCAAAACCACAAAGCAGCTTCCCCCACTATCACGCGGTTCATATAAAAGATCTCCGTCTATATCCCTAAGGAGTCTGCGCGCGATACTCAGCCCCAGTCCGGAGCCAGGCTGTTGTGCTGTCAACGTGTCGTCCACACGATGGAATTTTTTGAAAATTCTGGATTGGTGCTCTGGGGGTACTCCCTGACCGCGGTCCATGAACCTGATCTCGCATTTGCCATTAAGGACTTTCAGAGCGATCAAGAGCTCTCCACCATCTGCCGCATATTTTATGGCATTATCAATTAAATTAAGCACCACTTGCTCAATAGCGTCACGGTCAGTCAGAATTAAAATTTTTTCCTCCGGGATTTGAACTTCAAGGACCAGCCCTGCCTCTTGAACACGCAACCGGTGAAGTTCCGTGATTTCGTGCAGGTACCCCGTCAATTCCAGTTCTTCAAGATGATACTTCTTGCGGCCCTGCTCCAGCCGGCTGAAATCCAGCACATTGTTCACGAGCCTGGTGAGGCGCTGGCTCTCATCGACGATGACCTGCAGATAATGCTTTTTCTTTCCCGGGTCTTTGATTCTGCCTTCACTCAAAAGCTCCGCATACATACGGATACTCGTAAGAGGCGTCTTAAGTTCATGCGATACGTTGGAAACAAAAGAGGTCTTCTGTCGCGCGTCAGCCATATTGCGATGCGCCTGCCAGGTCAGTAAGGAACCGCCAAGTATAATAGCTATTATGAAGATCGAGAGAAGAAGACCGGACAGGATAATAAACCCCTTGCCGGATACGGCGGCCAGGCGGCCATCCACAAAATACACGGCAACCTGCCAGTGCGGTAAATAGGGTGCCAGAGGCACAGTCAGGTCAGGCCTCAAACCGGATTCCAGCGCACTGTTTCCTGCCTGATGCAAAATCTGGCCGCTGCCGTCAAGGAGGGCGTATACCATACCTTTGGGTGCTGTTGCGGGAAAGTCTGTAACAAGGCGGGATAGAAGGGTCATCAACTCTATTTCCACACCGTAAATAAGACCATTCGGTTTTCGCTGGACCCATCCAAGGATAAACAGCCTGTTCTCCTCAAACCACGGAATCCAGCCACCGGCTTTACAGGAGCCCTCTTCAGCCTCCATATTCCTTTTTTTGTAACTTCCGCCCTCCCCTTTTGCCAGGCTTACAAGCCTTTGCCTCCCGGTTTTTAATTTTTTAATGTCCCGAACCAGACTTGGCTGTTCTGAAACAAGGGTATCTGAAGGCCCAGCATTGGCTGTCTCGGCCCCGGCCGACCGCCAGGGAACACGGCCGGAAAAAAGTGCATCATAACGGGCATTGAAGCGCCTCTCTTCCGACGTTGTCGAAGCACCTGGCACGGGATATTGAAGGCCGGCCTTTGGCTTCCAGACAAACACATTTCTCAAGAGTGGATTGCTCTTTTCCCATTCGAGGAGAGTCTCAGTCAGCCTGTTACCGTGAATACGACACAAGGCTTCCGTAAGCCCATCCTCGACCGCCGCGACAGTAACCTGCAATGTTTCCGCAATAGCTCGCGCCCTGTCCCGGGCCGAAAAACGCACTTCCTGGTCAATCCGCTCCTGCTCATGGCGAAGCAGTTGAAAGGCAAATACACCGATTACAAAAGTCGGCACGAGAAGGAGCAGCCAATATAGAATAATGAGGC
Source organism: Deltaproteobacteria bacterium (assembly GCA_019308785.1). Lineage (GTDB taxonomy): Bacteria > Desulfobacterota > DSM-4660 > Desulfatiglandales > Desulfatiglandaceae > JAFDHL01. The sequence continues at coordinate 25,139 of JAFDHL010000010.1, forward strand.
GTTTCTTCATCAGTCGTTACATGGAACACTTGGGTAATGTCCTGAATCTTGCATAGACAATCTTGAAGGGGTTCAAAAAAAACATTAATTCAGTGTGTTAGTCAGAATTTGGAAAAATGGAATCTATACACATTTGGTGCTGGGATAACAGCGCAATTTTTTCAAGATTGTCTACCCTTCGGGAGCGCCGATTTCACCGAATCTACGGCGTTATCAAACGCTTGCGGTAAAGTCTACAGCTTCGCGCTGTGATGCCTTGTATCTTCGGCAAACTCCGCGCTTGCAAAATTCAGGAATATAATTTGATATATGTTATTCCCGGAATCAAGTAAAGGCCAAAGGCACAAG